>JANXUB010000214.1 GCA_025352105.1 Burkholderiales bacterium | reverse complement strand
GTAGAAGCCCGTTGCTGGCGCCTCGGTTGTGATGCTCCCTTGAGCAACTATTCGCAGGTTTGCAGACTTGGCATCATGCAAAAATCCATTCACCCGCTCCAGCTGATTCGCACGAATGAGCGGTCCGACGTCCAGATCCATCGCAGCTGGGCCGACCTTAAGCGCTTTGATGCGTTGTCCAACCGCATCGAGCACTTTTTCATACGCGCTCGCCTCCACCAGCAAGCGCGACCCGGCGCTGCACGTCTGTCCGGCGTTTTGAATGATGGCATTGACGATGACCGGGACTGCTTCGTCGAGATTGGCGTCCGCGAATACGATCTGCGGGCTCTTGCCGCCTAGCTCCAGCGTTACCGGGACATGGCGCTTCGCTGCACTTTGCGCGATGATCGTGCCGACCCGCGCTGAGCCCGTGAATGAAATGTGGTCGATGCCCACTGCATCCGCAAGCGCTTGACCCGCTTCGTGTCCAAAACCGGTGACGATGTTGAGCGCTCCTTCCGGAAAGCCGCAGTCAGCGGCAAGTTCAGCGATACGTAGCAACGAAAGGCAGGCGTCCTCGGCTGGTTTGACCACGCAAGCGTTGCCCGCTGCGAGCGCGCCACCGACCGTGCGCCCGAAGATCTGCATCGGGTAGTTCCACGGAATGATGTGGCCGGTCACGCCGTGCGGTTCGTAGAAGCTCATCACCGCGAAACCCGGCGTGTACGGAATGGTGTCGCCGTGCAGCTTGTCACAGGCTCCGGCGTAGTATTCAAAGTAGCGCGCGACGGCTGTGGCGTCTGCTTTTGCCTGCTTGAGCGGTTTGCCGCAATCGCGCATTTCCAGATGCGTCAGCTCGTCGTGGTGCGCGAGGATCGAGTCCGAGAGTTTGTGTAACAGGCGGCCGCGCTCCATTGGCGCGAGGCGGCTCCACGCGCCATCGTCAGCGGCTTTACGCGCGGCAGTTACCGCTTTGCGAATATCTTCCGCGTTGCCCCGTGCTAGGTACGCGAAAACCTGACCGTCGCTCGGGTCGAGCACGGGGATGGATTCGCCGGAGCTGCCGTTGATCCGCTGGTTGTTGATGAAGTGTGTGGTCATGGCAATTTGAGTTGGCGCGCGATGACCGAAGTCTGGGCACGCGATAATCGTTTGGGCAGTGTGCTTGCTTTGAATTAAGAGAATACCCGAGGCTCATTTGAACGTCGTAATCGAAACCCAATTTCCGGACATTCGCCGCTGGCAAGACGGGAACACAGGTTTGCCCTACGTCTGGCGATTCGTCGGCGACACTGCGGGGCCACATGTTTGCGTGAATGCACTCGTGCATGGCAACGAAGTGTGTGGGGCGATTGCGGCCGACTGGCTGTTGCGTGAGCTGCACGCGGGCGTGCCGGTACTGCACGCGGGCGTGCCGGTTCTCCGCGCGGGTGTTCGGGTGTTGCGCGGCACGCTCTCGGTTGTGTTTGCAAACGTTGATGCCTATCACTCGTTTGATACATTGAGGCCGTTCGATTCGCGCTGTGTCGATGAGGACTTTAATCGCCTGTGGGACATAACAACACTTGAAGCGCCGCACGAGTTGCGCGACTCGCGAGAGCTGCGGCGCGCGCGCGAGTTACGACCGTTCTATGACACGGTGGATCATTTGATTGATCTGCATTCGATGCTGGAGCCCGCGCCGCCAATAGCGTTGGCGGGCGATACCGAAAAGGGGCTCGCCCTTGCCCGCGCTGTCGGCATTCCTGAACATATCTTGGTTGATTCTGGCCACGCTGCGGGCAAGCGACTGCGCGACTACGCTGGCTTTGGCGATCAACAGAGCGAGAAGAGCGCTTTGCTGGTGGAGTGCGGGCAGCATTGGGAGGCGGAGGCTGGCGACCTGGCGAAGCAGGTCGTGTTGCGCTTCCTGCGGCACTTCGACGTGCTTGACCCGCAGTGGGTTGCAAAAGATATTGGCGTTGAAAAGTCGATGATGCAACGCGTCGTCGACATCAGCACCGTGGTCACCGTGACGGCGGCTGGGTTCCAGTGGATTCGCCCGTTACGGGGACTTGAGGTGATTGCGGAAGCGGGCACCCGCGTTGCCATGGATGGTGAGGTTCCAGTGCGCACACCGCATGCTGATGCCGTCATGGTGATGCCGGTTCCGAATCCGAAACTGGGGCAGACAGCGGTACGAATTGGACGGTTCAGAAAGCCATAAGCCGACCGCCATTCCGTTATTCAATCGGTCGTCGATCCGCAGGATCGGGGCGATCAACCCAATAGCGTTGGCGCGTCTCGCGTGCCTTTTCAATCGTGTTGATTCCGTCAACCGAGTTGAGCGTGATTGCACCGTGCCAATCGGTGCGCATCACGGGGATATTGCGTTCGGTGTAGCGCGCCAGCACGCCTTCGCGTGGATGACCAAAACGATTCCTGTAGCCCGCGTTGATGAGCGCGATCTTTGGCGCGACTGCGTTGATGAATTCTGGCGTTGACGAGGTCATACTGCCGTGGTGCGGCATGAGTAGTACGTCGCTTTTGAGCCCGGAAGGTGTGGCCGCGTATCGCTCGATGATGGCTGCTTCGCTCATGGCCTCCACATCAGCCGTCAAAAGTGCGCTGAAGCGTGGTGTGCTGACCTTGACCACGCAGGAGCGGTCATTGGTTTTGAGTTTGGCTTCGGTGTAATTGCCCACATCGGGATGCAATACGTCGAAGCGAACGCCGTCCCACGTCCACGATTGGCCCGCCGCGCAACCGAGTGCTTTGACGCCGCGCTCGTTTGCGGTTTTCACGATTTCCGCCTCAGCAAATACCGAGGTCAGCATCCAGTCGACGGGAACACTTTTCAGGAGCGACTTCGCACCGCCGCTGTGATCAATGTCGAGATGACTCACGACCAGGCCATGAATGTGCGCCACACCCGCCGCTCGAAGATACGGTGCTATCAGTCGCGACCCCGCATCGCTCGCATCAGTCCAGCGTGGGCCTGTGTCGTACACCAGGGTGTGACGGGCAGTTTGCACGACAGCAGCGGTGCCTTGTCCGATGTCGAGCACGGTGAGTTCGAATTCTCCTTCCGCAGGACGCGCTGGCGTGATGGCAAATAGCGGCACGCACCACACAAGCCCCAGCCAGCGATGCGGCCAACCGCGTGGGGCAAGCAAAATGAGACTGCCGAGCAACGCTAGTCCCACAGCCCACCACGGTGGCATGTGCTGCGACCAGAGCGGCGTGGGCAGCGTCATCAACCACTGCAATCCCAGACTAAGCCAGACAATGAGCTGATGCGCGACCGTTAGCAGCGCGTCGAGCGGCACGATGAGCCACATCAGCGTCAGCGGCACCACGAGCATCGTGATGAGGGGAATCGCCACCGCGTTGGCAATCGGCCCGACCAGCGACACCTGTTGAAACAGCGCAATTGACAGTGGAGCCAGACCCACCGTGACCGCCGCTTGAGTAAGAAGTAGCGTGTGCCACCACGGTCGCTCGCCGACGCGCCCCACGGTGACGTACATGAGCATGGCGACCGCCATGAACGAGAACCAGAAACCGACCGCGAGCACCGCCCAAGGATCAATCACCAGCACCACAACCAGCGCCCATGACAGGATGAGCCACGGTGACAGCGAGCGTCTGAGCATCAGCGCCAGCGCAGCGGTGACGAGCATGTAACAAGTGCGTTGCGCGGGCACGGCAAACCCTGACAACGCAGCGTAGGCGATAGCGACAATCGCAGCAACGATGGCGGCTGCGAGCTGTGCGGGCATGCGCGACACCAGTCGCGGCGAGCGTCGCCATAGTGCGAAAACTGCGAGCGCAATCCACGTCGCAAAGAGCGTGACATGCGCGCCGCTGATCGAGAGCAGGTGCGACACGGCGGTGGCGTTAAATAACGCCCAATCGGATTCTGCTATCGCGCGCTGATCGCCTAAGGCCAACGCGATGAGGACGCCCGCGTAGCGTTGATCCTTGAGTGCCTGTTGCATCCGTTCGCGCAGCCGATCCCGCAATTGATTCAGGTAGTCAATCGGACGGCCCGCATTGGCTGCGAGACGACGGTTCGGCTCGTCGCCACGTACCGAACCGGTCGCGCGGATTTCGTTTTCCAGCATCCAGGCTTCAACGTCGAAGCCGTTCGGATTGCTGTAGCCATGCGGGCGCTTGAGACGCGCGGTTAGCTGCCAACGCTCACCGGCATGAATGGCTGGTAGCGGTTCGCCTTGCAATTCCTTGATCGTTGCCTTGTACCAACCGAGTGCGATGCGCGGCGGAACGGTGGCTTTCGGCGACAGTACTTGTTCCACTGCAAACGCGAATCGCACGCCCTGCGCATCGGCTTGCGGCAGTTCGTCAATGACACCAACGAGCTCAACATCACGACCTTCCCAAACACTGGGCAGAGCTTGTGACATGCGCAGATCGGCGCGAAGCAACGAGTAGCTCAAACCCAACGCGAACGCGATGCAAAGGATCAGCCAGAAGGCACAACTTGCCTGTCGCAGCAACAGATAAATTGCGGCACTCACAGCAAGGCAAACCAGTGAAACGCTAACCCAGCGTGGCGGCAACTCCGGTGCCAGTTGAGCGAGGCCCACACCCAGTGCGAAAGCGCAAAGCGCAAAGACAGTTCGCACGGCTGGGGTTTCGAGAGTCGGTACGTGACAGGACGGCGCTACTCCGCCTTCCAGTGCCCCGATTTGCCGCCTTCTTTTTCAAGCAGGCGCACGGCTGAAATGGTCATGCCGCGATCCACTGCCTTGCACATGTCATAAATCGTGAGCAGGCCGATGCTCACTGCGGTGAGCGCTTCCATCTCTACGCCGGTGCGCCCCACTGTTTCAGCCGTGACCTCAATGCGCACGCTCGACGCTGCGCGGTCAATTGCAAAATCAACGGCGACTCGCGTCAGCGGAATCGGATGTGCCAGCGGGATCAATTCGGCGCAGCGCTTGGCTCCGCCAATGGCTGCGATGCGGGCGATGCCAAGCACGTCGCCCTTCTTGTGCGAACCCGACTCGATGAGCGCTAGTGTCGCCGCCTGCATCGCTATGGCGCCTTCGGCACGGGCGACGCGTTTGGTCTCCGCCTTGCTGCCGACATCGACCATATGCGCCTGCCCCGAAGCATCAAAATGTGTAAGCGTTTGTAACGAATCAGTCATAGCGAAATGTGAAGCTGTCTTTACAAAGGAACCGGAAGGGCAATTGAGCTATCTTAGCAACATGACATACCCTCGCAAGACGCCTGTTCGCCGCTCAAAATTGCCTGCATTGCCGGGTTTGCGCCGTGGGTCAGTAACGCGCTCGGCAGTCTCTGCGCTGACCGCAGCTGCGTTGCTTTTTCCCAGCTTGACGTACGCCCAGAACAGTCTGCCCGAACTGGGCGACAGTTCCGGTGTGCTGGTGACCGGTCAGGCCGAGCGGAAACTCGGGATGGAGGCGATGCGCGAGCTGCGAGCCAGCGGTGCGTATTTGCAGGATCCCGAGGTCAATGCATATTTAAACGAACTCGGTGCCCGCATCCTGAACGCCAATCCGAGCATTCGCGACAAGTTCGAGTTTTTTGCGGTTGCTGATTCCGGCGTCAACGCGTTTGCCATGCCGGGCGGCTACATCGGTATCAACATGGGTCTGGTGCTCATCACGCAGTCCGAGAGCGAGCTGGCCAGTGTGCTCTCGCATGAGATGGCGCACGTCACGCAGAAGCACTATGCGCGCATGATGGACGATCAGCGCAAAAACGCATGGATGGGTATCGCCGGGCTAGCCGCAGCCGTGCTGGCGGCGAAGTCCGGCAAAGGCGATGCGGCTCAGGGCGCGCTGCTCGGCTCGCAGGCCGCGCAGATACAAAGCTACCTGAATTTTTCTCGCGATAACGAGCGCGAGGCCGATCGCGTCGGCTTTCAGTATTTGACCCGTGCGCAATTTGATTCTGGCTCAATGGGCACGTTCATGGAGCGCTTGCAGCGCGTCAGCTCGATCACCGACACCGGTATCGTGCCGGGCTATATGCGCACTCACCCGGTGACCGTGGAGCGTATCGGCGATGCCCGTGCCCGCGCGGGTACGGGCGAGTTCAAGCTGGCGCGCGAGAGCACCGATTTTCACTACGTGCGGGCGCTGCTGCGCAGCTACGTGGGCGAGCCGAAAGCGGCGGTCACGTTTTTTGAGTCAGCGCTGGAAGAGCGCAAGTATTCGTCGGAAGCGGCTACCCGCTATGGTCTGGTGGCGTCGCTGATGCGTCAGCGCGACTTTGACCGGGCGAAACGAGAACTCGCGGTGCTTGAATCGGCACGCGTGAAGCACCCGATGATCGCTGCGATGCACGGGCAGATTTTGATCCAGAACGAGGAGATTCCGGCGGCGGTGGCCTTCTTCGAACGCTCGATTGTCGAGTATCCGAATCATTGGCAGTTGCACCATGATTTGCCTGAAGTTTTGTTGCGCGCGAAGGAGCCAAAGCGCGCGCTTGCCTCGATTGAAAAAAGCCTCGCGAAGCGCCCTGACGATACCGTTTTGCTCGATTTGGCCGCCCGCGCCAGCGCCGAATCCGGAATGAAAATGAAGCAGCACCGCTTCTTGGGCGAGCAGTACGCAAAACAGGGAAATCTGCGCGGCGCGCTCGACCAATTCGAGCTAGCGTCAAAAGCGGGCGACGGCGATTATTACGAGGCGAGCTATGTCGAATCACGAGCACGTGAAGTCAAGCGCGAGCTTCAGCTATTAGCCAAAGAGAAGCGGGTTTTGTTCGAATAGCTTTTTGCTGCGTCGTTTATTTAATTGGGACTAGCGCCCACTTTTATCAATAGTCGACTTATGCCCCTAATCGCCGCTAGCCCCCATTAAATGGGGGCTACAGGCAAAAGCTGCTACTGACAACGCATTACTTCATGCGGCCTCACTATCAGGCGAATTTACAGATTTACGAGACGAGACGTCGATATGAAAAAAGAAAACGGTTGGGTTCGTGCGGGGCTGGTCACGCTTGCGATTGCGATCCTTGGTGGTGGCGGTTTCTGGTGGTATCGCACCACGCAGACTGACCCGACCGGCGCGGACAAATCCGGCGCTGCTGCTGATGGAAAAGCAAGCGCGACAGGAGCCGCCGGTCGCGCTGGCGCTGGGGGCCCCGGTGGCGGGCGCGGCCCAGTTCCCGCCGTGATCGATCAGGTGCGCGTGAGTGAAGTGCCGGTGATCGTGACCGCGATTGGCACCGTCACCGCGCGTTCAACCGCAGCAGCACGGGCACGGGTCGATGGGCTATTGCAAAGTGTGTCGTTCCGCGAGGGCCAACTGGTGCGCGCGGGCGAGGTGATTGCGCGCATTGATCCGCTCCCTTTTCAGGCGGTGCTGCAATCGGCGCAGGGCCAGCTGGCCAAGGATCAGGCCCAACTTGACTCCGCGAAAATTGATCTCACGCGCTATCAAAAATTGCTGGAGCAGGACAGCATTGCGCGGCAGCAGGTTGAGGCGCAAGCGGCGCTCGTTAAGCAGCTGGAAGGCAGCCTCCTCGCGGATCGCGCGCAGGTCGCAACAGCGCAACTCAATGTCGATTACACGCAGGTCAAAGCGCCGATTACCGGGCGCACGGGTTTGCGGCAGGTCGATGCCGGCAACATGGTGCGCGCGTCTGACACCAACGGCATCGTCGTGATTACCGAAGTACAGCCGATTGCAACGGTGTTTTCATTGCCGCAGGAGATGCTGCCGTCGGTGCTCTCGAAAATGGGACGTGACACCAAAGGCGCACAGCGATTGACCGTGCAAGTGCTCGATCGCGATGGCCGTACGGTGCTCGATACGGGAGAGCTTCTGGCCGTCGATAACCAGATCGATTCGGCCACCGGAACAGTAAAACTGAAGGCCGTATTCCCGAACAAGAACAACACGCTATTTCCGAATCAGTTCGTCAACATGAAGCTCGAACTGGAACGTCTGGAGGCCGCCATTACGATCCCGCAAAGTGCCGTGCAACGTGGCGCGCCGGGCACCTACGTCTACGTGGTGACCGCTGAGAAAACCGCCAGTCTGCGCAAAGTCCAGCTCGGCCCCGTCACCGGCGAGCGTGTGGTGATTACGACCGGACTCAAAGAAGGTGAATCAATTGTGATCGACGGCGCGGACAAGCTACGTGATGGCGCACCGGTGACGACGGTGCAGGCCGCACCTGCCGCCGCACAACGCGGGCCGCGTGGGGATCGTGCGAAGAAAGACGGCGCTGCATCGGGTGACGGCAAAGCACCAGCCGCGACGGGTGCTGCGCCCGCAGCCCCTGCCGCTGCACCCGCTGCTGCTCCAGGTTCGGTTCCCGGTGCGGCACCGGCAAACCCGCCCGGCCCAGCGACGGCCCCCACGAAAACCGGCGACGCAAAACCGTTAACGCCCGCCGCCAGCGCCGACGCGCCCAAAAAGCCCTGGTCTGAACTCACGGACGTAGAAAAAGCGGAGCGCAAAAAGCAGCGCGAAGCCAGCGGCGAAGCGCCACGCTTCCCGCCAAAGCAGTAAAGAATCGGTAGCACGCCCCGCATGAATCCCTGCGAACCCTTTATCCGGCGACCTGTCGCGACGAGCTTGTTAATGCTCGCCATATTCATCATCGGCGTCATCGGGTATCGCCTGTTGCCGCAATCCGCGCTGCCGCAGGTGGATTACCCAACCATTCAGGTCACCACACTCTACCCAGGCGCTGGCCCCGAGGTCATTGCATCCTCCATGACCGCGCCGCTGGAGCGTCAGTTCGGACAAATGCCGGGGCTGGAGCAGATGTGGTCGACGAGTTCGGGCGGGGCGTCGGTCATCACCTTGCGCTTCGCACTTGATCTGCGTCTTGATGTGGCCGAACAGCAAGTTCAGGCCGCGATCAACGCCGCCGCGACGCTGTTACCAACCGATCTGCCGGCACCACCGGTCTACAACAAAGTCAACCCCGCCGACGCGCCTGTGCTGACGCTAGCGCTAACCTCGGATACGCTGCCGCTACCTCGTGTGCAGGATCTGGCCGACACCCGCATCGCCCAGAAGCTTTCTCAAGTCACAGGCGTCGGGCTCGTCACACTGTCAGGCGGCCAGAAGCCCGCCGTTCGCATTCAGGTCAACCCGCGCGCACTGACGCAACTGGGCCTCTCGCTCGACGACATCCGCACTGCCGTTGGCAATCAAAACGTCAATGCGGCCAAAGGCAGCTTCGATGGCCCACTACGCGCCAGCACCATCGATGCGAACGACCAGCTTAAAGACGCGAGCGAGTATTCAAAACTCGTGATCGCGTATCGCAACGGCGCACCGATCCGCATTCAGGATGTCGCTGCGGTGGTCAACGACGCCGAGAACATTCGCCTCGCTGCATGGGCCACGTTTGACCGCGACGGCAAGCGCATCCAGCAACCCGGCATCGTGATCAACGTGCAGCGGCAACCGGGTGCGAACGTCATTGAGACCGTCAATGCAATCAAAGCTATCCTGCCGCAGATGCAGGCCGCATTGCCCGCGTCAGTGGAGTTGGTCACGCTCACGGATCGCACCACGACGATCCGCGCATCAGTGCGCGACGTGCAATACGAGTTGATGCTCGCCGTGGCACTCGTGGTGATGGTGATATTCCTGTTCTTGCGCAGCGTTTCTGCAACCATCATCCCGAGCGTGGCTGTGCCGTTGTCGCTCGTCGGCACCTTCGCTGTGATGTATGCAGCGGGCTTCTCGGTGAACAATTTGTCGCTGATGGCGCTGACCATCGCGGCGGGTTTTGTGGTGGACGACGCCATCGTGATGATCGAGAACATCGCGCGCCGTATCGAGGACGGCGAAGCGCCGTTCGAGGCGGCAATCAACGGCTCGAAGCAAATCGCATTCACCATCGTTTCGCTCACGGTATCGCTGCTTGCCGTGTTGATACCGCTCCTCTTCATGCGTGATGTAGTGGGCCGACTGTTCCGCGAATTTGCGCTCACGTTGGCCATCGCCATCATCATCTCCGCGTTCGTGTCGCTCACGCTGACACCGATGATGTGCGCGCGCCTTTTGAAGCCCGAAAGCGAAATCCACGAACCGCGCTGGCTCGCCGCGATTGGCCGTGCGTTTGATCGTTTGCAGGATCGTTATGCGGTGGCGCTTGACTGGGTGCTTGCGCGTCAGGCGCTCACGATGATCGTTGCCACGGCGACGGTGGTGCTCACCGCACTCCTCGCCTGGGTCGTACCGAAGGGCTTCTTCCCGGTGCAGGACACGGGTGCGATTTCTGTCATCACCAACGCGCCGCAAAGCATCTCATTCACAGCGATGGGCGAGCGACAGCAGGCTTTGGTGCAGGCTCTGATCGAAGATCCTGCGGTGCGCAGCATCGCGTCAGTCATCGGTGTTGATGGCGTGAACACGACCATCAACAACGGTCGTTTGATGATCGAATTGCAGCCGCTGGAATCAGGGCGGCTTCGCGCGTCTGCGCTGATTGATCGACTGCTGGATCGCGCAAAAAATGTGACTGGCATCACGTTGTCAATGCAGCCGGTGCAGGATCTGACGATTGAAGATCGCGTGAGCAAGACGCAGTATCAATTCACACTCGACAGTACCGATCCGGTCGCGCTTGGTGAATGGACGCCGAAACTTGTGGAGCGCTTGCAGCAACTGCCGCAGCTCACGGATGTGTCCACCGAGCTTCAGCGCAACGGCCTGCAGGCTTACGTTGAGATTGATCGCGACGCAGCATCACGCGTCGGCGTGACCGTCGCGGCCATCAACAACGCGCTCTACAACGCTTATGGCCAGCGTCTGATTTCGACGATTTTTACGCAGGCAAGCCAGTACCGCGTGGTGCTTGAAGTGCAAAAGTCGACCGATGCGTTTGGCGCAACCGATGTCGCAAGCACCGGCCCACAAATCATTTCACAACTCTATGTGCCTGGCACCACCAACGGCGTGACATCGCAGGTGCCGCTCGCCTCCATCGCCCGCGTGATTGAGCGACCAGCCGAGTTGCAAATCAACAAGCTCAACCAGTTTCCAGCGACGACGGTTTCGTTCAACGTGACAAAGGGCGTGTCGCTGGGCGAAGCGGTCAAGGCGATTGACGCCGCACAAACCGCGCTCATGATGCCCGCCAGTATTCGCACGCAGTTTCAGGGTGCAACACTCGCGTTCCGCGCAGCGCTGCAAAATCAGGTCTGGTTGATTCTCGCCGCTATTGTGACGATGTACATCGTGCTCGGTGTGCTCTATGAGAGCTACATTCACCCAATCACGATTTTATCGACGCTGCCTTCGGCTGGCATCGGTGCGTTACTTGCATTGATCATTTCCGGCAATGATTTGAGCGTGATTGCCATCATCGGCATCGTGCTCTTGATCGGCATTGTGAA
This sequence comes from Burkholderiales bacterium, assembly GCA_025352105.1. Classification (GTDB taxonomy): domain Bacteria; phylum Pseudomonadota; class Gammaproteobacteria; order Burkholderiales; family Casimicrobiaceae; genus Casimicrobium. The sequence continues at coordinate 377 of JANXUB010000214.1, read as the reverse complement.
AAAGAACGCGATCATGATGATCGACTTCGCGCTCGCCGCCGAACGCGAAGAAGGCAAGTCGCCGCATGACGCCATTCGACAGTCTTGCCTTTTGCGACTGCGTCCGATTTTGATGACGACGATGGCCGCACTGCTAAGCGCACTGCCGCTCATGCTCGGCAGCGGTATGGGGAGCGAGTTACGCCATCCGCTCGGCTGGACGATGGTGGGTGGCTTGCTCGTCAGTCAGGTGCTAACGCTGTTCACCACTCCTGTGATTTATCTTCAGTTTGATCGACTGGCGCGACGCTTCGGCAGTCGCGGCAAGGTCAGTCAGCCAGCCGCACAAACGCCATGAACCTAAGCCAGCCGTTCATCGCTCGCCCGGTCGCGACAAC
>JANXUB010000016.1 GCA_025352105.1 Burkholderiales bacterium | reverse complement strand
AAAGCCGCGCGAAATCGAAGTCGGCATCCTTGGCAACGATGCCCCGCAGGCAAGCCCCGTCGGTGAGCTGACGTTCGACAGCGAGTTCTACGACTACGAAACCAAATACACCGCAGGCAAGGCCGCAATGCACATCCCCGCGATGCTGCCGCCCGCCATCGCGGCGCGGGCGCGGGCGCTGGCGGTGGAGGCGTTCAAGGCGCTCGACTGCGCCGGTCTCGCGCGCGTCGATTTTTTCTACATCGACAGCACCGGCGAGCTGTTCCTGAACGAGGTGAACACCATGCCCGGCTTCACCAAAACATCGATGTATCCGGAGCTTTGGCGCGCAGCAGGCGTGAGCTACGGCGATCTCGTGTCGCGGCTGGTGGAGTTGGCGCTGGAGCGGCGCTGACCTAATTTTCTATCGATTTTTTATGTTCAGCTTTTCGCTGGAATCGCCTTTGCATTAGGGGTATGCGCCTAAAATCGACATCCTCGACTTTGGGTGAATTCATCGTCTAGCCCAGGTTAAATATACGTTTCCTAAGAAAAGCTACTGGCATTCCTCGCGGCCACCAAATCGCCTGCGAGCAATCTGCCAGGCGCACCTATAGCGCTGATGCCGCATCGATGCAGCGTCAAAAGCCAGCCGCTACTATTTCTTCTGCGCGTAATCCTGCGCTGTTTGCCAAGCCACGGTTTGCAAATATTTCGCCACAGCGGGATCAAGTCCGGCGGCATAGGTATTGCCTTCCGGGTTCACGCCGTAGAGCGACGCCAGCACCGTGCACGCGCCGAGGTAGGTGCCCGCAAGCGTCGGATGCCGTTTGTCAGCCACGTACAAATTGATGTCCGGGCGCTCTTTCACGACGCGGGCAAATGCAAGCCCGGCGGGAACGACCAGCGCGTTGTTCGCCCGTCCTGCATTGGTGTACTCCGCGGCCAGCTGCTCCGTCATTTCTGGCGCGTCCGCATAGGCCCACGACATGAAAAACGCGGGTCGTGCCCCGTTTTTTCGCGCGATGTCACTGTTCTTTTTTGCGAAGTCGTAAAAGATCGAGCGCAACTGAGGATGGATCGGGCACTGACTGCAATCCATCATCAATACCACGTCAAACGGCTTAGTGAATGTATTGAAAACCACTTCGTTTTTTGCGTTGAACGAGTACGATCCGACCGCGTTGGGCTTGAAATGCGCATCGAGATCATGCCAGTTGATTCCAGAGCCGCTAATGGTGGCCGAAACGCTGCGATGCCCCGTTTTGTCCGCCATCGCGGAGCCGCGAATCAACTGAGTCACGTGCCCGTGCATGCTGTTGTTGTAGTAGAAAAAACTGTTGCCAACCCAAAGCACAGCCTTGGTTTGCTCCGGCCCCGACGCCGCCTTCGACGGCTCTGGCGCGGTCATCGCGGTTGTCGCGCAAGCGCTCAACAACAGCGCCGCGCCCGCCATGAGCGCCGCTTGCAGCGCCTTGAAATACTTCCGTTGCATATCGCTCTCCCAATACTTTTTTGCACCCGACGAAAGCGTGGATGAATGACCTTGTTTTAGTGCATTGCGACGCAGCAAGTGCGGCGCGCATTTCAATCCGGCGAGATTCGGCGACTGCGTGGCGTCGTGCGGGTCTGCTTTTCTGCGAAGTGTTGTGTCCGTTGCTGCCGTTGCTCGACATTCACCCCAATGGAGTTCAGCCATAACGTCAGCGACAACTCGCCCAACACTTCTCAAATACAGCTGCCGACAACAAGAGCTCAAGAAGTACGAACGCCAACGGCGCTTGATCGCCAAGAATCATCGGTAGCATTGTGTTGGTATCACGCCACCCACTTGCGAGGACATCCATGAACCCAACTGCGATCACCGAGGCAGCCCAACTAATCTGGTCAAACTTTCGCGACGGCACGCGGGTGAGCGCGCTGCCCGAATCATGCCTTCTGACCACTCGCGCCGAAGGCTACACAGTGCAGGCCGAGGTTGCGCGCTTGTCCGGTCAACCGAGCGTCGGCTGGAAGATCGCGGCGACGAGTGTGGCGGGGCAGAAGCACATCAATGTGGATGGGCCGCTAGCGGGTCGGTTGCTTGCGAATCGTGCGTTTGCGGCGGGCTCTGTCGCAGCGAATTCGATTGATCTTGTCCCCAGTCTGCTGCGCGTGGTGGAGGCGGAGTTCACGTTTCGGATGGGTCGTGCGCTGCCTCCGCGCGTCGCCGGGGCGGGCGCGTACAGCGTCGATGAGGTGATGTCGGAGGTTGCGAGTTTGCATCTGGCCATCGAGATTCCGGATTGTCGTTTCGCTGATTTTTTGCACGTTGGCGCGCCGTCGGTGATTGCGGATTTAGCTTGCGCTTCGTGGTGGATTGTGGGTGATGCGGTGACCGCGAATTGGCGCGATATTGACCTGGCTTCACATGGTGTGACTGCGACCAAAAATGGTGCCGTCGCAGCGGACGGCATCGGGAGCAACGTGCTCGGCGATCCGCGCGTGGCGCTCACCTGGCTTGCAAACGAGTTGTGCGTTTACGGCGATGGATTACTGGCGGGCGACTACGTGACGACGGGGACGTGCGTCGTGCCGGTGCCGTGCGCGCCGGGGGATGCGTTTGTAATGGATTTTGGCGTGTTGGGGACGATTTCGGCCAAGTTCCCCTAGCCACGTAATTCCGACGTAACTGGTTGGTTACTTTTTCGCCGCTGCTGCGTCGTTCATTTTCTTCAACTGCGCCAGCCACTCCGTCCAGTCCATCGGCCCCGTCACGAAACGCTTCTTGAGGTTGTCGAGCACGTTGCCCCATGCGCGGTCGAAGTAGGTGTACGTTTTGTCCCATTCACCGCCCTCTCCCCAGCCGGTGTGATGCAAGGTGACCCGCGTGCTTTTGTCATCGACGGGCAGGAACCGCAGGATCACGAACGTTCGTTGCGCCCGCGCTTCGGGCAGGTTGGGTGGTGCGTTCCAGTCAAACGAAATCATTTTCTTCGGCTGCACCGCCAGAAAGCGCATGTCGTCTGCGCCCCGCATTCCCGCTGGTGCGCCGGGGTTGATGTAGATCTGAAAAGGGCCGCCGACCCTCGCGTCCACGACTGCGTCCGGCGCGAAGAAGCTCACAATCCCCTCGCGCGTCGTCCACGCCGCCCAGGCCGCGTCGAGCGTCGCGGCAACGACGATTTCCTTGTCTATGGCACGTTCTGCGGCCTGCACCGGTACAGCGATCGCCAATAACAGCGCGCCCAGCTTGAATGCATGCCAGAGCGTTGAGAAATTGAGCGGCATAATCCTCCCAGATAAATCGTGTGTACCGCGAAAGCGTAGCGCATTGGTTGATGGCGGATCGTTGCCAGGGGGCGAGCAGCCACCCAAAAAAGCCATTGGCTTTGTCCTGAAACGCCCATTGAATATGGGCTTGGCTCGCAATTGCGATAAAACTCGAGAATTGCAGTTAATCGCTTGCAAGCCCTTATAAAAAGGCTGTTTCACGATAAAGCTGTGATCGCAATCAGACGTTGAGACCACGAAATCAGGCGCGGAATTAAACTCATCCGCGCTCAGTCAAAGTTCACGACAATGACGTCATGTCAGGAGTCATCCGGATGAAAATTCTATTCACCCTCACCCTCACCCTCGCCTTCGTCATTATCGTGAGCATCACCGCCGGTTGCGCGGGCATCAGCACACTGAAGTCCGGACAAACACAGGCGGAGGTACGAGCGGCCTGGGGCACGCCGGCCATCATCAAAAAAACAACGTCGGGTGAGCGCTGGACTTACAGCACAGCCCCCGAAGGCAATCGTGTTTTCCTGCTTGAGTTTGATAGCGACGCTCGTCTGGTGAGCCAGGCGCAGGGTCTGACGCTGGAGCGCGTCGCCAGGATCAAAAATGGCTGGGCGCAGGCCGATGTCGAAGCGCTGATCGGGCCCTCGTATTACACCCTCCGTTATCCGTTCAGGCAGGAAGAACTGGTGCACATTTACCGCTTTCAGAACGGGCCCATCGCAGCATGTTTTTATGTGGGCTATGACGCCGCCGCCGTCGTCACCAGCACCGGCATGGGTGACGAAAATCGTGAACGAGGGCGTTTCGGTTTGATTCGCCCGTGCTGAGAGCCGCAATGAAACGAACACTCAAATGGGCAGCACTGATCGCCGCTGTGGTTGTGCTGGCCGTGCTCGCACTCGGGCTACAGACCTGGTACACCAAACCGCTATCGATCAACTGGTTTTACACGCGGGTGTTCGCGCGGTTCGCGCTCAATAACCCCGAGCTGCTGACCTCCATGCGCTTGCTTGAACCGTTGGGCATTCGCGGCCACAACGGAAAATTTTCTGATTCATCGCAAGCGCATGAAGACGCGGTTGCGGCGCAGTGGCGCGATGATCTGACCACGCTACGGTCGTACAACAGCGCGGGCTACAACGGTCAGGATCGGCTGTCCTACGACATCTTCGACTATTTTGTGAATGATCGCGTGAAAGGCGAGCGCTGGCGTTTACACGATTTTCCGGTGAACCAGTTATTTGGCGTGCAGAGTAATTTGCCGAATCTGATGACGCAGCAACAGCAGGTGAACGACGCGCGTGACGCAGAGCTCTACATCGCGCGGCTGCGGGATTTTCCACGCAAGTTTGCGCAGGTGATTGACGGCATCAAACTGCGCGAGGCCAAAGGCATGGTGCCGCCAAAATTTACGGTGGAAAAAGTGCTGGCGCAGATCAAGGGATTTATGGCGTCCGGCACAGCGGGTAACGAATTGACCGCCGCCTTCAAAGAAAAGCTCGCCAAAATTCCTGCTGAAAAAATGGATGCGGCGACTCGCGACGCGTTCACTGCGCGCGTTGAAGCGACCGTCAAGGACAGCGTGTTACGCGCGTATGCGGCACTCGCCGCGCATTTTGAAACGCTGCGCGGCACGGCGACTGCGAACAACGGCGCATGGTCGTTGCCCGATGGCGATGCGTATTACCAATATCAAATTGAATCCAACACCACGACCACGATGACGGCTGCGCAGATTCACGCACTGGGCCTCGCCGAGGTCGCGCGCGTTGGCGCAGCCATGGACGCCATCCTCTTCAGCGCGGGTTACCCGAGCGGCACGCGTGCGGAAAAAATCGCGAAACTCAACGCCTCGCCGGAGCAGCTCTACGCCGACAACGATGTGGGTCGCGCGCAGTTGCTCAAGGACTATCAGACGATCATCGACGAGGTGAGCGCGGGGCTCGAACCGTACTTCAAAACGAAGCCCAAAGCGAAGGTCGTGGTCAAGCGGGTGCCCGAATTCACGGAGAAAAGCGCGCCGGGTGCGTACTACCAGCCAGCGCCACTGGACGGCTCCGCGCCGGGCACGTTTTACGCCAATTTGCGCGACGTAAAAGAGCTGCCGAAATACGCGATGCGCACGCTGGCGTATCACGAAGCGGTGCCTGGCCATCATCTGCAAATCGCGATTGCGCAGGAGCTCAAGGGGCTGCCCATCTTTCGCTCCCTAGTGCCGTTCACGTCCTACCTGGAAGGCTGGGCGCTTTACGCGGAGCAGCTCGCCTGGGAGGCTGGTTACGAGAAAAATCCGCTCGACAATTTGGGGCGTTTGCGCGACGAAATGTTGCGCGCAGTACGGCTCGTCGTTGACACCGGCATTCACAGTAAACGCTGGACGCGCGAGCAGGCCATTGCCTACATGATGCAGCAAACCGGCATGCCGGAATCAGAGGTCACCACCGAGATCGAGCGCTATTTCGTCGACCCGGGTCAGGCGTTGGCGTACAAGGTAGGCATGCTCATAATTCTGGAATTGCGCGAGCGCGCGAAGACGACGCTGGGAGCCAGGTTCGACATTCGCGAATTCCATGACGGAGTACTGGCGAATGGCGCTATGCCGCTGGCCGTTCTGGAACGGGTGGTGGACGCGTACATCGCAGGCAAGAAAACGATGTAGGAGCGACTTCGTCACGACTTAGGAATATCGATTCGAAGATGGGTCGCGGCGGAGAGTCCCCGCCAAATCGTTTCGCAACAAGTCCATTCTGCGCGAAAATAGAGGGTTACCCCTGTTTTTGCACTACCCATGACCCTGCCCCGCCATCACCTTGAACTCCTCTCCCCCGCCCGCGATACCGAGATCGGGCGCGAGGCGGTGCTGCACGGCGCGGACGCGGTGTACATCGGCGGGCCCGCGTTCGGGGCGCGTACCAAGGCGGACAACTCGGTGGCGGATATCGCGGGTTTAACCGCGTTTGCGCATCGCTTCGGCGCGCGCATTTTTGTGACGGTCAACACGATCCTGCACGACACCGAGCTGGAGCCCGCGAGGCGCTACATTCATGAGCTATACGACGCGGGTGTTGATGCGCTGATCGTGCAGGATATGGGAATTCTGGAGTTGGACATTCCGCCGATTGCGCTGCATGCTTCGACGCAGTGCGACATTCGAACGGTTGAGAAAGCAAAGTTTTTAGGCGAAGCAGGTTTCTCGCAACTGGTGCTCGCGCGCGAGTTGACGCTGCAACAAATCGCACAGATGCGGGCGGCTGTGAACCCTCACGTGCCGCTCGAATATTTCGTGCATGGGGCGCTGTGCGTTGCGTTTTCGGGCAATTGCTACATCTCGGAGGCGCACACAGGGCGCAGCGCGAATCGCGGCTCCTGTTCGCAGGAATGCCGATTGCCCTACACGCTCGAAGACGCGCAAGGTCGCGTTGTTGCGTTCGACAAACACCTGCTCTCGATGAAGGACAACAATCAGAGCGACAATCTTGCCGCGCTGATCGATGCTGGCATCCGCAGCTTCAAGATCGAAGGGCGCTACAAGGACATGGCGTACGTCAAAAACGTAACGGCGCATTACCGCACGCTGATCGACGGCATTCTTGAGCAGCGCCCTGAACTGGCGGCGGCCTCACATGGCAAGTGCACCTACACCTTCACGCCCGATCCCGACAAGACTTTCAATCGCAGCAACACCGATTACTTCGCCACCGGCCGCAAGATGGACATCGGCGCGTTCGATGCGCCTGCTCACGTGGGCTTGCAGCTGGGCGTGGTCACGCGCGTCGCCGCTGAATGGTTTGAAATCAGCGCCGGCGAGACGATGGCCAACGGCGACGGACTGACGTGGATGCACAAGCGCGAAGTGAAGGGGGTACAAGCGAACGTTGTCAAAAAAGTCGGCGACGTCTGGCGCATTACGCCGAACGTTGCGATGCACGAATTGCAGGGCCTTGTCGTCGGTACGCCCATCAGCCGCAACCGTGATCACGCGTGGGAGTTGACGCTTACGAAGAAGTCCTCCGAGCGCCGCATTCCCATCGACATTCGATTCAGTGAAACAGCCACAGGATTGGCATTGACGCTCTCGGACACGACCGGAGCCATCGGTGCGGCAACGATTGAGCATGCACCTGATCCGGCACAAAACGCGGAGCGCGCCGAAGCGAGTCTGCGCGAGAATCTGGGCAAACTGGGCAACACGATTTTTTCGGCAGGCAACGTCACAGTCGACTGGTCGCAACCATGGTTCGTGCGCGCCTCAGCGATCAACGCACTTCGCCGTGAAGCCGTCGAAAAGCTCGAAGCCAATCGTATCGAGCGCATGCCGAAATGGACGCGCGCTGAATCCTCTCTTCCGCCCGCACACTATCCCGAAACGTCGTTAACGTATCTCGCCAATGTGTACAACGTGGCAGCACGCGACTTCTACGCCAAGCACGGCGTCAAGCTGATTGCCGATGCGTACGAAGCGCACACTGAGGCCGGTGAAGTGCCCGTCATGGTGACGAAACACTGCCTGCGCTGGTCGTTTAACCTGTGCCCAAAGCAGGCCAAGGGCGTGCAAGGCGTGCAGGGCCAGGTGCGCGCCGAACCGATGACGCTCATCAGCGGCAGCGACCGGCTGACGCTCAAGTTCGACTGCAAACCGTGCGAGATGCACGTGATGGGCAAGATGCGCCCGAACATACTGCGCTCGCCACCGCCTTCTCTGGTGTCCGCGATTTCCAGCGCAACGCCGATCAAGTTTTATGCAAAGCGACCGGCGGCAGCCCTGACTTCGTAGCCTCACGGGCACGGAGGGCCCCAATGCTGTGCAGTGTGTGTAGTTCGCCCTGAGCCGGTCGATGGGTTTGTCGCTACTTGCGGGGCTTCGACAAGCTCAGCCTGAACGGAATTTGGATGGACTTTGCGTATGTGATCGGTAGCGCGTAAGCGGCACTCAGACCCTTACAAAATACGGTACGACGCATAGCAGCACGCCAATCACCACCAGCCAAACCGTGCTCGGCACAAAGTACGGATAGATCATCAGCACAATGCCGCAAACGAGTGGCACGGCGCGCGTTTGTTTTCGACCATAGATGAAGAAACCCAACCCGATTGAGCTGAACAGAAGTCCCCAAAGTAAGGTGGCTCCGTTCATAGGCTGGTTTGCCTCGGTTGGGCTTCGCGCAGCGCAGAATAAATCTTGGCAATCGGGCGCGGCATGCCAATCGCGTAACCCTGAACGTAGTCAACGCCTAGACGTTTGACATGCTCGCGCAGCTCGGGCGTAGCGACGAATTCGGCGACTGTTTTCACGTTCAGGCGTCGCGCAACGCGCACGATGGATTCAACAATTTCGGTGTCGATACTGTTGCTACCGAGCGCAGTGATGAAGGTGCCATCGATCTTGATTTCGTCGACCTCGTAGCGTTTGAGATAGCTGTAGGTTGCGAAGCCAGTGCCGAAATCATCCAGCGAAACGCGAAATCCCGCTGCGCGCAAATGTTGCACGTTTTCGCGTGAGCGATCAACATCGTTGACCGCGCTCGACTCCGTAATTTCGAAACAAAAGCGTTCCGCCTGCAACGAGTGTTCCGCCAGCGCGGCGCGGACAAACGGCAGAAAGCCGGGATCAGACAAGCTGGCCGCTGCCAGATTAATTGAGCATTTGCGCGTCATCTCAAAAGCTTCAGGATTGCGCTTAAACCACCCAAATACGGCTTTGATAATCTGGCGATCAAGCTGTGCGGCCATGCCCGACTGGTTCGCAATGTCTAGAAACTCGACGGGTTGGAGCAGCGTGCCTTTGTCGTCGAGCAGGCGACACAATACCTCCATATCGATTTGGGTAGCCTGATCTTCGCTTCGCGATGCTTCAATGATCTGTCCAAATAATTCGATCCGGTTGGCCACGATCCAGCTGCGGACTTGATCCTTGCGACGAGCGGTCTGCTGAACCGCATCCTGCAACTCGGGCGTCAGCGCGTGCACGACCGGCTTTGATGTTGCGAACGGTTCCTGCTGTTGCAGCGATGCGAGAATCGAGAGCAGCAGTACGGTCGCGGGTCGGGTTCCTGGCGGGATTCGCAATACCTGCGTGGCCGCGGGCAGCATCACCTCACGCCCCTCCGCATTGCGCACGCTGAACGACTCGAAACTGCGGCTCAGTTCTGCGATACGAACAAGCGACTCTGGCTCGTCCTTGAACACCAGAAGATAGCGACCATTGTCCGCGCGCGCGGCTAATTCACCACCGAACATCCGGATGCGATCCGCTATGAGCTGGCGCATGGTCATCAGTTGCAGCGGGCCAACCAGCGCGCCAAGACGCCCGCGCACCAGCATCGACACGCCGACCACAAGCCACGACCGCGAAGGATCGCTGCTATGCATCCATTGCTCGAACCCAAATTCGTTGCCGAGCCCGGTGACCAGATCAAGGCTTGACTGCTCGCGCAGTCGCTGCATCGCGTCGGCGCGGTCACGCGAGACTGCTTGCAAAATTTGCGCAAACAATGTGCTGACGAAAACCACCGTGATCGTTTCAAAAACGCGAAGCGGAACTTTGGCTGTGGCGGTGAGCGTTTCGTCCGAGGCGAGCACGCCAGAATCGACCGACAGCGCAGTGCACAGAAGTAGCCCCGACAGCGTGAGCGTGGCGTAAGTCGACAAAGCGTCGCGTCGCATCGCACAGAACGCAGCCGCAGGAATGTAGGCTAGCAGCGTGGGGCTCACAAATTCGGCGTGGCCGGTTGACCGCAATATCAAAACAATGCCTGTCAGCGTGAGTACGAGGGCGACCGCTACGACATCAAGACCACCGCCCTGCTTGACCCTGCGCTCGGAGAGAGATGGAAATGGAACGGGATTTGCATCGTGCAATCCTGCCCCCAACCACGCCAGAGTAAGCGGCGCAAAAAAAAGCAAACCGAGCGATTGAATGATCCAGTAGGCCACCCAGAGTTCCAGCGCACCGAGCGCAGGGTGCAGACTTGAAAGCATGAAACCCGCAGCACCTACGCAGCCCGCGAGCGAAGCGCCGACAGCTAGCGCCGCGATGTAGAAACGCATCAACCAGTGCAGATTAGGCATGCCATGGGCGCTCGCCTGATCGGGTGCGGCAGTCTGCTTGGACAGTAAAAATCGCAGTATCGTGACGGCCGAGAGCGCGCATAAGGTCTCGGCAAGCGCAGCGGCGACTCCGACCCACGGCACATCGGGATTCGCCACCGCGCCCCACGCAACGAGGGCCAGACAGGACGGAATAAGCGTCCAGCGGCCAAACTTCCACGCGAACGCAAATATGAGCCCCGCCGGTGCCCACACCAACGATAGCGATTGGCCGGGCGAGAGAAAACGCGAGAGCATCGCCGCGAGAAAGATGGCAACCATCATAGAAGCCACCCGGCTGAAGCTCGCGTCGCGCGTCAATGCAGGTGTAACTGGCATGAAGGAATTGATCTCTGGTCCGTACTGACCGCCGACGGCGGCCGCTTTTAGCGGCGTTACGCCGCATACTTTTCTACTGCTCTGCTTCGCTGCTGCTCTGCTTCTCTGCGAACACATCGGTCGCGTCCGGTTTTCCTTACAAAGACCAAGGAAAAGACCGCGACTCGCGTCGCCGTTGGCAGTGTAGCAAGCCGAAAGTATCGGCAATGCGCCGATGGAGTCAGCTAATTTGTTGTAACAGCGCGATGCGAGCCCATGCGGCACGCCAGATTGAAGGCATTCAGAGTCGCACCAACGTTTGCCACACCCTGCCCGGCAATGTCATAAGCCGTGCCGTGCGCGGGCGTGGTGACCGGAATCGGCAGCCCACCCTGCACGGTAACTCCGCGCTCGAAGCCCATCAGTTTCATCGCGATCTGTCCCTGATCGTGATACATCGTCACGATCCCGTCGTAGTGGCCATTCTTTGCGCGAACGAAGATCGTGTCGGCCGGGAAAGGCCCATCAACCGCGATGCCGCGCGACTGAGCAAGCGCGACGCCGGGCGCGATGATGTCAATTTCTTCGGTTCCGTAGTTGCCGTTGTCACCGTTGTGCGGGTTCAGGCCGCACACTGCCACACGCGGTGCGGCCTTGCCGGATGCTTTCAAAGATTCCGTGATGAGATTGGCCGCATCCGCAACGCCCTCAGGTGTGAGTAGTGCGCTCACGTCCTTGAGCGCAACGTGAGACGTAACGCGCGAGGTCCACAGCGTGTCGAGCACGTTTAGTTCGCCGGTGTAATTGTGGCAATCCAGAAGGTCTTCAAACCAGCGCAATTCGTCCTGTTGCTGCATGCCGCCCGCGCGCAATGCGCCTTTGTTAAGCGGCGCAAAGCAAAGGGCATCGGTCTTCCGGGCGTGCGTCAATCGCGCGCCCAGAGTCAACATATCGATCATGAATTTGCCGTTAGCGGCGTCGGCGCGACCGCGCGCAAAGCCGGGCGTGTCAATGCCTTGCCACGCCAGCAACACAGGCACATCGAAGTCGCGATGACCGATATCGCCCTCGGCAACCGTGGCAAGGTTGAGTGCGATTCCGGTCACTTGTTCGGCATCGCCCAAGGACGCACGATTGCCAATCACAAAGATATTGGCCCGCTGCACGGCCGTGCCATCGGCAAGCAGCTTCACGACCAACTCCGGCCCGACGCCTGCGGGGTCGCCAATCACCAACGCGATATTGGGTTTCATTAGTCGAGCTTCACGTTGGCGTCGCGAATGAGCTTTCCGAAGCGGTCAAACTCCGCTTTATTCAATGCAGCAAATTGCTCAACCGTCATGCCCGCCGGCTCGCCACCGAGGCCGCGCAAACGCGTTTGCACGTCAGGCAGGCGCAATATCTTGTTAGTCTCGTCAACCAGTCGAGCAACCACGTCCTTCGGCGTTCCGGTCGTCACAAAAAGACCGTACCAGGTCGTCATTTCGAAACCGGGGATGCCGGCCTCGGCAAGCGTCGGTACGTCGGGTAATTCTGCGGAACGCTTCGGCGACGTCACAGCGAGTGGCTTCAGTTTGCCAGCTTTTATCTGGCCCATCGCGGACGAGGTGGTGTCGAACATCACCTGAACGCTGCCAGCGATCAGATCGAGGTGCGCCTGACTGCTGCCTTTGTAGGGCACATGCGTCATTTTGACACCGGTGGCAAGCTTGAAGCCCTCGCCCGCCAGATGCTGCGTACTGCCGACGCCGGAGGACGCGTAAGTGAACGTGTTCGGCTTCGCATTCATCATCGCCACCAGCTCTTTCGCGTCCTTCGCTCCAACCTGTTGATTGATCACGAGCACATTCGGCACGGTGACGATCAGCGCAATCGGCGTTAAATCCTTGATCGGATCGAAACCGAGCTTCATGAGATGCGGCGCGATGGCCTGCCCAGTGTTGGTGGCGACGAGCAGCGTGTGGCCGTCCGGCGCGGCCTTAGCGGTGACGTCAGCCGCGATGGTGTTGGACGCTCCGGGCCGATTCTCGACGACAAAGGCTTCCTTAAACACAGCGCCAAATTTCTCGGCAAGCATCCGCGCGACGATGTCCGTACCACCGCCTGCGGAAGCGCCGACCATGATGCGAACAGGTTTCGTCGGGTAGGCTGTTTGCGCGCTCGCGATGCCAGCGCAAAGCGAGATACCAATGCTGGCTGCGATACGGATAATGAGTTGTGATCGTTGCATGAATCCTCCGTGAATGGTTATTTTTGGTGACGCCGTCTTTATTGCAGCACTCGCTTACGGCACGAGTGGCGCGACCAACGCGCCCTTGATGCCATGCCGCTGCAGCGCATTCGCAACGAATCCAGACGCTTTCAAATCCTCGACAAACGCCTTGAGAAAGTCCGATGCCCCTGCGCTAGCCACGGGCATCGCCAGCGCCTGATTAATCACCATGAAGCGACCGGGCAGCAAGCGCACACCCCCGACACGCAACGCATCCGCTTCCAGTTGTTGCCGCACCCCTGCCGCGACTTCAAGATTTTGTTTCAGCATTTCATCGGTGACGAGGGGCGAAGTTGGCGCCCGAACGAGCGTCGCATGTTTGATTTCGCGCGTGAGATAGAGGTCATACGCGCTCCCGCCGCCCACCACAACGCGTGTTCCAGCGCGATCAACCTCGGCGTTGTCACGCAGCGGTGAGTTCTCGCGCACGAGGTAGGCACCTTCGATGATCACATACGGCGCGGTGTAGGCCGTTGTGGCCGCTCGTACCGGATCAATCGCGACGAATGCAATCGACACCTCATTTGCACTCACCGCATCGACCACTTTGCCGGCGGCAGCGAAAGTAACCAGCTCAACCGGCACGCTCAAGCGCTTGCCAAGTTCACGCGCGATGTCGACGGAAACACCGAATGGTTCGCCAGTTTTTGGGTCTTTGTTAGCGAGGATCGGATTGCCGAAATTGATCGCGGCACGCAGCACGCCGGTGGGTGCCAGAGCGCGCACGGCATCGGTTGACGGCGAGACGTTTTTTGAGGGCATAGTGCCAACGCAGGCAGTTAAAAGAGTCACGGTTAAAAGCATCCCTGCCGTGCGAATTAGGTTTAAAAAATTCATGCCCACTCCAAAGAAATCGAAATACACAAGACGAAGTTAGATCGATGTTGCATCATTCCAGCTTACCAATGCGCTGAACCACCTCGGTCATTTTTTTGACATCGATCTCCCAGTAAGTTCGGAACGCTGGGGCGTCGAGATAGGCAAGCGGCGTTTGCAACGTAATGAATGTTTGCTTGAATGCCGAATCATCCTGCATTTCTCGCGCCGCTTTACGCAGCGCGTTAATGACGGACTCTGGCGTACCGCTCGGCGCAAACAGCGCCGCCCATTGCACGAATTCGACATTCACACCCAATTCGCGCAAGGTCGGAACATCAGGGAGCGCGGGATGCCGCTCCGGCCCCCAGTTCGCCAGCACGCGCAGCTTGCCAGCTTTCACATGCTGCAGCACTGTTGAGGGGCCTGTGGCTACCGCATCCAGTGATCCACCGAGCAGAGCGGTTACAGCCGGGGCTGCACCAGTGAACGGCACATGCGTGAAGCTCGCGCCCGACGTTGCGCCCAACATTTCCATCGGCACATGCATCGTTCCGTAGTTGCCCGATGATCCGTAATTTATTTTCTTCGGATTGGCTTTTGTGTAAGTGACGAAATCTTCATACGATTTCCACGGCGATTCCGCGCGCACGGCGAGCACGACAGGGTCAGCGGTGAAGCGCGCAATAGGTGTCAGCTGATCGAGCCTGAACAGCGGCGCGCGACCCAGAACTTTGTCGGCCTCGGGAAGGATAGAAATCGAGGACAACGCGAGCAGTAGCGTGTAGCCGTCCGGTTTGGCTTTCGCGACCTGTGCCATTCCAATTCCACCGCCAGCACCTTGCCTGTTCTCAATAACGACAGGTTGTGACAACTGTTTGGCCAACGCCTGTGCGACGGGCCGCGCAACATTGTCCGCCACTCCGCCGGGCGGAAATGGCACGATCAGGGCAATTGAGCGCGTTGGATAATCCTGCGCCGACGCCGATAAGGCCGACGCGGACAGGCACAGGAAGCCGAGGCTTAGCGCTCTAACGATCGTGCTCAACACGGCAGCTCCTATCAACCGAAAAAATTAAGCGCTTTTATAGCCCAAAAACGACCGCAGTTCGCCTCGGGAACTCAGTTTGGCGCGAGGTACACGCAAAAAGCCGCAACACGTTGAAATACGTGTGTGCCCTGCTCAGGGGTCGAAGTACTTCCTTAAGGTTGACTTAATAATCGAGCGCTAAATTTCGCTTGTCAATTTAAGTCAGGTGTTTGCCTTGATGCAATACGAAATTCGCTCAACCGGAAGCAGGGCAAAGACGGCGGAAGTGTGTTCGGCGAATGCACTCCCAGGTCGCCCCGGTCAACTCACATGCACACGGCATGCGCTCCAGACGTGGCGAACTTTCCTGACGAGCTTGACGAGCTTGACGATTCTGGTCGCGTTCGCTGTCACTGCCGCCGCAGCGGATGCATCGGCGGCCACAATAACCACACCGCACGTCGAGATCGATCTCATTTCAGAGACCACTGCGCTGATCCCCGGCAGCAGCACCACGCTCGGCATCCGCGTTCGGCACACGCCGGAATGGCACACCTATTGGGTCAACCCCGGTGATGCGGGATATGCTCTCCGGTTGAACTGGGTGCTGCCTGAGGGAGTCACGCTAGGCGAGATACAGTGGCCCGTCCCGAAACGAATTTTTACAGGGGACGCCAAGTCGCCGATCACCAATTTCGGCTATGACGGCGAGGCATTGTTGCTAATCCCTGTGGCCGTTAGCGCGACGGTCAAGGCCGATCAATCGCTGGTACTACTTGCGCGCGCAGACTGGCTGGTGTGTCGCGAAATGTGCATTCCGGAAGATGGCGAACTGACTCTTTCCATGCCGGTTCAGACCGCCGGTTCGACGCCGACGCCGGGACCAGCGGCCGCAGGCTTCGCATCCGCTCGACGCAAACTTGCCATTGCCGCAGTTGACTGGAAAGCGCAGGCGAGGATCGCAGATCGAAATCTGTTGCTGCTGCTTGACGTGCCAGAACAGGATCGCTCGGCGAAACTCGTCGAGGTCTTCTCTGTGCACGAGGGCAGCACCGATACAGCTATCCACACAGCCTATCGCACCGAGACCGGGTATGCCGTTCAGCTGCGTCTGGCTGCGGATGGATTTAAACAAACGGCGATGAATTTTGTCGTCGTGCTTCAGGGCGCGGACACATCACCAGAGCCGCGTTCGGTGAATATTTCTGCCACCGTCACGCGCGGCTCGGCAGCGTTGCCAACGGACGCAATCCCGCTCGGCGTTGCGCCGTCGGGCAACTCTGAACTCTCTGTTCTCGCCGCGATTGCGCTGGCCTTCGTGGGTGGTCTCGTGCTTAACCTCATGCCGTGTGTATTTCCGGTTCTGTCTCTGAAAATTCTTGGCTTTGCGTTCCATGCGGGCGAAGACGATATCGGGCGCAGAGCGATGCGGGTGCACGGACTTGCTTACGCTGCGGGCGTCGTGATTTCGTTTTTGGCACTCGCCTCGCTGCTGCTCGCGCTGCGCGCGGGTGGGGCAGCCGTTGGCTGGGGCTTCCAGTTGCAATCTCCTGCGGTTGTTTGGTGCCTCGCAGTTATCTTTTGCCTCATTGGCCTGAATCTGGTCGGCGCCTTCGAATTCGGACAGTTTGCACCGTCATCGGTGCTGTCGTTTCAAGCAAAAAACCCGTCGGTGGATGCATTCCTCGGTGGCGTATTGGCGGTGGTCGCCGCCAGTCCGTGCACAGCGCCATTTATGGGAGCAGCGCTCGGCTTTGCCATTGCACAGGGTGCCTGGGTGGCGTTGGCAGTGTTCCTGAGCCTGGGCTTGGGAATGGCGCTGCCCTATGTCGCACTGGCATGGTTTCCGGCGTGGCTAAAGCGTTTGCCCAAACCGGGTGCGTGGATGATTCGACTGAAACAGGGTCTTGCCTTCCCGATGTTTGCCACCGTTGTTTGGCTCGTTTGGGTGCTCTCGTTGCAATCCGGCGCGGACGCAGCCGCAGTGTCGCTCCTCGGCTTGGTTGGTGTGGCCTTGGGGGCCTGGCTGACGGGTATACAAACTCGAACCGCTGGGTGGATTGGCGTCGCTGTCATGCTGGTGGCTGTTTTCATCGCACGTCCGCAGTCGTCGCTCGAAACTTATCCAGCGGTCGCAACGCCGAGCAATGGCACTGTGACGTCGAAATGGCAACCTTGGTCACCTGATCGCGTCGCCGAACTGACCGCCCAGGGGAAGCCCGTTTTTGTCGACTTCACGGCGGCGTGGTGCGTCAGCTGTCAGGCAAATAAACGGATGGTGCTTTCGCGCACAGACATCGAGGGCGATTTCGCCAAAAAGAACATCGTGCTGTTGCGCGCTGACTGGACGAACCGGGATGCCCGAATCTCTAGCGCGCTGGCCTCGATGGGACGAAGCGGCGTTCCAGCCTATGCCTTGTACGCACCGGGCAAACCCATTCAGTTACTGCCGGAAGTGTTGACCACGGGCATCGTGCGCAGGGCTATCGCTTCACTGTAGTGAGCGCTACCGTTCGATGGCCCAGCCTGATGAACTCCAAGAACAAAAAAAATTGCAATTTCAAAAATGACAAACACCGATCAACGGGAATTTTTACGAGACGCAACGTTTGCGACGTTGTGTGAAAAAACGGGGAATATGACGTTAGCGTCAGTAGATGGAGCCTGCTTATGAAAAATTTATTTACTTCTGTGAGAAAGCACTGGGTGTTACTGCCCCTGCTGTTGACCACCGTATTTTCGAGTTCGATGTCCCTTGCGCAGACCGCCTGTAACGGCAAGACGCTCTACACCAAAGTCATCGTCACCGGGCAGTTGACGTGCAGCAATGGCGCATGTCATGGCCCTAGTCCTGCGGCAAACCAGAACAAGCTAAAAAATGGCTCAAACAACGGACCGGTCATCAGCGCGGCCGCCAGCAACGTCGCCGAAATGAGGTTTTTGGCGGGAAAGCTCACGACCACGGAGTTTGCAGACTTGGGGGCCTACATTGCCAGCCCAACGGTCAGCTGCACCACTGGAGCTCCAGTGGCCACGCTCTCAGCCGCAACGTTGAGCTTTCCGTCAACGACGGTGGGAACTGCCGCCGCGACCCAAACCGCGACATTGACCAATTCCGGCACAGCCGCGCTCGTAATCGCGTCGACCGCAATATCGGGGGCCGATTTCACACTCACTGCCAACACCTGCACTGCGGGTGCAAGCATCGCGGTCGGATCGAGTTGTTCGGTCACTGCGGGCTTCACGCCGAGTGCAGCGGGAGCTAGGTCCGGATCGATATCAATCTCGCACAACGCAACCCCTACCACTAGCGTAGTTTCACTTTCGGGCAGCGGCGTTGCCGTAGTCGTGACGGCACCAGTGGCCACGCTGTCCGTGCCATCGCTAACGTTTGCGTCGACAAACGTAGGTTCGACTTCTTCAGGGCAGTCGGTAACGCTTAGCAATACCGGAACCGCCGCGCTGGTGCTCGGTGCAACGTCAGTAACGGGCAATTTCGCGGTTGCGTCCAACACGTGCGCGACCGGCTCAAGCATCGCCGTTGGCGGCAGTTGCTCAGTATCCGTCACATTCAGTCCGGCGTCCGCCGGGGCGCTCGCCGGATCGCTCACAATTGCTCACAATGCAACGCCCACCAGCAGCAGCGTGAGCCTCTCCGGAACCGGGCTCGCCGTGGTGGTTGGGACACCGACCGCTTCGTTATCGACCAGCACGCTCTCGTTCGGCGCGTCCAATGTTGGCGCAACCACCAGCGGTCAATCAATCACGCTAACCAATACTGGCACGGCCGCTCTGGTGTTGGGTGCCACGTCGGTGAGCAGCGCAGAATTCAGCGTCACCAGCAACACCTGCACGTCTGGGGCGAGCGTCGCTCCGGCGGGCAGTTGCACCGTCAGCGTGAATTTCACGCCATCGGTCGCCGGAGCCCGATCAGGCTCACTATCAATCGGCCACAACGCAGCGCCCTCCACGAGTACCGTATCGCTCTCAGGCATCGGCGTTGCCGTGGTAGTTGGATCACCCGCTGCGTCATTGTCGACTGGGGCGCTCACATTTGCCTCAACCACCGTCGGTGCCGCCGCGACAGCGCAAAGCATTACGTTGACGAATACTGGCACGGTGGCATTGGTGTTGGGCGCAACGTCGATAACTGGTACCGATTTCACCATTGCCAGCAACACTTGCACGTCGGGGGCAAGCGTCGCTCCATCGGGCAGTTGCTCGGTCAGCGTGAATTTCACGGCATCGACAGCAGGAGCCCGCGCCGGATCATTGACCATTAATCACAACGCTGCACCCGCGACCAACACCGTGTCGTTGTCGGGTACCGGCGTCGCTGTTGCCGTGACTGCGCCTGCTGCGACGCTGTCCAGCGCCGCTCTGGCGTTCGCAACAGCCAACGTTGGCACAACAGCCGCGGCCCAGACCGTGACATTGACTAACTCGGGAACCGCGCCGCTTGTCCTGGGATCGACCAGCGTCAGCAGCACAGAGTTCGTCATTACGAGCAGCACCTGCACGGTGGGAAGCAGCATTGCCGTCTCGGCATCCTGCGCGATTTCGGTCAGCTTTACGCCGTCAGCCGCGGGAGCGCGCTCTGGCTCGTTGGTCATCAATCACAATGCAAGTCCCGCAATCAGCGTCGTGTCGCTTTCCGGGTCGGGCGTCGTTGTCACTGTGGGCCCACCCGCTGCCTCGTTGTCAACGAGTGCGCTTGCGTTCCCGTCCACTACGATTGGGGCAACCGCCAGCGCTCAAAACATCGTGTTGACAAATACCGGGACGGTGGCGCTGTTGATCGGCTCAACCGTTCTAGCTGGACCGGAATTCGCGATCACCAGTAACACCTGCTCTCCGGGATTGAACGTGACCGCCGGAGGTACATGCACGATCAGCGTCAGCTTCACGCCGTCTGCGGTGGGCGCGCGTTCTGGCTCGATTGCAATCAATCACAACGCAACTCCGGCAACCAGCAGCGTAGCGCTCGCTGGAACTGGAGCGACCGTCACCGTTGGAGCGCCAGTTGCCACACCGTCGTCGACCGCCTTGGCGTTTGCCAATGCAACTGTGGGCACGTGGGCACCGAGCCAGACGGTCACCCTGACGAATACGGGTACCAGTCCACTCAACATCGCCGCTGTGAGCATTTCGAATGCTGAATTTGTGGCATCGGTTAGCACCTGCTGGGCAGGGGCCTCGATTGCGGCCGGTGCCAGCTGCGTGATCACGGTACAGTTCAAGCCCGCAGCAGCCGGGATGCGGTCAGCGACGATCACGCTGTCTCACAACGCATCGCCCGCCGTCACCACAATTGCGCTGTCTGGACTCGGTGTGCTGCCTGCCAACGCGGCCCCCATCGTTGACCTTAACAGTACTGGGCTGAACTTGCCCTCGACGCCAGTCGGCTCATCGTCACCAGGCGTTAGCGTTACGCTCACAAACACCGGGAATGCGCCGCTTGTGTTGTCCGATTTTCTGGTGCTCGGCGATCCGGTTTCGTCGCCCAGTGAGTTCAGCGTCGCAGCGACCAACTGCACGATTGGCATGACCCTGGCAGCTTCAGCCCATTGCACACTAATCATCAATTTCTCTCCGACTTCAGTGGGCAACAAAAAGGGAACGCTCACCTTTAGTCACAACGCATCGTCGGGCATGACCTCGATTGGCTTGACCAGTGTGGCCACACCCGCCGCGACGACGACACCGCCAACACGAACCATGGTCGAATATCGCTATGCACCACTAAATTACTATTTCATCACTTCGCGTGATGCGGAAAAAGCGGCCTTGGACGCGATTGCCGACTTTCAGCGGACTGGTGAGAGTTTCCTTGTATACAGTGCGCAGCAGGGCAGCATGAGCGCGATCTCGCGGTTCTATTTCGACGAACCTCGCGCTGGCATGCACAGCAGTCACTTCTACACGCTGCTCGCTAGCGATCTGGTGTTGCTTGCCGATCAGAACCCGACGCGGAGCACTGCGCCCAACATGGCGCAAAACGAAGGGGTCGATTCGTTTGCCGTTGCGCCACTGGTGTCTGGCGTCGGTGGTCGCTGCGCTACGGGATTGCTGCCCGTGTATCGTGTGTTCCGCGGCAACGCGCGATTCCCGAACGACCCTAACCATCGCTTTACGACGAACCGATCAATCTACGACAGTGCTGTAGCTGCCGGCTGGGATGGCGAAGGTGTAAATTTCTGTGTACCGGCGCAATAGGAATGAATATGAAAACCATAAAACCTGACAACACTACACGCTCCAAACGCGCGAATCACTGGCTCGCGTGTGCCCGTGCGGCTGGCGTGACCGCCACCCTCTGTCTAGCCACAAGCACCACGACTTGGGCCGTAGAAGTTGGAGCCGCTGCCCCGAGCTACTCGTTACCCGGAACCACCGGAGCCGTGGAGTCAACCGGCTTGAAGGGCAAGCTCGTCTACGTCGATTTTTGGGCTTCATGGTGCGTCCCCTGCAAGCAGTCATTCCCGTGGATGAATGAAATGCAGGCGAAATACGGCGAGCGGGGACTGTACGTGCTGGGCATCAACGTTGATGCAAAAAAAGCGGACGCCGACAAGTTTTTGGCAACAGTACCTGCCAAATTTCAGGTTGCCTACGATGCCGCCGGAACCACGCCAAAGCAGTTTGCGGTGAAAGCGATGCCGACGTCGTACCTCGTTGACGGCGACGGTCGGGTTGTCTATGTCCATTCGGGCTTTCGCGAGAGCGATCAAAAAGCGCTTGAGTCAGCCATCGTCGCTGCGCTCGACAACTTGAAGAAAAGGTAGGTGCATCATGAAATCAAATATTGGTTGTTTACGCCTCTTGCGGGGCATGTTGTTGGCGGGAGTTGTCTGTTCGGTGTTCACCGGATGCGCAATCCAGCCGCCGCAGCCATGGGAAAAGGCCAATTTGGCGCGGAAAGAAATGACGATGGATTCCGATCCGCTTGATCAAGCCTTCACCCAGCACGTTTATTTCAGCAAAGAGAGCGCCTCAGGCGGATATGGCGTCGGCGGAGGTGGCTGTGGCTGCAACTAAGGAAGCCAAGCGCAAAGCGCCGCACGCCAAGGTCGCCCCACGGGTCGGCGCGATTACGCTGGCGGCTTTCGCGCTGCCCGGCGTCATGGTGAGCGCGACTCACGCAGACAGTGCGCCGGAAGACGGCGTGATTTCGGCAAAGTTGCAGGGTTACAAGGATTCACAACCGAACCTTGATCGCATCAAGGTGCTGTCGCCGTCGCTGCATGTGCTGGCTCCAATTGCGGGCGCATGGTCGGTTGAGGCATCGCTGGTGCAAGACAACATTTCTGGCGCAACGCCGCGTTGGCATACGAGCGTAACCGGCGCGTCACGCATGGAAGATCGCCGCGTCGCAGCTGACGTCAAGCTCACGCGCTACTTTGATCGCGCTGCCATTGGCGTGCGCTACGCCTTTTCCGACGAACACGACTACCGATCCAACGCGGTTGCCGTCGATGGCCGCTATTCCAGCGCCGACAACAACACGACGTGGGTCGCCGGTATCGGTGCTTCGCGGGACAACATCAATCCCGTCAACCAGATTGTCGAAAACGAACGCAAGAATGTGGTTGAAGGCATGCTCGGTGTCGTGCAGGCACTGAGCAAGAATGACCTGGCACAGTTCAATCTGACGTATGTACGTGGTCGTGGGTATTTCAACGATCCGTACAAGCTCGTCGATTCACGGCCACGCACCAAAAACCAGACGATCGGGTTGATTCGCTGGAATCACTTTATCGAAAGCAACAGCACAACCTTGCGCAGCAGCTACCGCTTCTACAGCGACAGTTTCGGCGTGCAGGCGCACACGGTTGCGCTGGAGTGGGTCATCCCGTTGAACGAGCGCTTCATCGTTACCCCCACGACCCGCTACTACACACAGCGTCAGGCGAGGTTCTATTTCAACCCGGTTTACGATCCGGAAATTGGAGAGCCCTACCCCGCTGGATATTCGACCCATCCGCCGACGTATTATTCGGCTGACGCGCGACTGGCGTCGTATGGTGCCGCTACGCTGGGCAGCAAGTTTGAATGGCGCATCGACAAACTGTGGAGCGTGGATTTCAAATATGAGCTGTATCAGCAGCGATCATCGTGGCGACTTGGCGGAGGCGGCTCTCCAGGCCTGCAACCGTTCCGAGCACAGTTCGCACAGATTGGCTTTAGTCGTCGCTTCTGATCCCAACCCTGTCCACAGCGGAAACGCTCGCCGGGGACAGGGCGCTAGCGCGTCGCTCGCAGGGCCGGTAATCGCCGACTCAAGCGAGGCGTTCGGCTTTGAGTTTGTCTCAATGGCGTGCCCGTGCGAGATTCGAATCGCGGGCGTGCCGATCAGCGACGCGCAGCGTTTGGCAGAGCTCGCCATCAGTGAAGTGCGCCGGATTGAGTCGAAATACTCGCGCTACCGAAGCGACAGCGTCATCTCGCAGATCAATGCCGCAGCTGGAAAACCGGATGCTGCGATTGCGCTTGATTCCGAAACAGCCCAACTAATTGACTTCGCAGCAAACCTGTTTAAGTCGAGCGGTGGGCTCTTTGATTGCACGTCAGGTGTGCTGCGTCGCGCGTGGGATTTCAAGCCGCACACGCCGCAACTGCCGGATCACGCAACACTCGCGAGCCTGCTTCCGCTGGTCGGTTGGCAGCACGTCGATTGGGACGGCGAGCGCATTGCCCTTACCCGTGAAGGGATGGAGCTCGATTTCGGTGGCTTCGGCAAGGAATACGCAGTGGATCGGGCGACTGCCTTGCTCGAAGCGGCTGGCGTCAAACACGGTCTGGTCAATCTGGGCGGCGATGTCAGAGTGCTCGGGCCACGGCTCAACGGCACACCGTGGCATATCGGAATACGCGACCCACGCGCACCTGAGCACGACGGCGATCGCTGTTTCGCGAGCATTGCGATCAGTCAGGGTGCCATTGCCACCAGTGGCGACTACGAACGATTTATAGAAGTCAACGGTCAGCGCTATTGCCACATATTGAATCCACACACAGGCTGGCCGGTGTCGCATTGGCGCTCGGTTAGCGTGCTCGGACCCCTCTGTGTGCTGGCTGGTTCACTCTCCACAATTGCCATGCTCAAGGCGGATCAGGCGGTGACGTTTCTGGAAAGTGAAGGCGTCAGCTATTTATTGAGCGACGCGAACGGAAGACTAATCCGGCGAACGCTCGATGCCGCGCGCGACCCGACTGGCAACGCAGATAGAAGCGTACGCAAAAAGAAAAAGAAACGATGACACGCACCGCAACAGATTTTTTACAGCCGAGAGATTCATGCGTGTTCTGGTAGTCGAAGACGATGCCGACTTCGCCAGCGGCGTCATTGCAGCGCTCGAACAGGATGGCTACGCCTGCGACACCATACCCGACGCGGCCGGTGCGCGCTTGATGCTGGAATGCGAGCACTTTAACCTCATCGTGCTCGATATCGGGTTAGCGGACGGCTGCGGCGTTGAGCTGCTGCGATGGCAGCGCGGGCGCCCTCCAAGCGGCCGCACGCCGGACGACGTACCCGTGGTGGTGGTGTCGGCCCGCGACACGGTGGAGGACCGTCTGGCGGCGCTCGATTCCGGGTGCGATGACTATCTTGTGAAGCCGATTGACAAGCGCGAACTGACCGCCAGGATTCGTACCGTCCTGCGCCGGGCGGAAGGGCGCGGAACCTCCGACATCGTCGTCGGCAGCATGATCATTGACACCCTTCGGCGCACGGTTCGGTTTGGCGACATCAACGTTGAGTTGTCTTCGCGCGAGTTTGCATTGCTTCGCGTTCTCGCTGCTCGTCCCGGCTCGGTGCTGAGCAAGGGACAACTTGAAAACGCGCTGTACAGCGCCAGCGGTGAAGTCGAAAGCAACGCGATCGAAGTCCACATTCACAACCTGCGAAAGAAGTTGGGCGAACGCGTGATCCGCACACTGCGCGGTGCGGGTTATGCTTTGCGAATTGACAGTTGACTGACGAAACTTCAATGCGCCCGATGTCGATACGGACGAGACTGATCGCGGGCCTTGCGCTGGGTCTGCTCGTGTTTGTCGGAATGCTCGTCTACGTCGTTTATCGTAAAGCACTCGTCGAAGCGGGCGAGCTTGTCGACGGAGATCTGGTCACCACAGCGCGCATCGCTGTGCAGTTGTCAGGCAACGAGGCGATGACGGTTTCTCCGGCACCCGCACTTCTGGCTCGGCACGACTATGAAACGTCGCTCATCGTTCAGTTCTGGAGCCGCGAAGGGGTTTTGTTGACCCAAGTCGGTTCGGACGCGCAGTTGACCGGTAGCCCCCGGCAAAGCGGCTTTCTCGATGTGGTGATTGGCGGACGGCAATGGTGTACCTACTCCGTCCTCAACGCGACCGGGCGCGTGTGGGTTCGCACGATGGTTACGGGCGATGCGCGCGACCTGATTGCGGCTGACATCGCATGGCATTTGGCAAAACCTGCGCTCATTGCGGTGCCGATCCTGCTGACGATGCTCGCGCTCTACCTCTCGTACCTGTTGCGCCCGCTCGGCGCGTTCTCGGGCCGTCTGGCGCGCACCCCGCTTAATCAGCTGACACAGCTTGAGATGGAGCCTACAGCCAAGGAACTAGCCCCGATGGCCGGTGCGATCAACGTGTTGGTCGGTCGCATGCGCAGCGAGCGCGATGTCGAGCGCGCCTTCATTGCCGACGCTGCACACGAGCTGCGCACGCCGCTCGCGTCCATGCGCCTGCATGCGCAAAACGCGCAAGCCGAAACTGACCCGCCACGCCTGCGCCGATCACTCGCGAACATTGAGTCGGGAAGTCTTCGCGCGACGCACCTTGTCAACCAGTTGCTGGGCCTTGCGCAATATGACGGCGTCAAAAAACTTCCGATGACACCGGTTCGGGTGGAGTCGCTGGTGCGCAATGTGTTGGCGACCGTTTTGCCAATTGCCGATGCGCAAGGTGTTGAAATCGTGTCAGAACTGGGTGCCAATGTTGCCGTGCTCGGCGAGCCGATGGCACTTGAAGTGATGATGCAAAACCTGCTCGCCAATGCGATTCAGTTTTCGCCAAGAGACTCTACCGTGTCCGTCCGCGTTGTCGACATGGGGCTGCGGGTCGATATCGCGATCAGCGATTCCGGACCGGGCGTCCCAAAAGAGGCCAGGCGGCATATTTTTGAGCGGTTCGCGCGGCTGCCCGGTAGCCCAACAGGAGGCTCAGGGCTCGGCCTGTCGATCGTGCACCGAATTCTCTTGCTGCATCGCGCGACGATCAATGTCACCGCCAACGCGCGTGGCGGCGCAAGGTTCACAGTGAGCCTGCGCGCGACCAGCGCAAAATATCTGCGGCCTGCGAGCGGCGACGTCTAGCGAAGCCCCGGAACCGAACCAGATTGCAGGTTCACGATGATTGATCAACTTTTCGTTGAAATCGCCGCTTTGCATGGGCTGCAATGGATAAATAGTAATTATCGACTTTTTGCAAAAACCTCGCCTACCCCAATGGAAAAAGCGCTTCACGCTAAAAGTTAATCAGCGACGATACCGCATCGAATTCGGCGCGCGGCGGGCCAATTCCAAGCGAACGCGCCCAATTATCTTTTCCTGTCGGCGTGGCGGGCTTCGGCAACGTTCATGTCGCAAAGCGCTAAACTGCGCCGTCTTTTACTGGGCTTGCGCAGAAAAATCGTCGTTTTCTGCGAGCACACTTTGAGGAATCCATGAAACGCATCACCCAATTTTTAGTCGCAGCAGTCGCTGCCGGATCAGCCGTAACGTTCGCCGCTGGTGCAGCAGCACAAATGCCCAAGTTCGACACCACGCCTGGCAAATGGAACTACAGCACGCGCACCGAAATACCCGGCATGGGCAGCATTCCGATGAGCTTTGATCAATGCGTCACGCAAAAGGACATCAACGAAGGCAGAAACCTCTCCGCGCAAAAAGACGCCGGAATGGACTGCAAATATTCGGATTTGAAGCAAACCGGTAATCGCTACCAATTCACCGCCACCTGCACCAGCAAGGACCTGCCGGAACCCATGGTGATGACCTACGACCTGACCGCATCGCCCACGCAGTTCGACTCAAAGATGACGATGACCGGCGGCAATACCAAGGCCATGGGCGGCAAGATGAACATGAGTATGAGCGCCAAGCGAATCGGCGGATGCTGACTCGCCCGCTAGCGAGCGCCGCTGCCACATTGGCGCTGGCGCTTTGCTCGGGGGTCGCCACGCCGGTCGTCGCGCAAACGCCGGGCGAATGGCGCTACACCATCGTCACTGACCGCGCGTTGATCCCCGCCGACATGCTGGTCAACTTTCCGACGATCACTTTTTCGGCGTGTCGCTCAGCAGATGACTTCGCCAGTGGTCGTGCGTTCGCATTGCAAACTCTCGCCAGTAGTGCCGAGCGCTGCCCCAGCGGTGGCTTCGTGCGCACTCCCCCCGCGCCCGGCAGCCCCGCCGCACCGGGCGATACGCTTACTTTCGTCTACGCATGCGACGCCGGCAAAACGCTTTCCGGCATAGCGAATGGTCGGGTTCAGGCGACGCAATTCATAGTCAACCTTGAATCGCGCTATTCCCCGGCCGTCGGCGGCGTCGATGTCGTCAAACAAACCATGACGGCCGTGCGAATCGGTGCTTGCAAAGTCAAGCCCGACGCTGATTTGCTGAAAATCCCCTGATCGTTCTGCGCCAGCGCGATGCAGTCCGCGCCAATTCGCAAACCCCGAAGTGTAAGGTTCGATCCGCTGGCGCGACAATTGCCTGATGCAAGCCGAAAAAGCCGCCTCACGCGATCAGCTTCGCGCTGTGGTCGCCTGTCGCATTAAGATTGACTCGTTGAACGGGGTTTCCCGAAGTGTTTGCCGGAAGTGTCATGGTTATACAAAACTTGCGTTTACCTTTTCTCGACTCATGCGTAGCGCTACTCGCGGCCTGCGCAGTTTTGTTGTCCGCTCCCGACGCATCGGCGCAGGAAAAACAGGACAAAAAACTCACAATCACGGGTGCCAGCACGGCAGCGCCGCTGGTGGCGGAGATCGCAAAACGTTTCGAATCGGCAAATCCCGGCGTTCGCGTTGACGTACAGACCGGCGGTTCGTCGCGCGGCGTTAACGACGCACGCTCCGGTGTGTCGGACATCGGCATGGTCTCCCGCGCGCTCAGCAAGGAAGAAAAGGATCTCAAGTCATTTCTGATCGCCAACGATGGCATGAGTGTGATCCTGCACAAAACCAATCCCGTGCAGGCGCTCACGCGTGAGCAGGTCATCGACATCTACACCGGAAAGATCAGCAACTGGAAAGAAGTAGGCGGCAAGGATCAAAAGATTACCGTCGTCAACAAGGCAGAAGGGCGCTCCACACTAGAGCTCTTTCTCGCTTTTTTCAAGCTCAACAATCGCGATATCAAGGCGCAAGTCGTCGTCGGGGACAACCAGCAGGGGGTTAAAACCGTCGCCGGTAATCCCGGTGCGATTGGGTACGTGTCGATTGGCACCGCCGAGTTCGAAGTGGAGAACGGCCAGCCGCTCAAGCTCCTGCCGCTCGGAGGCATCGCCGCGACCACGGCGAACGTTCGTAATGGCAGCTTTCCGCTGGCACGACCGATCAACATCGTCACTAAAAATGAGCCCCTGGGTCTGGTCAAGAAGTTCGTGGATTTCGCACAATCGACTGCGGTGACCGATCTGGTCAAAGAGCAGTACTTTGTGCCGCCCGCACGTTGAACGAACGCATGAACCCGCCAGGCAACTGACAACACGTGCAACCCGTGCAACCCTTGCAAAGCGTGACTAGCGCGCACACCGACCGCTCGCTCCAGCTCACCCTCTTCATCGTCTCACTGGTGACGGCGAGCGTATTGGGGCTGATCGTGCTGTTTATTTTCCGTGAGACGCTGCCCGCCCTCAGCGGCCCGGGAATGCTCCGCTTTGTGACGGACGAGAGCTGGCATCCGCTCGAAAACCAGTTTGGCATGCTGCCGATGCTTTGGGGCACGCTCGCCTCCACGGCACTGGCAATTTTTCTCGCGACACCGCTCGGTATCGGCGCGGCCCTCTTCTGCCGGTACTTTGCGCCGCGCCCCATCGTGCGCCCGTTTCGTGCGCTAATCACCCTGCTCGCGGGCATTTCGTCGGTTGTCTTCGGCTTCTGGGGATTGACCGTTTTGGTGCCGCTGATCGCGCGCTTCGAACCGCCGGGGGCGAGCCTTCTGGCGGCGAGCCTCATCCTGACGATCATGATTTTGCCAACGGTTGCGCTCATGAGCGAAGCCGCGATCAATTCGGTTCCAGAAAGTTATTCGGGAGGCGCTGCAGCGCTGGGTTTGAGCAAGGGCGCAACGATTCGCCAGGTGATACTTCCCGCAGCAAAAAGCGGCATTTTCGCGGCAGTGATCCTTGCCACCGCACGCGCACTGGGCGAAACCATGGCTGTGCTCATGGTCAGCGGCAACGTGGTGCAAACGCCGGGCAGTTTGTTCGACCCGATCCGCACGCTCACCGCCAATATCGCGCTGGAAATGGCCTACGCGACGCAATTCCATCGCTCAACGCTGTTTGTTTCAGGGTTGGTGTTGACGTTTGTCATCGCGGCACTCGCGATTGCGGCGCATCGGGTCGAACATCGCGCGGGAAGCCATCATGCAGCCTGACAGCAGCGTCTCCTGCGCACCCGGCCTGATGGCGGCGCCAAGCGTTGCAGGCTCAACGCTGCTCACCGCGCAGGTCCACGCCAAACTGTCGGAGCGCCTGTTCGTCGCAGCTGTGTGGCTTGCGGCAGCGCTGGTCGCGGCGTCTTTTTTGTGGATCGTGGCCGATATCGCGTTCCACGGATTTGCAAAATTATCGTGGTCGTTTTTGACCGAGGCCCCCAGAAGCTCCGGACGCAAAGGTGGTATTTCAACCATTCTTGTTTCGACGCTGTTGATACTTGCGGTGACGGTTGCTGTCGCGGTACCGCTCGGTGTGGGTGTTGCCGTTTGGCTCAGCGAGTTTTCGCGTCGTTCCAGCCGGACCGCACGCGTTATCAACATCGCACTTGACGTGCTGGCCGGGATTCCGTCGATTGTTTTTGGCCTCTTTGGCAACGCGTTTTTCTGCGTGTTTCTCGGCCTTGGATTTTCGATTGTGTCGGGCGGTCTGACGCTCGCGTGCATGGCGTTGCCTATCCTCATTCGCGCCACTGAATCCGGCCTGTCAGCGGTGCCCCACGATTGGCGGCAAGGCGCGGCAGCGCTGGGCCTGAGCAAAGCGGCGGCGCTCTGGCATGTGTTGCTGCCCGCCGCGGCACCGGCGATAACGGCAGGATTGCTGCTCGGAATCGGTCGCGCGGTCGCGGAAACGGCAGCGCTTGTTTTCACCAGCGGCTATGTTGACCGCATGCCGGAATCGCTCATGGACTCCGGGCGATCCCTCGCGGTGCATATTTATGACCTCTCGATGAACGTGTCTGGCGGCGATCAGGCGGCGTATGCTTCAGCACTGGTGCTGATTGGGCTACTCATCGTGATCAATGCGGTGGCGATACAGCTATCCAACCGCTTCATGAAATCAAGGATTCAACCCGCGTGACACCTGTTGCCCTGACGCCGCACTCGCCCTACACACTCGGAACACTGCAATCGGGCCCGGCTTGCTGCGTGCCGCAGCCGATTTTGGAGATCAAAAATCTCACAGTTCGTTACGGCGACAGCACGGCTCTGGACGGTGTTTCGCTCGACATTTACAAGGGTTGCATCACGGCGCTGATCGGGCCTTCCGGTTGTGGCAAGACGAGTTTTCTGTCGAGCCTGAACCGGTTGGCTGATCTGATTCCCGCCGCCAAGATCAGCGGCGACGTGCGCTTCAACGGCGAATCGATTTATGCTCCGGGCGTCGACGTGCGCCGACTGCGCACCCAAATTGGCATGGTTTTTCAAAAGGCGAATCCGTTTCCGCTCTCGATCCGGCGCAATCTCGAAATGCCACTCAAGGAGCACGGTGTCCGCCATTCGCACGAACTGAAAGCTCGCGTCGAAAATGCGCTGCAGGATGTTGGTCTGTGGGACGAAGTCAAGGATCGGCTTGACACGCCCGCTTTGCAACTCTCAGGCGGACAACAGCAGCGCCTGTGCATCGCGCGCGCGCTCGTGCTCAAACCCTCGGTCCTCTTGATGGACGAACCGTGCAGCGCGCTTGACCCAATCTCGTCGGGTGTAGTCGAAGACCTGATACTGCGCCTTCGCGGCACCTACACCGTAGTCATCGTCACTCACAATCTGGCGCAGGCCAAGCGCATCGCCAACTACGCGGCCTTTTTCTGGATGAAAGAACGCGTTGGCAAACTGATTGAATTTGGTCAAAGCCAGCAATTGTTTGAAGCCCCCGTTGACAGTTTGACAGCAGCGTATGTCAGCGGATCGCGCGGATAGGACACGCGACTTTCGATACGATAATACCGACAACAGTTTCAGCAAATCCGGTAGGCAATGGCTGAATAACTCAACTTTTTTTGCGATACCGGCGTAGGCCGGTATCCACGCCCTTAGCAAGCTCAACGACCAGCAGCGGGCGTGGGCCCGGCCTCCACCGGGATGGCGATCCACATAGCGTTTTCTTTGCGACCAATACCATGAACGATATTACGAACCCAAGTTATCTTCGCACGACTCAAGATGTTTACCGCGAAGCCGCGCTAAATCCCGACGTCGGCCTTTGCTGCACCACCACGCCGATCTGGCAGCTGCCGGAGCTGTCGATTCCGAAAAAAATGCTGGAGATGAATTACGGCTGCGGAAGTACCGTGCATCCGCGCGATCTGGTGGGCACGCCGACGGTGCTCTACGTGGGCATTGGTGGTGGCATGGAGCTGTTGCAGTTTTCCTATTTCAGCCGTCGTAAAGGTGCCGTGATTGGCCTTGACGTCGTCGACGAGATGATCACTGCATGTGCCGAAAACTTGCAGCGCGCAGAATCCGAAAACGCTTGGTTTAATCGCGACTTCGTCGATCTCCGTCATGGTGATGCGCTCAACCTGCCGATTGCGGACAGCAGTATCGACGTCGCGGCACAAAACTGCCTGTTCAACATCTTTCACGAAGCGGACCTGACCAAGGCGCTTGCCGAGATGTATCGCGTGCTGAAGCCGCACGGTCGACTGATCCTGTCCGACCCGACCTGCGAGCAGCCGATGCCTGCGGCACTAAAGGCGGATGAGCGCTTGCGCGCACTCTGCCTCACCGGCGCGATCCCGATGCAGGACTACATCAAGCGCCTCACCGATGTGGGTTTCGGAACCATTGAAGTTCGCGCCAAACGACCCTATCGTGTACTGGCACCGGGCCAGTATGCGACCGATACCCTGCTCGTCATCGAGAGTGTTGAAATCTGCGCGATCAAGGATCCGATGCCCGCCGACGGGCCCTGCGTGTTCACCGGCAAAAGCGCGATTTACTACGGTAGTGACATCATCTTTGACGACGGCAAAGGCCACGTCATGACGCCCAATCAGCCGCTCGCCGTGTGTGACAAAACGGCAGGCGCGCTGGCAGATTTGGGCCGAAGCGATCTGTACATTTCGGAATCAACGTATCACTACGACGGCGGTGGTTGCTGCTAGCGTAACCCTCTCGCCCGTTGGAATTTTTCAGGATTTTTTATGCACGCCGTACTCCCCCGACTTGATGCACATCGCACGACATTCCCCAAATTACGCCGCCGTAGCGTCAGCACCCTGCAGGTGAATCTGGGCTACAAATGCAATCAGTCCTGCGTGCACTGCCACGTCGCCGCGAGCCCGCAGCGCACCGAGATGATGGATGCAGCGACGATTGATCTGGTGATCGATTACTTAAAGCACAGCGGTGCCAAAACACTCGACCTCACAGGCGGTGCGCCCGAGTTAAACCCCTATTTTCGCGCGCTCGTGACCGAGGCATGTGCGCTCTGCGTCAAGGTAATTGATCGCTGCAACCTGACAATTTTGTTCGAACCCGGACAGGAAACACTGGCGCAGTTTTTAGCGGACAACAAAGTCGCGATCACCGCGTCGCTGCCCTGCTATTCGGTCGACAATGTCGACAAACAGCGCGGCGACGGCGTGTTCGACAAAAGCATTCGCGCCTTGCAGCTCCTCAATTCGTTAGGCTACGGCGATGACGGCAACGAGCTTGAATTAAACCTCGTCTACAACCCGCAAGGCCCCGTGCTGCCGCCGGGTCAGGCCGGTTTACAGGCTGACTACAAACGCATCCTCGGCGACACCTTCGGCATTCGCTTCAATCATCTGTTCACTATCGCCAACATGCCGATCCAGCGCTTCGGTTCGACACTGATTTCCAAGGGCACGTTTGAGACCTACATGGGCGTTCTCAAAGCGGCTCATAAGGATGAAAACCTCGACGGCGTGATGTGCCGCGATCAGGTCAGTATCGACTGGCAGGGCTTCCTCTACGACTGCGACTTCAACCAGATGCTGGAGCTGCCGACAAAGACGGGTGGTCGAGCGAAATCGCATCTGAAGGACGTTCTCGCCGCTGCACCGGATGCGCTAAACGACGGCCCCATCGTCATTCGCGATCACTGCTACGGCTGTACAGCCGGGCAAGGTAGCTCCTGCGGTGGTGCGCTGGCGTAGCGACGTCCCGTCCGTTGCTGGTGCTGGTGCCGGTGCTGGTGCCGGTGCCGGTGCTGGTGCCGGTGCCGGACGGTAGGAGTGGCGAGGGATGAATCTCTCCATCATTATCCCCGCGCTCAACGAGGCTGCA
This sequence comes from Burkholderiales bacterium, assembly GCA_025352105.1. Taxonomy (GTDB): domain Bacteria; phylum Pseudomonadota; class Gammaproteobacteria; order Burkholderiales; family Casimicrobiaceae; genus Casimicrobium. Next base: position 27,747 of record JANXUB010000016.1, on the reverse strand, counting down.
AATATTTCGACTGCGCTCAAGCGCCTGCAACCGCTACGCGAACGCGGAGCAGAAGTTATCGTGGTCGACGGCGGCAGTAGCGACGACACAGTCGCGCTGGCGAGTGCGCTTGGCGTTCGCACAATCACTACCGCACCCGGACGCGCAACGCAGCAAAACGCGGGCGCGCAAATCGCAACCGGCGACACGCTGCTGTTCCTGCACAGCGACACCCGATTGCCCGACAATGTTGACACGCTGATCGATGCGGCATTGAAGGAGCACAACACGACATGGGGACGCTTCGATGTCACGCTTGATTCTGGGAAGCTGCGATCTCATTTCATGCTCAAAGTCATCGCGACCCTGATGAATTTTCGTTCTCGCATGACTGGCATCGCCACCGGCGATCAATGCATCTTCGTGCGTAAATCGACGTTCGAGCAGGTCGATGGATTTCCAAATATCCCCTTGATGGAGGACATCGCACTCAGCAAATCGCTGAAGAAAATTTCTGCGCCTGTGTGCCTGCGTGAGCGGGTCACGACATCCGCTCGGCGCTGGCAAAAGCAGGGCGTCTGGCGGACGATGGTGCTCATGTGGTGGCTGCGCTTTGCGTATTGGGCTGGCGTATCGCCGACGAAGCTCGCCACATGGTATCGGTAGCGCCGTCCGTCTCATGCGAATGAACCGTGGCGATTTCCATATCGCGATTTTTTGCAAAGCACCGGTTGCGGGTTTCGTAAAAACGCGCCTGATTCCAGCGTACGGCGCAGACGGCGCGAGAGATATTTACCAGCGACTCGCCGAGCACACTTTCGCCACGGTGCACACGACGTGCGAGGCGCATGGAGCCAGCGCGTCCCTGTGGGTCGCCGACAATCTCACGCACGAAACCGTGCAGCGTTGGAGCGAAACTTTCAATCTCCCGACGCATCTGCAGGTCGGCGAAGATTTGGGCGTACGCATGCTGCACTGCCTGCAAACGATGCGGCAGCAACACCAACGTGTCCTGTTGATTGGTACCGACTGCCCGGCTTTCATCGCCGCGAATTTGCTGGATGCCGCTAACGCACTCACCGCGCTTTGTCCGTGGGTCTTCGTCCCGGCTGAAGACGGCGGCTACGTACTGGTGGGCACCAACGCGCCGAGCGCGGCCCCCTTTGCAAATGTCGCCTGGAGCACGAGCGAAGTCATGGCGCAAACGCGCGCGCGAATTTCCAATGCGAACCTCAACTGGGCCGAGCTGGACCCGCTGTGGGACGTTGACACGGCTGACGATGTTTTAAGGGCGAAGCGCGACGGCTTCCTGTAGCTCGTCCCGTTGACACTCGATTGATTCCGCGCGCAGGGTCGCATGCGGACGTGCGTGTACGTCTGGACAGGATTGAATTACGTCAGCGCAGCAAACACCGCGGCGGTGATCGCGTCGACATTGCCAACGCCGTCCACGCGCTTGTATTGCGGCGCGCCAGCGGCACCCGCTTTTGCGAGATCAGCGTAGTAGCCGAGCAGTACCTCGGTTTGATCGTGGTAGACCTTGAGGCGCGTCTTCACGGTCTCTTCGCGGTCGTCGTCGCGCTGGACAAGCGGCTCGCCCGTGACGTCGTCCTTGCCTTCAACCTTGGGCGGATTGAAACGGATGTGATAGGTGCGGCCCGACGAGTGCGAGCGTCGCCCCGTGATGCGCTCCACAATTGCCTCATCCGGCACTGCGATTTCGAGCACGTAGTCGAGACCAACGTCGGCTTCCTTCATGGCTTCGGCCTGTGGAACCGTGCGCGGGAAGCCGTCGAACAGATACCCGTTTTTGCAGTCGGGCTGCTTGATACGCTCCTTGACAATGTCGATGATCAATTGATCGGGCACCAACGCCCCGGCTTTCATAATTGGCCCAGCAATCAGGCCTAACGGAGTGCCTGCATCGCGTGCCGCGCGCAACATGTCCCCCGTCGAGATCTGTGGAATGCCAAATTTTTCGCAAATAAACTTCGCTTGCGTGCCTTTGCCCGCCCCCGGGGCACCGAGAAGTATGAGTCGCATGTGCTCGATTCTTAAGTTGTGGATTTGTTGGCTGAATTTCTCTCGCACGATTATCGCCTGCGTTGTCTTGCGGTGCGCTTACGTGGTGCGTTCCTGCGATGAACCGGGACATCAGCTTTTGGCTGATTGCCTTATTTTATAAGGGCTATCAGGTCATTTACGATGCAATCGACTGATACTCTAAATGAGCATTAGCCCCAATGCAGTGGTCGTTTCAGGACAAAGCTGTTGCCCGCAATCGTGGATGAATCATCGCCCGATACAGCGGCGGAATCAGCGCAATAACCAGCATTCCGGCATAGCTTATCGGCAATTGCGGCGCTTCGGCGTGATTGTTCAACGCACCATAAGCGCGCCCGCCGTGCGCGTGATGATCGCTGTGCCGTTGCAGATTGATCAGGAGCGCGTTGGTCAGCCAGCCCGCGTAATCCCACGAATGCTCATAGCGGACCGGCAAAAGTTTGCCGTCGGCATCGCGGTCGCGCACAAGGCCGTAATGCTCGATGTAATCCACCAGTTCCAGCTCAATGATGGCCACAAGTCCGGCGAACGAAAACACGATAACGCCGAACGCACCCGCAACGGCGAAAGCCGCAACCGCCATCGCAAACGACAGCAACGACCAATGCAGCACCTCGTTCCGCAACACCGCTGCAATGCCCTTAAAACCCGCTTTGGCGAGGCGTGCACGCTCCAGCCGCCACCCCGTGCAGGTGCGTCCCGAAAATTGCGCGCGGCACAAAGGCATACGCGGTCTCGTTTAGCCGCGCTGTCGCCGGATCGTCGGCCGTTCCCACACGCAGATGATGTCCGCGAACATGCTCGACCTTGAACACGCCGTAGCAAACGCTGGCCAAAAGCACGCCGCCGAGGAATCGCTCCGCCTTGTTGTTTCGATGAATGAGCTCATGCCCAACGTTGATTGCAAGAATGCCGCCGACCATGCCGAGTGACATCACGAAACCGATCACATGAATCGTCGGAAGCGCCAGCACACGCGGCAGCAGCGTGACCGCCCATGCGAGCGTTGCAAGCCAAATCACCGCACAAATCCACGGGATGACTCGCAGCATCGGGTCATTGATCAGGCGCTGTTGCTCTTGCGCCGAGAACCGCGTGACGACTTTGCCGCAGAGCCCATCCAGCAGTGGCACGATGACATAAATCACCGCCAATGGCCACCACATCCAGACGCCCTGCTCCGCTGCCTCGACCGCCTTCGTCGCGCCATGCCAAAGCGACAGCACCGTCGTGGGCGCGAGCCAGAACGACAGGCGGTAGAGCTGAAACTGAATGGCGTTCATTGACGGGGCGCTGAACGGCGTGCGCCGAGCCTACAAAACGTGCGGCGTGTCGACCACCACGTCGGCATTTTGCGCGCGATGTCGCAGCGCATGATCGATCAGCACCAGCGCCAGCAGGGCCTCGGCGATTGGCGTCGCGCGAATGCCTACGCAAGGGTCGTGACGACCGTGCGTGTTGATCGTGACCGGATTGCCCTGTTTGTCGATGGTTTCGCGATCAAGGCGCATGCTGGATGTCGGCTTGATCGCAATGTTCACCGTAATCGGCTGTCCCGTGGAGATTCCTCCCAGCACACCGCCCGAATTGTTGCTCGTGAACTTTCCGTCGCGAATTTCGTCGGAATGCTCGGTGCCTTTTTGCGTAACGCAGGCGAAACCGGCCCCGATTTCCACGCCCTTCACGGCGTTCAAACCCATCATCGCGTGGGCAACGTCGGCGTCAATACGATCAAACACCGGCTCGCCCCAACCCACCGGCAGCCCCGTCGCCTCAACATAAATCTTCGCGCCGCAACTGTCACCGCTCTTGCGCAGCTCGTCCATGTACGCCTCAAGCTCCGTGAGTTTTGGCGAGTCTGCGCGCACTGGTGCGAAGAACGGGTTCTCGTTCACGTTGTCATGTGATTCAAACGGAATCGCAACGTCACCAATCTGCGCGCAATAACCGCGAACCGTCACGCCATAGCGCTGCGCCAGCCACTTCTTCGCTACCGCGCCCGCCGCCACAATCGGTGCAGTAAGCCGCGCGGATGAACGCCCGCCGCCTCGGTAGTCGCGCTGGCCAAACTTCATCCAGTACGTGTAATCCGCATGCCCCGGCCGGAACGTTTGCGCGATGTTGCCGTAGTCCTTGCTGCGCTGATCGGTGTTGCGAATCAGGAGCCCAATCGGCGTGCCCGTCGTCACGCCTTCAAATACGCCCGAGAGGATTTCAACGGTGTCGTCCTCCTTACGCTGCGTCACATGCCGCGATGTCCCCGGCTTGCGCCGATCCAGATCGGGCTGAATGTCCTCAGCTGACAGAGGCATCCCCGGCGGGCAGCCGTCAATGACGCAACCAATGGCGGGACCGTGCGACTCACCAAAGGTGGTGACGGAAAAGAGGTGACCTAGGGTGTTTCCAGACATTCGAGGATTTTATGCGTAGGGCTCGTTGTCATCAGCACCCCGCTCTGACTCAATCTTTCCCTCCGTTCAGGCTGAGCCCGTCGAAGCCCCGTCTCGCCGATTTTTACTCGTCTTGGAGAGCTTAGAAACCAGATTCCAGTCGCCCGCAATCAGCGCGTCTTTCTTCGCCCGTGACCAACCTTTCAGCTTCAACTCAAATGCGAGCGCCTCGGCACGCGTCGCAAATTCGCCGATCCAAACAACGCTGAACGGTCGGCGTTCGGCCACGTAGCCCTCCGCCGCTGCGAGATGCTGATTCATTCGCACATCGAAGTTATCGGTGTGCCCCGTGTAATACGAGTTGTCAGCGCAACAGAGGATGTAGGTAGTGAAGATCATCGCTCAATCAAACGGAGTTTTGGAGTAACGGCCCTTCGACGGGCTCAGGGTGAACGGGATTTGAAACGGGCTCAGCGTGAACGGGATTTGAAAATCGATGCGACGACGGTTGACGAGACTATCGCACCGTTCGGGCTGAGCCCGTCGAAGCCTTGTTGGCAGCTCAACGGCGATGAGCGATGAGCGCATCACCGCATCTCCCCCCTCATTTCCCGAACCGTAGCCTCCAACCCTGCCGCCGTCACATTCCCCGCAGGCACCAACGCCCCGCCCACCAACTCGATCCGGTTGAAGAATCCACGGAAGCGCTTGAACGCGACGCCATTGGCCGTGCGGCTGAAGAAACTGCCCCACAGCCCACGCAGCGCAAGCGGCACCACGGGTGCGCCGGTCTCGGCGACGATGCGTTCGATGCCGGGGCGGAACGCGTTCATTTCGCCGTCTTTGGTGAGCTTGCCTTCCGGGAAAATGCAGACGACTTCGCCTTCGTGCAGAGCCTGCTTCACGCGCTCAAACGCACGCGCCATCATTTCTGGATTTTCCTTCGCGCTAGCAATCGGAATCGCCTTCATCTGGCGAAAAACCCACGCCATGCCGGGTGTTTTAAAAATATTGTGATCCATCACAAACTGAATCGGGCGACGACAGGCGGCGCTGATCACCAAAGCATCAACATAGCTCACATGATTGGCCACCACGATGACCGGCCCTTTATCGGGAATGTTTTCGAGACCTTTGGTGCGCAAACGATAGGCAAACGAAATCAGCATCCAGCAGATAAACCGCAGCAAAAATTCCGGCGTCAGCGAGTAGATGTAGAGCGCCACGATGGCGTTGAGCACGGCGATGGTGAGAATCAGCTGTGGCACGCCAAACCCGGCGAATTTGATGAGCGCAATGGCGAGGAGCGCCGACACGACCATGAAGATCGCGTTCAGAATATTGTTCGCAGCAATGATGCGCGAGCGGTGCGACTCATCTGAGCGCTCCTGAATCAGCGCGTACAACGGCACGCTGTAAAGACCGCCACTCAACGAGAGCATGAACAGATCGAACACCACGCGCCAATGCTCTGACTTGGCAATAAATTCCATCGCACCGCTCTGACCCACCGGGTGCAAGCCCTTCGTCGCGAAGTACAAATCAATGGCGAACACGCTCATGCCAATCGATCCGAAAGGCACCAGACCAATCTCCACTTTTTTGCCAGATAGCCGTTCGCACAACAACGAGCCAACCGCAACGCCCACGGCAAACACAGCAAGCAACAGCGTGGCCACCTGCTCGTTTCCACCCAGGACATCCTTGCTCATGTTCGCGAACTGGTTGAGCAGCATCGCACCGTAAAACCAGAGCCACGATATGCCCAACATCGAGCGCCACACGACGATATTTTTCGCAGCGAGGCGCAGGTTGTTTGCGGTCTCGGTGAACGGATTCCAGTTTAGTTTGAGCGTCGGATCGGTGGCTGCGGCAGGCGGAATGCTACGACTGACGAGATAGCCAATCACGGCAACAATAATCGTTACTGCCGCCACAAACATCGGCCCACTCGGCTTCAGCGCAACCACCACGCCACCGACGATGGTTCCGACCAAAATTGCCACAAACGTTCCCGATTCGACCAGCGCGTTACCGCCAACGAGCTCATCACTCTGCAACGCCTGCGGCATGATCGCGTACTTCACAGGGCCGAATAAGGTGGAATGCAAACCCATCGCGAAGAGACAGACAAACAGGATGCCAAGGTTTGCGGTCACGAACCCTACCGCCGCCAGCGCCATCACCACGATCTCGAAAAGCTTCACGCCGCGAATGACGCGGGTTTTCTCGTACTTGTCGGCGAGCTGCCCTGCGAATGCGGAGAACAAAACGAACGGCAGGATGAACACCGCGCCCGCTGCATTCACCAGCAAGTTCGAATCCATTCCGGCGAGTGTCATGCCGCCAAACGCCATGAAAATGATCATGCCGTTCTTGAACACGTTGTCGTTCATCGCGCCTAAAAACTGCGTCCAGAAGAACGGCGCGAAGCGGCGCTCGCCCAGCAAGGCAAATTGACTGTGTTCTGACATGGTGACCCCGTTGTTGTTCAGTGCGTGGATTCTGCCTCAGGCGGAATCAAAGTCACCACAAACCCGGCGGGTATCAGGTTCCAACACCGTCGGTGCTGTCTTAATCCTGTGATGAATCTGTCTGTGGGAGCGGTTCCACCGCGATTGGCGTAGCGCGACGACATTCGCGGTAGAACCGCTCCCACAATACGCCGATTACTTCTTCACCGCATTCGGAAAAAACAACTGCTCGCCACCGATTTTGTAGCCCGCAATCGTCGCCTGCCCCTCCGCACTCACGAGCCAATTGATGAATTTTTGTCCTGCCTCAGCTTTGATGTGCGCGTGCTTTTTCGGATCCACGAGGATCACGCCGTATTGATTGAAGAGCTTGCTGTCGCCCCCAATGATGATCTTCAGGTTCTGGCGGTTCTTGAACGAAAGCCAGGTGCCGCGATCGGCGAGGATGTAGGCGTTCATCGCCGCAGCGGTGTTGAGTGCAGACCCCATACCAGAGCCTGTGTCGCGATACCAGGATTGCTTTTCAGTCGCTGGATCAAGGCTGCCCGTTTTCCAGTAGCGCAATTCGGCGGCATGGGTTCCGCTCTTGTCGCCGCGAGAGACGAACGGCGCTTTGCTGGCATACACGGCCTTCAGACCCGCCACAACGTCCTTGCCCGCCGCTTTGGCCGGATCATCGCCGGGGCCGATGAGCACAAAATCGTTGTACATCACGGCAATGCGCTCGACGCCTGCTCCCTCGGCGATGAATTTTTCTTCCGCAACCTGATCGTGAACAAAAACAACGTCCGCGTCACCGCGACGGCCCACGTCGAGCGCCTGTCCAGTGCCTAACGCCACGACCTTCACGGTGATTCCTGTTGCTTTTTGTACTTGCGGCAGCAGATATCCGAATAAGCCCGACTGTTCGGTCGACGTAGTGGAGGCTACGGTAATGGCGTTGTCCTGCGCGAGAGACGACGTCGGAGCAAACACAACCAGCGCAACGGCAGACACAGTTACGGCAAGCAAACGAAAAATCCGGTTCATATCGATTCTCCAGCGAGATAAGTTCGCGCCGCAGCAGACGCGGGTGAGGCAAAGAACTCAGCGGCAGGTCGGTCTTCGACGATCCTGCCGCCATCGAGAAAGACGATCCGGCGGGCAAGGCGCTTAGCCTGGGCAATGTTGTGTGTCGTCAGTACAAGCGTGGTGCCCAAAGCCTCGACCGCAAGGAGCAGGTTTTCCACGTCGCGCATCGCCGCCGGGGCTAGATTGGCGGTGGGTTCGTCGGCCAGAAGCAGATCAGGTCGACAGGCCCAGACGCGCGCCAACGCAAGGCGCTGCTGCTCGCCGCCAGACAATGCAATCGCGGGTCGTGAAGCCATCGCGGCGAGCCCGCACGCGTTAATCGCGATTTGTGCCTGGCTGCTCCGCTCTGGCTCGCGAACGCCGCGCGCAGCGAGTACAAATTTCACGTTCTCGATAACGCTGCGCCGTAGCAATGCCGGGCGCTGAAAAATGAGTGCTTGATTGTTAGCGGGCGGTGCGACCAATTCACCTTTTGACGGCACGATCAAACCATTGCACACTTTCAACAGCGTCGATTTACCGGCACCGTTGGCACCGAGAATGACAACCCGGTCACCCGACTGAACCCGCAAGTCGATGTCGGTCAACAATGCGGTGTCGGCGACCGACACCGAGACCGCACCTAGCGACAGGAGCGTCGACGGCTCACCCATGCCGTCGCTCCATCCATGCCTTCAAAGCCTGCGCCAGCCCGTTCACCAGCAGCACCAGCGCGACCAACAGCACGCCGAGCGCGAGCGCGAGCGGCAGATCGCCCTTTGACGTTTCGAGCGCGATTGTCGTGGTCATGACGCGCGTGTGGCCCGCGATGTTCCCGCCCACCATCATGACCGCGCCGACTTCAGCAATCGCACGACCAAATCCCGCCAGCAGCGCTACCGCCAACGAAAAGCGCGCCTCAAACAAGAGCGCCTTGACCCGCCGCCAGCGAGTCAACCCCAACGACGTAAACCAATCGGCGAGCCCGACGTGAGCGTCCTCGATGGTTTGCCTCGCCAGAGCAGCGATGATCGGTGTGATCAAAAGCGTTTGCGCAAAGATCATTCCAGTCGGCGTGAACAGCCAGCCGAGCGCACCTAGCGGTCCGCTTCGCGACAGTAACAAGTACACAACCAGGCCGACCACTACCGGAGGCAGTCCCATGGACGTGTTCAGCAAAACAGCGAACGACGTTCGTAACCGCGACCTCGAGAGCGCAACCCACGCCCCCAGCGGCAGCCCGATGAGCGCCGCGAAGAGCGTTGCGCTGGCGCTGACGCGAAGCGAGAGCAATGCGATATCGCGCAACGCGGCGTCCCCCTGCACCAGCAAGTCGAGCGCGCCAAGGCAAGCGTCGTAGAGCACGTTTACGCCTTCATCGCCTTGTTGGCGACACGCCGTGGGCGCTCTGCCTTTGTCGCCCGCACACCCGACGTGCTGCCAAACCCCTCAGCAACCAGCGCCGCGCCGTAGAGCACCAGCGCCCAGATCACGAACGCCGTCACCATGAGCACAGGGAATGCGATGAAGGCACCGTAAAGTGATTTCAGTTGCTGAATTTGCGCGAAGTAGTGAGTGATCAGGTAGCGCGCCACAACGATGAGCACCGTCACCAAAAGCGCCGATGCGAGCGGCGATTTCCACGCGTTCAGTCGAGCTGGCACCCATCGATAAATGAGGGTGAGCGCAGCGATCAGCGGAACACCAATTTCGAACGGATCAAAAACAGTCTGGATCGACTCACTCAACGATGGCATCAACGCGGCCAGGAATTTCTCGAGAAAACGAATCACCCAGAACAATGCAGCGACAACAGGCGGAACCACCAGCAGCACAACGAGCGCACCGCGAACAAAACCCCAGAGATTACGCCGCGTTGAGCCCCAAATCCGGTCTACGGCGGCGTTGAGTGCTAACGCCTTCAATAGCAAGTCCCCGGCGATGATGGCCACACCCGTCATGCCCAAACCTTTGGCATTAGCGCGCAATTTGTCGACCACCGCCACAACCTGTTTCGCCGTCTCAGGAAACAAATTGGTGAACAAAAAATCGCGAAACGCACCGTCGGCGGCTTTGATGATCGAGCTTTGTTGCGAAAGCCAAAACAACACGCCGAGCACAGGCAACAAGGCCAGCAAAGACAGAAAGGCCAGATAGCCGGAATAGATCATGCCGTCGGCTTTGAGGAAGCGACGGAGGGCGCGCCAGAGGGTCATTGTGGAGGCAGAGTGAGCTGGTAGGGCAACGACAGCGTCAACTCAATCAACCCCCTCTCCCTAACCCTCTCCCACGAGGGGAGAGGGGACTCTGCCCGCGCCACCACGGAGAGTGAATTTGCGTTGGAAGTCGCTGTCAGCCGAGGCGCGAGGCGACGACGCGTGGTAGTCCCACGCGAGGAGCCTCGCAACGAAGGATCACAGCGACTTCCAGCGCAAATCAAACGTGTTGGCCGCCGTTGACGTGTATCTCTGCTCCGTTAATGTACGAGCTCTGTGAAGTACACAAAAAATAAATCAGCGTGGCGACCTCGGACGGCTTCCCCAAACGCTTCAACGGTATCTCACGCTGCACAATCTCATCAGTGCCTGCCGACAAGATGGACGTATCAATCTCGCCCGGTGCAATGGCGTTGCAACGCACGCCATGACGCCCGAAGTCATTGGCCATTTCGCGCGTCAGCGACGCCAGCGCCGCCTTCGACGCCGCATAGGCCACGCCGGCAAAAGGATGCACCTTGCCGCCTGCAATCGAGGTGACGTTCACCACGCTGCCCTGCGCGGCTTTCAACTCATCAAACAAGCCTCGCGCCAATAGCGCCGTGGCGAACAAATTCACGTTCATCACGTTTTGCCAAATGCTGATGTCGGCGTCGAGCACACCCATGCGGCTGCCGTCAGGCATCTTGGGCGAAATGCCAGCGTTGTTCACCAGCGCGGAAAGTTTGCCGCCCGTCTCAGGCTCGGCGAGCTTGGCCTTGATACGTGCAATCGCCGCCGGAAATTGATCCAGATCGTTGAGATCCATCTGGACATGATCTTTTTCGCCTTGCGGCCACGGGCAAATCTTGTCGAAGGGCTGCCGGGAGACGGTGATCACGCGCCATTCCGCTGAATGAAAATGCTTGACCGTCGCATGGCCAATCCCGCGCGATGCGCCGGTGAGTAGCAGGGTTTTTTTGGTGTCAGGCATAGACGCATTGTAGGCGCGCTTAGCCACATGTGCGCCGTGAAGCCTGTCCCTAAAGCCGCATCTCCAGCCGCAGCGCCACCGACATATCCGTCCGCCCAGTGCTTAAGATGGTCTGGCGCTGGCCGTCAGCGAGCGTGATGCCCGTCGTCAGACCGTCGATTGGCGAGATATTAGAGAGCGACAGGCGCACTTTTGCCGCTGGATTGACCGTCCACAACGCATACGCATCGTACACGCGCTTGGTGGAGATTTTTTGCAACTGCGTATCGCTCTGCTGCGTCGTGTACGCGGGTGTCCAGGCGATATTGCCGCCCACCGATACGGGTAAGCTGCGAAATTTGTAATCTGCGCCCAGATTGCCCGAGGCGCGCGGCTGCTGGTCAATACGGTTGTACGGCCCGACGATCGCCGCGACCTTTGAATCGTAGATGCTCAGATTGAAGCGCAGATTGAGCGGAATCGCGTCGTCAATGAGTTCCCGCAACTGAAATTTCGCGTCGAACTCGATGCCTTTGGTGATGGCCTTACCAATATTTTGCGGACGACTGACGTATCGATCTGCTGGTGCCCAGGAAACGTCCTCCAGCGCAATGACGTTTCGGATCAAATCCTTGATGTCACGCACAAACAGATTCACCGACATCACGCCACCGGATTTGAGGTAGCGCTCGAAAGCCAGATCAATGCCATTGGCGCGTTCGGGTTTGAGATCCGGGTTACCCGCGCGATCCGGCGAAATCGCCGTATTTGCGCCGGGCACAGGGTAGAGCGTGTTAAGCGATGGCCGCGAACTCAATTGCCCCACGTTGGGCGCACGATAGCTTTGCGTCAAACTAAGACGCAGTTGATCGCGCGAAGGCGCAGCGAAGCGCCACACCAGATGCGCCAGCGGCGTCAAAACTTTGCTGGTGTTGGTAAACGTGTCCTGCGCATTGCTGCTCGACGTTCTGATCGTTTCATAGCGCAGGCCCGCGTTGGCGGCCCATTGCGGATTGATGTCCCATTCGTCCTGCAAATAGGCTGCGAATCGTCGCGTCGTGACATCAAACTCCGAGCCAAGATCAGCCAGCTGTTGAACGCCGTTTAGCAGCGTGACGGACATTTCGTTGCGGGCCAGATTTTCAATGTCCCAGCCCGCCGTGACCGAATGCGCGCCGCCACCAAAACTACGGATAACTTTGCCGTTCGTGCTCCACGACAAATCGCGCAGATCGCCTCGGCTCGTTTGCAGCAGCGTACGCGCACCGCTATTGGCGAATTGCTCCGACACCGAATCCGTGTTCGACCAGAATTTGCCGAGGCCACCGCGAATTTCGTAACGCGTATCGGCATCGAAGCGCTTGTTCAGGTTGAGATTGATACGTCCGACGTCAAAGCGACCGACAAACGAGCCCGCGCGCGTCGCATACGGCGAAGGCGTCAAACCAAACGGCTGGTCGAGCGTGCCGGTTGAGTGATTTTCTGATGTGTTGTGCGCCAGAAAAGTTTGCACGCCCAACTGCTCGCCATTACCCAAGCGCCACTGCATGCGACCGTTCAGAAAGATGTTTTCACGTTCGGCGTTGCTTCGACCAAAACTGTTTTGCTCCAACGTCTTCGCGCCGGTGAGCAAATCCTCATAAATCGTGTGCGACGCATCGTCGGTGAGCTGATGGGTGAACGTTGTCGACGCCGACACATTGAACGTTCCGGTTTCGCCCATCGTGCCGTTATGCGTCCATGAGGCGTTCGGCGAATACTTTTGGCGCTCTTCCTGAACGCCCAACTTGATGTCATTATTGGTTTGCCGCAGCGGTTCGCGCAGGATGATGTTGATGGTTCCGGCAATGGCGCGCGCGCCGGTTTCAGCCGTTGGAGCGCGAAGAATCTCGATGCGCTCGACTTGATCCGGCGTGATTTGCTCGACAGAAAAGCCGGGCGGAATGCGTTGCCCGTCCAAGAGGATTTGCGTGAATCCGCCGCCCATGCCGCGCATCATGGGAGCACCGGGCCTTCCTGGACGCCCACCCGTGGTCACGCCAGGCAAACGACGCATCGCTTCGCCAAGATTGCTGTCGCCGTACTGCTCCAGATCTTCACGCGTGATGATAATTTTCGCGGCGCTGGAATTGCGACGTTCTTCGGTGGCGCTGTTTTTACCGGTGATCTCGACGGCTTCGACACGCTGGGCTCGCGTGCCGGGCTGAGCAGCAGGCGATGGCACTGCTGCCTCGGCAGGCGCTTCAGCAGGTGCGGCTGCGGGCGATGGAGGTGGCGATGGAGGCGTTTGCGCTACAGCGCTGATCGCTGGAAAGAGGACGCAGGCAATGGCAAGCGGCAACGCTTGTCGGGCAAAAGAGGGCATGAAGAACTTTGGTTGACAGACGACACAGACGTTTACGTCAGCGACGCGATGAGTGCCCAATTTTAGGGGTGCGCATGCCGCACCCACCCGCGCCTGCAACGATTTGTAAAACAGTCAGGACTAAACGTTAATCTGGCGCGCCGAGCACGAGCGTCACCGTTATGGGCGAAGTCGTGAAATCGTAGGCCCGCTGAATCACCTTGAAAAAGACGGGCGGCTCATCCAGCGTGACGCGCATCAAATCGCCTACCTGCGGCATCGTCATACCCGGATCCGCATTGGTGGAAAACGTGAACTCCGTGCTGTGAACGAGCTTTTGTGCGGTGGGCGTGAGGGTGAGTTTCAGTTCCATTTTTTGTCTCCGTGGTGTGCGCTTTTAGCTGCGCAACCACGCTTGCGTGTCGTCCAACGCCAACGCAAACCGCCGAATCATTTCCGCAATCTCCTTCTCGGTGATGATCAGCGGCGGACTGAACGCAATGATGTCGCCACCCATGGCGCGCAGGATGAGCCCGTGCTCCTGGGCCCGACGCACGAGATAGGGGCCCACGCCGCGCTTGGGGTCGAACGGCTTGCGCAGCTTCGGATCTTCGGCGAGTTCAACCGCGCCGATTAGCCCCACACTGCGCACATCGCCGACCAGCGGATGGCCCACAAATTTTTTCAACCCGGCGGCAAACGCAGGTGCCATCGCGCGAACATGGTTCACCAGATCGCGCTCTTCGTAAATCTTCAACGTTTCCAGCGCCACCGCGCAGCCGAGCGGATGGCCCGAGTAGGTGTAGCCATGCCCGAACACGCCGACGCTCGCGCTCGCATCCGCGCAGGCCTGATAAATTTTTCCGCTGACGTACAGCGCCGAGAACGGCACATAGGCCGAAGTGATCATCTTGGCGGTAGTCAGCATGTCGGGCTCAAGGTTGTACGTCTGCGAGCCGAACAAATTGCCGGTGCGGCCAAAGCCCGTGATGACTTCATCAGCGATGAAAAGTATCTCGTATTTTTTGAGAATCGCCTGAATTTTTTCGAAGTACGTCGGCGGCGGAATGATCACGCCGCCCGCGCCTTGCACTGGTTCGGCGATGAATCCACCAATCGTGTCCGGCCCTTCCGCCAGAATGAGCGCTTCGAGCTCAAGGGCCAAGCGAGTCGCGAATTGCTCCGAAGACTCGCCCTCCTTTGCGAATTGGTAGGGATGTGGACAGCCAGTTCGCAAGACGCCGTCTATCGGCAAATCAAAATGCTGATGCATCGCCGGGATGCCCGACAAAGAGGCCGTCGCGACCGTGACGCCGTGATAGCCCTTGACGCGTGAAATGATCTTTTTTTTCTGCGGTTTTCCGATGGCGTTGTGGTAGTAACGCACCAGCTTGAACGCCGTATCGTTCGCCTCGGAGCCCGAGTTGGCGAAGATCACCCGACCGTCGCGCAAGGCCTCAGTCGGTGCGAGCGAGATCAGCTTTTCGCTCACCTCCGCCACCACGTTGTGCGCCTTGCCGGAAAATGAGTGGTAATACGGAAGCCGGTCCATCTGCCGCTTCGCCGCGTCCGCCAGACGCTTCTCGCTGAAGCCCAGCGACGCACACCACAGCCCCGCCATGCCCTCGATATAGCGCTTGCCCGAATCGTCGATCACCTCAATGCCGTCGCCCTCGACGATGATCAGCGGCGCGTCCTTCTCAATGGCGCGCAGATTGGTGTACGGATGAAAGTGATTGGCGACGTCTTTGCGGGCTAATTCGCCTGCAAGTGGGGCTGAAACGGGTGCGTTCATGGAGTTGCAATTTCACGCTGTTTTTACGGTCTTCGGATTATCGATGACAGGTACGACTTTTTCGTGTAGCCCTTATTTCATAGGGGCTACACCCGATTTTTCTACTAAGTCGACTTTAGCGACTTATTAATCTCACCCCTTTACAAGCGGTCTTTTTGGCGAAAAGCCGTATCGCCGTTCTCCGTAAAAAATCAGCAACGCTTTCCGCCATGCAATGCGCAGTCTCCGGTCGTCACTCATGCCGATTGCGACGGTTAAATCACTACGCTGCGCAAGCGCCTCAGCCTCCGACATTGATCTGCCCCCACTTCAAATTGCGCGTCATCAGCATCACGCCCGCCAGCACGGCGAACAGCAGCAGCGATCCCGCCAGCAGCGCATGCTGCTCCGATTGCAGCACCAAATAAAGCACGCCGTAGAGCACCGAGAGCGCGGCAGCGGTTGGCAGCGCGCGCGCCCAGCCGCCGAGCACCGCCTTGGCATACACCGCAATCAGAGCGATGCATGCGGCCGCAGCGGCGGCGTACGCCAGTGCGAACGACACATGCTCGGACAAACTGAGCAGCAACAGGAAGAACGCTGCCAGCGCTGCGCCGATCAGCAAATATTGCATCGGATGAACTGGAACGCGCTTCAAGAGCTCAAGCATGCCGATGCCAACAAAGGTCAGCGCGATGAACAGCAAACCGTACTTCGTTGCGCGGTCTGCGAGCGACGCGGGATTGACGGGATCGATGAATTCGACACCGAAGGATTGCAGGCAAGCACCTCCTGCCGCAGAAGCGCTGGTAGCCTGCGCTTGCGCGTCGGCGTACGACACGCCGCGTGCATAGTTTTGCTCGCCGTATCCGGCGCGGCGCAAGTCACACAGGACGGCTTGCCTCCCCAGCTGCCCCCGCGCGGTTGACGCCAGCGACGACACATTCCACGTCGCTTCAAATCCCGCGTCGCTCACCTTACGCTCGCGAGGCAAAAAAGCTCCGCTGAACGACGGATGCGCCCAGTCGGATTTGAGCGTCACGGTGTTGTCAACGCCGAGCGGCACGAAACTGAGCGATTCCACGCCGACAAGTTCCACCGCCAGTTGCAACGTGAACGGTGCCGCGCTCAGGGCTTCGGCCCTCGGCAGCGCCGCCTCGAAACCCGCTTTGAAAATATCACCCCCCGAGCTTGCCTGCGCCTGCAACGTACCGGCAGACGAACCCATCTTGACACTGCGAATGCCACGCAAATCAGTCACCGCGAATTCCACCTTGGGCACGTCGCAGGCGACGGCGACAACCGTTGCTTTCACCGGCGGTGGAGAGAGTGCAGACAACGTCGTCGCGGGCCACGCGACATCCGCTCTGGCCTCCAGATTGAACGAGTTGACCTTGTACAGACCTCGATAGCGCGGTTCAATACGACTCGTCGCACTCCACTTCATCGTCTCCGGCAATGCTTTCAAAACGTATTCATGCTCCGAGCGTTCGGTGGTCGTTTTTTTGTCGGTCGTCACTTGCTTCTCGCTCGTTTCTACGCAGCGCCGCGTGAGCACAGGCCCAGCAATGGCCTGCGGCCCGGCGAGGCTGCGGCGAATGCTCTCGGCAGCTTGCGCCCGATACCCAATGCGCTCTGCAGCCATGCCAGAAATCATCGACAGACCAGAAATGAGTAACAACAAAATCGCCGCAAGCGCAGCTGCCTTTATTACGAGTGGCTTCAAAATTTTCCCCATGAGATGACACGAAGTCGTCAGTGTCGACGCCGTGTGTGCGGGGAAAATGAAGTTTGTGAAGCGAGTGTGAAGTCTGGCGGAAATCTACGTAGGGCGGGCACTTCCCGCCTTGTTATCCGCTGCGAAGCGCAAGACTTGAGGCTCGCGCCTGTTGGGCGACGAGGCGGGCAGTGCCCGCCCTACGGATACGGTTATGGCCGTCCACTAATTGGCAAATTAATGCGCACCATCGTGGGATTCACAAAGCACACCACAGTGAGCTTCCCTCCATGCAACTCCGCCACCTGCCGGGAAATAGCAAGGCCCAGCCCGCTTCCCTTCGGGCGAGCGCCCGTGACGTCTTCAGGTCGAGGCGTTGACAGAAACCGCTCGCCAATTCGATCACGCACGTATTGGACGAAACCCGGCCCATGATCGACCACGTCAATGTGAATTTCGCCGTTCAACTCGCTCGCCTTGATCACAACCTCCGCGCCCGGCGGCGAAAAATCAATCGCGTTATCGAGCAGGTTATTGAGCGCCAGTTGCAGCAATTCTGTGTCGCCGCGCAGCATCAGTTCAACCGGTGAAATCGCCTGCGAGACGCGAACTCGCCGGTGCTCCGCGCGAGACTGTGAGCGCGCCACGACGCCAGCTAAGAGTACGCCGACGGCGACCGAACTCACTTGTTGTGGCGCGCTCAGCTGCTCCAGCTTCGACAGCTCCAGCATCCGCTCCACCGTCACATGCATGCGTTCACTCTGCGCGACAACGCTCGCCGCAAAACGCTCACGATCCGCCGCGGGCAAATCCTCGCGCAGCAATTCGCCCGATGCCCGAATCGCCGCCAGCGGAGACTTGAGTTCATGCGTCAACGCGCGCACGGTGCTTTCGATGTAATGCTGACCTTCAAGTCGCTCGCGCATGCCCGCCATCGCGCGCGCCAGTTTGCCCAGCTCGCCCGGTAGCGCGGGTAGGGGCGTTCGCCGCCCCGCCTCAACGGCCTCGGCGTAGCGCGCCAGCCGCCGAACTGACGCGACGATCCACAGCGTAGCCAGCACGCCAATCACGAGCGAGAGCCCCACCAGCCACGCGCCGCTCACGAGAATTTTTCGCTCGGCGCGGTCGATGAACGGCGCAATCGTGAAGGTGGGTTTGGCCACACTCAACACACCAATCGTTTTGCCATCCTTCACAATCGGCGCGGCGACGTAGAACACGGAGCCAGCGTCATCGGCCTGCGCGTCTTTGCTGGTTCTGGCTCCGAAGCTCCCACGCAGCGTGAGCAGCACATCACGCCATTTCGAGAAATCCTGCCCGACCGATTGATTCTCGGAATCGAAGCGCACGATGCCTGCGTTATCGGTCACATACACCCGAAAATCCACGCTATTTTTGGCGAGTCCCCACACCTTCGCCTTCGGGTCGCGCCCGTTATAGGCCTTCACAGCGCGCGCGAAATCGCCTTCGTTGATGCGTCCGTTTGCCAGGTCCGTCATGGCGAGCTCTGCCAGCACGTTGGCCGAGTCGATCATCACCTCTTCCATGACTTCACGCACTGAAGGCTTGATCTCGTTCACGAATACGTTGAGCACGAAGAAGGCCGCCAGCCCGAGAATCGCAAACACACCGAACAGCAGGCGAATACCCAGATGCATGACTAAGCGCTGCCGCCCAAAATATTGATGCTGTAGCCCAGTCCGCGATGTGTCTCAATCGGGTCGAGATCGGCGCGAATGGCTTTCAGTTTCGCGCGCAGCGTTTTGATGTGCGTGTCGACGGTGCGGTCGCCGCTCTCCGCCTCAGCGCCCCAAGCCGCATCGAGCAAGCTCTCGCGAGAGCAAACGCGTCCGGGTCTTACGAGCAGTGTTTTCAGCAACAGGAATTCACGCCGCGTGAGCGCGAGCAATGCGCCGTTGAAGGTAATGCGTTGGCCCTCTTCATCCACGCTGAACAGCGTCATCGCCGATTGCCCAGGCGCAACACTCATCCGCCGCAGCACCGAGCGAACGCGCAGACTCACCTCACGCGGGCTAAACGGCTTGCTCACGTAGTCATCCGCCCCCAGCTCAAGCCCAACCACGCGATCAATTTCCTCGCTGCGTGCGGTCAGCAAAATTACTGGCAACGTGGATGAAGCACGCACTTCGCGACACAGCTCAAAGCCGCTGCCGTCGGGCAGTCCGACATCGAGAATCATGAGCGCAGGACGACGGTCGGCCAGTTCGCGACGCGCATCGACGATCAGCCGCACATGCGTGGTCGTCATGCCGTCGGTGGACAGCGCATAGGCGAGCGCAGCGGCGATGGCGTCTTCGTCCTCAACGATGAGGATGTGCGGGTTGAGGGTTGGCGCAGCGGGTGTCACGCCATGATTGTTGCATCACTGCGTCGGCTGCTTAGAACCGTAATGCCCTCACCACCCACAGCGATCACCATGCCCTACATCGGACTCGGCCTTCACGTCCTCGTCGCTCTATTTTTCGCGATTCACGCCCTGCGCTCAGGCCGCCAGATGTATTGGCTGTTCATTCTCTTCACGTTCCCGTTGCTCGGCAGCGTGGCGTATTTCTTCGTGGAATATTTGCCCGAGCTGCGCTTCAATCGCGCGGCGCGCGGCGCGGCCCACGCCGTGACCAAATTCATCAATCCAGACCGTGAGCTGCGCGATGCGCAGCGCGCGTTTGATCAGGCCGCGACCGTCGGCAATCGAATCCGGCTGGCGCAGGCGCTGCTCGGCAAAGGAGACGCGCCGGGCGAAAGCGGGCTTGGTTGCGAACGATGCTGCACGACACTAGCCGCCGAGCGTACGACCAACAGCTTTTTCTTGAATCGCCCTTTTTATTGGGGCTGTGA
Organism: Burkholderiales bacterium; assembly: GCA_025352105.1. Lineage (GTDB taxonomy): Bacteria > Pseudomonadota > Gammaproteobacteria > Burkholderiales > Casimicrobiaceae > Casimicrobium. The sequence goes on along the minus strand of JANXUB010000016.1, from coordinate 7,931 downwards.
GCCGAAAATGAACATAGTCGATAAATTAGATTTTGCGCAATCAGCCCCAGACCAGCGGTAATTTCAGCGAAAAGCTGCCAGCCACTGGCGTCCCTTAATCCAACGCGAATTCCACCCGGTTTTTCCCCGCCTGCTTCGCTCGATACAGCGCCGCGTCAGCCCGCGCCAGTGTCATTTCAAACGTCTCATCAGCAACACGTTGCGTCGCGCCGCCAATGCTGCACGACCCGAGACCCGCCCACTTTTCCTCCATGCCGCCAACCACGGCCAGACGCACACGCTCCCCGATCTCGGCGGCAACCGTTGCATCGGTGTTAAGCAGGATGACGACAAATTCATCGCCCCCCCATCGACCCAGCACATCGTGTTGACGAAGGCTTGACGCGATAAGCGACGACACTTTACGCAGTAGCGCATCGCCCTCTGCATGGCCTCGACTGTCGTTGACTGCCTTCAATCCATCAACGTCAGCGATCAGTAGCGACACTGGTTTTTTGTCGCTCTGAGCGCGATTAAACGCGGTCACCGCTTGTTGCTCTGTAGCTGAACGCGAGGACGCGCCGGTGAGACTATCGACCTCCGCACGCCTACGGAATCGCCGTGCCCGCCTTAACTGCCAGTAAGCCGCCGCCGCAGCGATGCTCGCAATCAGGGCGACCAGCGCCACCAGCAACCGCTGCGTCAGCGCGCGTTGCTCCGACGCGTCCATTTGCGCCGCGCGCAATTGCGCGTCGTGCTCAAGGCGCTTCTCGCGCAATTCGCGTTCGTGGAGCCGATACAAGTCTTTCTGCGCAGTCGTGACGTCGCGAAGCCGCAATCGCTCGGTCTCAGCACTCGCGGCCATCGCCATGCGCATCACCTGAAGTGACGATTCTGACTTTCCTTCGCTGGCAAGGACTTCTGCTTCAGCAAGATAGATCCGTGTCTTGAGGGAGGGTTGATGGAAGCCCTTCAGGGTCACGCGAGCGCGTTCAAGCGATTCCCGTGCGGCCTGCGGCTTTTTGCGTATGGCGAGTAGCCGTGCGTCGAGCAGCTCAAAGTGGCCGCGTATGACCGGATCGTCCTGCGCACCGATCAACGGCGCGATTTTCTGCTGCCACGCTTGAGCCAGGGTGAACTGGGAGTTTTCCATCGCGATGTCAATTCGATCAAGCGCAGCGCCTATCTGACCAATAGGATCGCCGGATTGCCTCGCTCTGGCAAAGCTGGATTCAAGCGCTTCCACCGCACGCTCAGGCTGCCCAGCCCGGCGGTAAGCGGTGCCCAGCACAAGTTCAGCGCGGCCAGCATAAACCTGATTGTCGGTCTGTAGCGAGAGCGCTCGCAGTTTTTCGCCAGTTTCAATCGCAGTGCTGGAATCGCCTACGGCGCGCAACAGCTCGGCGTGCGCGTAGTACACACCGAGCGAAAGCGAGCTCATCGCGGCAGTGTTGGCCTCTACCAGTGCGACGGCTTCATTGATCAGGCGCGCAGCCTGAGCAAACTCCTCATTTTCAAGCAATAAAAGTCCGTATGCGACGAGCTGCCGTGCCAGCGGCAACGCTTTCCCGGTTAAGCGCTGAGCGCTCATCGCGCGCGCGATCCGTTCCCGCGCAGGCACCGATACGCGATCCGCAGCCAATTGCATTTGAGCCGCCAGACCGTCGAGTTCAGCCGCCATCGAGGCGTCATTGTTCACCGACGCCAGCGTTAATGCGGCTTCGACCGCAGGCAGCACCGAATCGCTCACGCCGTGAGAATAGGACTGATCGCCCAACAGAAATATCACCTCGGTGATAAGCCCCGGCGGGTCGGCAGCGTTGAGCCTTTGAACGGCCTTGAAGAGTTCCGCCTTGAGCTCGGGGCTCTCCCGATCAGCGAGTCGGCGCAACGCGACCACGTCAGTCGCGCTGAGTCGGCCTTGCGCGTCGGCCACGCCAAAGCCGCAGCACAGAAAACCAAGGCATGCGACAAGCCAGCCTCGGGGCCATCGTCGGTCCCAGTGCGTGGGTTCAGTGCATCGTGTCATACTTTTTTTGCGCAATCGAGCGCTACCGAATCTGCGCTGCGCTGAGCGCACGCGCCTGAACCACGAGCTTGTTGTGCGCATCCAGAAAAGCTGCGGCGATCACTTTACCTTCGTTGGTGATTCCCCAGCCCGCCGCGCCGCCAAGCACCTTGCCGACGACGATACCGCCGACACCCAGATCCGTTGCCCGCGCTGACCCAGTCGCTGCCGCCAGTTGCTCCGTCGTTTCGTTGTCGGTTAGCAGTAGCACGACTTGCGCTTCCTTAAACTTGACGCCGCTGGCCACACCGGCCCAATCACGCAACGCAGGAATCATGCCGAGCAGAGCCGCGATACCCCCTCCCGCGTTGTCTTCGCTGAACGAGAGGCTCGGCGTGAGTGTCATGCGTGCGCCGATGCCTTCGCCTTTTTTCGGCACCGTTTCCGCCTTCAAAATGCCCGCGTCTTTAAGCGTCTGCTCCTGAATCGTTCCGCGCAAGCCGGCCGCGCGGTCCACGATGCGAAAGCAGCCCGACTGCTGGGCCATCACGCGGATCAGCGGCAGCGGCGTAGGCGGCAATTGCGATCCGGAGATCACGCTGTAACCATTCGGATTCTCCGAGAGCGCGATGGTGGCAATCGGCTTGTCGCAGGTCACGAGTTCTTTCGCTGCGCCCTGCGCACCCGCAGGTCCTGCGGAGCCCGAGACTTTGCTGCCGCCCTCGCCCAAATCGGTTTGACGGCAGGATGTGAGCGCGGCGACAGAAATCAGCAAGAACAGAACAAGCGAACGCTTCATGGCAAACTTCATGGCAAACTTTGACGCTAATCAAATTTATATACATCTATTTAACCTGATCGCAGTGTCAGGCACGATCATCGTGCAGAAAGAATCGTCATGCTGAAAATCTGGGGCCGCGTTAATTCCTCAAACGTCAAAAAAGTGCTGTGGACTTGCGCCGAGCTGGGCATTCCGTACGAGCGCGTTGACGCGGGGCTGCACTTTGGCGTGAACAACACCGACCAATACAAGGCGATGAATCCGATGGCCATGGTTCCGGTGATTGACGACGATGGCTTTGTGCTGTGGGAATCGAACCCCATCATGCGCTATCTCTGCGCGAAACATCCCAAAGCACCCTACTGGCCCGAAAATTTGCAGACGCGCGCGGCGGCAGATCGCTGGATGGAGTTTCAGAGCACCACCATGAGCCCGGCGCTGGGACCCGCATTCATGCAATTGATCCGCTCACCGGAGGATCAGTGGGACATGAAAATGATCACCACCCATATCACCAGAACAGGCGATCTCTGGAAGGTGATTGATCGTCAGCTCGGCAAAACGAAATGGCTCGCGGGCGATGATTTCACGATGGGTGATGTGCCGATTGGCATTCAGATCTACACCTGGATGGAGCTGCCGCTCGCCAAGGCCGGGCTTGAGCAACATCGACCAAAGCTCGAAAACGTCGCCCGCTGGTATGAGCAGTTGCAGGCAATGAAAAACTATCGCGAGATTGTGGCGATTGGGTTGACTTGATTCACCGCGATTGGCGTCGGTCGCGGTCGTTGCGAGCGTAGTTGTACGGCGGGCACTGCCCGCCTCGTACTAAAAAACCATTACCGCAGATTCACCGGCCTTTTCAACAAAGCGCATACGAACTTTGACCTGCACCTTGTCGCCCTTTTTGAGCTTGACCTGCACCTCTGAATTGCGTTCGTGCCCGCCATCGTCGTCGTGTGCGAGCATTTTCGCGACGCCAGGTTTTGTGCCTTTTTTGGCTGTCGCCTGAGTGATCGCGAGCACCGTATCGGCTGTACCAAAGGTGCGGAACGTGTAGCTCCGGCTCGTCGGCGCGACGAATTGAAAATCCGCTTGCTGATTGGCAGCCAGCTTCAACGGTTGCGATTGAAATAGCGCCATCTTTGCAGGCGCTCCGCTTGGCAAGGGTGGATAAAACTTCCGCGCCCACGTCTTGTCGCGCGCCGAGAGACCGCCTTTCGGCGTGAGTCCATTTTTGTACTTGGCGGGCTTCAAAATGAGGCCCGCTTCAAATTGATAATGCATCACCGAGTTCGGATCCCACGACGAATTTTGCACGGTATCGGGGCTGATCTTTTCAATGATGTTGTGAAACGTGGTGGCACGCGACCAGTTGTTGGGCGGCCCGCCGAGCGAGGCGTACACGGCGGGCTCATCCCAGACAATTCCGCCCTTGGGATTTTGGTGTTCATGCGGAAAGCCAATCGCATGACCGATCTCATGAAGCGCGGTGGTGTGCCCATAGGGCGTCGTCAAATCCCATCCGAACGTCATCGTGTACGCCGCCGGATCAATCGTTAAATTGTCAGTGCCAATGTAGGACGATGAGCCCGCAGGCAGGTCGAACGCGATGCGAATTTGTGCATTGGCGACCGAGCTGACTTCGTTGAAGTTGAGGCCGATACCGAGCGCCTTCCACTCGGCGAATGCGGCGCGCACCGCGTTCTTCTGTGCCGTCGGTGCGCTCCAGTTGGTGGGCGAGTTGTAGAACGCATAGGTGAGCGTGCTGCCGTTTAACCATTTGCTGGCGTTGAGCAGCAGCAGCTTGGCGCGCTTGTCGGCGACGCCCGCTGGCATAGCTTGTGGCGCGACGGTGCGCATCGTGCAGTAATGCAGGGTGACGCGATTGCCGAGATAGCTGCCCGCATCGGTTGACGCGGCTGACGCTGAAGTGGCGGTCGGTTTTTTGCTTCGAGTAGCCATAGATTTCTCCTTCAATTATTGGGTCAAATAACGGCCTGCGACCGGCGAAATTCCGGGCAGACCAATTGCGGCGTTTGCGGGCCGCTTGCTACGACTTGAACGCGCCTGACAGCCTCGGCGATGAGGCGTTCGAATGTGATCGGTGCGGTGATCGGTGCGGCTACTTTCTTGCTCCCCTTCTTTTTGTTCGCGACGTCACGCTGGGTGCGTCCCATATCGAGCGCTTCACACAATCCGTAGGTAAACGCGCCGTAGCTCACCGCGCCGTGCTGATACTCATAAGCCGACTGATTTTCGGAGCAGGCCTCCAGCAGGATCGGCATGTAAGGGCCTTTGTGATCGTAGGCTTCGCGACGCTGGTTGTACTGCTCGGCATCGTCCCCGCGCAGCGCCTGCCCCCGCCCAATGCGCCGCAACGTGCCGTTCTCGCCCACGCGCGCTTCGACCTTGGCCTCGGCGCTGGGCAGCAAGCTGGCGTGGGCTTTGGCTTGCGCTTTACTGGCTTTAGTCTTCCCATTTTTCTCTTTTTGCTGCGTCCGTTCAGCCGCTTGCAGGCTCTCTTTGCGTTCGATGCCCTGACGCAGCAACTGCTCACGCGGCAGCCACATTTGCGTGTCACGATCCCAGCGCAGCGCGCGATGGCGGATGTCGTCGGGCATGCCGATGCTGCGGGCATTGGACGCACCTGAGGCCGAGCCCAGCCCGCGCTGCATGCCGCCCGCGTGACAGCAGTCAAACATGGCGACGAACTTCGCACCGTAAGGCAATTGACTGTAAAGCCCGGCAAATTCATCATCGAAAATCGCATTGCCCTCTTGCCAGTTGAAGTCGTACGGCACGAGACATTCGTCAATGTGATCAACCTCGGCATCGCGCCCGTACGCGGGCACCTGCGCGCCGTGGCCAGAGAAATAGAAGAACACGGTGTCACCATCGCGCGTGTCCGCGAGCAGCCATTGCAGACGCTCGCGAATCGCCGCCGCCGTCGCGCGCTCGTTGAGCGTCACGCGAATCGCATCTGGCTCGACGCCCAACTCTTGCAACGTCTGGCTCACCAGAAAAACGTCATTGACGGGGCCATTCAACTGATATTCCGGATTGGCGTATTCCGCGATGCCCACCAGAAGCGCGCGCAGTTTCGGCCGGGCCAATTCGGCACGAGTTTTAGCGGCGGCGACCTGGAGTGCTTTCGCGACTTGTGCGTCTTTTGCGCCTTTGGTGGTTTTTGCGGCCACAGACCGCGCGCTGCCCGCTGCCAGACTGATAGCGATAGCTCGCGCCCCCGGAAACTCACCGGTGACAAGAGGCCGCCACAGCTCCTCACGCGCCTGCTCATGCCCGAGATAACACTCGGGATCATGAGAAAGCGGAAGCTGCAGAAACGGCGTTTGCACTTCAACAAATTTCGGCACATCGCCCACTGGCGGCACCACAAACTCACGCGTGAAAACCAGATCGTTTTCGTTAAACAAATTCCACCAGCGCGTCACCGACGGCGGCATCTCAATGCGGCCCGCAAAAACGCCCGCCACGGCAGGATGACCGACCTGTGAGCCAAAAGTCACCAGCGCGCCGTTGAACGCGCCAAGTTTGCCTCGGCTATCGGCGTGACTCAAGGTGTCGTAGGTGACCAGCGTGCCAAGGCTGTGCGCCATGATTACATCCGGGTTCAGCGCACGAATTTCGGCAGCGAGTTTCGCGCGAAGCTTCACGCGCAACGCATCAATCGCGCTCCACTGCGCGACCATGCCGACCGTCCAGCGCGTCTTGTCAAACACACCAAAAATATCGCGCTCGCCGCTGTGACCCGCCCAACTCTTGAGCAACTTGAGCACCGCCGCCACATACACGGCCGACGAGGTGCTCTCGGCCGCAAACAAGTCGTCATAGGCAAATTGCGTGATCACGGGCGCGACGGCGGGCTGCCATTCTTTGGCGCGACTCGTGATCAGTTGCACCCAATCGTCGCGCCACGCGGGACGCTCCTCCTGATGACCGATTCCGTGAATGCAGAGTATTTTCATAGCGGATTCTTCCGAAGGTCGATACGGCGACGTGGGCTTGAGTCGGACGCATCGTCGTAGCCTAAACAACGTCAAGTGACGCGTCACCACCTAGAGACGTAGGATCGCGGAAAATAGAGACATTGATTACCTTCAATAAAAATTCATGACGATCAGCTTTTCTATGTAATCGCCTAGAAACGTGGGCTAGCGACTGTTTATTGAAAAACTCGATAAATTGCGATATCGGCGTCTAGCCCGCATTAACGCTAAATTTACACAAAAAGCTGAACCTGTTACTCAACTTCAAATCATGCACGCAAACCTAATCGCCAACGCCACCGAAACCGCGCTTGAACAACCCTATCTCGACTTGCTCGAACAGGTGCGCGCTCAGGGCGCGATCAAGGGCGATCGCACCGGCACCGGCACTCGCTCAGTATTTGGCGCACAACTGCGCTTCGACCTGCAACGCGGCTTTCCGTTGCTGACGACGAAAAAAGTCTTCTGGAAGGCGATTGCCTACGAGTTGCTGTGGTTTTTGCGTGGTGACAGCAACGCCAAATGGCTGCAGGAGCGCGGCGTCACGATCTGGGACGAATGGGCGAAAAGTGACGGCGACTTGGGACCTGTGTACGGCGTGCAGTGGCGCTCATGGCCGAAACGCGAGGAGGACGGCGGCGGCACGATTGACCAGATCGCCAACGTGATCGAGATGCTCAAACGCGACCCGAATTCGCGTCGCATCATCGTCTCCGCGTGGAACGTCGCGGACTTACCCAAGATGGCGCTCATGCCCTGTCATGCGTTCTTTCAGTTCTACGTTTCTACACCCTCTCCCCTCGCGGGAGAGCGAGCCACGCTTGGCGCTAGTGATCGCCGGGGTGAGGGGGCCGGTCGAACTGGGAGCCAACCCCCGAAAGCCCGCCTCTCCTGCCAGCTCTACCAACGCAGCGCCGACCTTTTTCTCGGCGTCCCGTTCAACATCGCCAGCTACGCCCTGCTCACCCACATGATCGCTCAGCAATGCAATCTCGACGTCGGTGAGTTCATCTGGACCGGCGGCGATTGCCACATCTACGACAATCACTCAGAGCAAGTCGATCTGCAACTCACTCGCGAGCCGCTGCCGCCACCGCGCCTCATCATCAAACGCAAGCCAGCGTCGATTTTTGACTACGAGTTTCAGGATTTT
>JANXUB010000178.1 GCA_025352105.1 Burkholderiales bacterium | reverse complement strand
CCACCATCCCCCTCTCCCCCAGCCCCTCTCCCTCAAGGGGAGAGGGGAGCAGATTGGCGCTAAGCCGCCTTCGCCAAATCAAACGACCGCAACTTAGACGGCACAAGTTGCACCGGTCGCCCTTCAGTCAGCTCCAGCGCTTCGAAATCCTGACGCGTCAGTTCGACCTCAAAGTATTGCGGCGCTGCGGTTGCATCGGTCAGGTTTTGCGCCTGTAGCTCCACGCGGGCCGAGGTGCCGAATGCGTGAATTCGGCTAACGCGCGCGGTGACTCCGCCCTTCGCGCGTGCCGAATTGAGATCGGTGATGATGGTCGTTTCATGTGGACGTGAAAAACCGACGGCCGAATCGTTGCCCGCAACCGGGAAACGATTGGCAGCGCCGAGGAAGCTGTACACAAACGCAGAAGCGGGTTGCTGATACACCTCGTCCGGCGAGCCGACCTGCTCCACTTGCCCCTGATTGATCAGCACAATGCGATCAGATACGTCAATAGCTTCGTCCTGATCGTGAGTGACGAATACTGAAGTGACATGCAGCTCGTCATGAAGGCGACGCAACCATCGACGCAGTTCTTTGCGAACCTTCGCATCGAGCGCACCGAACGGTTCATCGAGCAGCAAAACACGTGGCTCGACGGCTAGCGCGCGCCAGCGCGATGCGTTGCCTTTGCCCACCGGACAACTGAGAGGGAAAACGATCACCGGCCCAATCGAGCTGCACGAGTTCGAGCAGTTGATGCACTTTGCGCCGGATTTCCGACTCCACCGGGCGCTCTTTGCGTGGGCGAGCGCGCAGGCCAAATGCGACGTTGTCAAACACGGTCATATGTTTGAACAGCGCGTAATGCTGGAATACGAAACCGACCTGACGTTCGCGCACATGAGTGTCTGATGCGTCCTCACCATCGAGAAATACACGACCGGAGTCAGCGTTTTCAAGGCCTGCGATGATGCGCAGCAATGTCGTTTTTCCACAGCCAGAAGGCCCAAGCAGAGCCACGAGTTCACCGGTCGGGAAATCGAGGCTCACGTTTTTGAGTGCCTGAAATTGGCCGAATTTTTTTTCAATATTTTCTACGCGAATGCTCATGATGATTACGCTTACAGTGCTGATTTCTGGCTGGCGGCGATGGATTTCGTTTGCTGCCATTCAACGATTTTTTTGATGACGAGAGTAACGAGGGCCAGCAACGCCAACAGCGACGCAACGGCAAATGCAGCGGCGAACTGATACTCGTTGTAGAGAATTTCGATGTGTAGCGGCATCGTATTGGTCAATCCGCGAATGTGACCCGACACAACGGACACTGCGCCGAACTCGCCCATTGCACGGGCGTTACAAAGAATGACGCCGTAGATCAAGCCCCATTTGATGTTGGGCAAGGTCACTTGGGTGAACACGCGCCAGCCCGAGGCGCCGAGCACGATAGCGGCCTCCTCTTCCTCCTTGCCCTGCGCCTGCATCAGCGGAATCAGCTCGCGTGCAACGAATGGAACCGTGACAAAAATGGTAGCCAGTATGATGCCCGGTATCGCAAAAATGACCTTGATGTCGTTGTCACGCAACCAACTGCCAAACCATCCGTTGGCACCGAAGACGAGCACGTAAATCAGTCCCGCGACGACAGGCGACACCGAAAACGGCAGATCAATCAGCGTGATCAGGAACTGCTTGCCGCGAAACTCGAATTTTGCAATCGCCCATGCAGCAGCGAGACCGAACACTACATTCAAGGGCACTGCAATTGCAGCGGCAATCAGAGTGAGCTTGATTGCGGACCATGCGTCCGGCTCGATGATCGCGTTGGCGTAAACCTCCCAACCTTTACGAAGTGCTTCGTAGAACACGGTGATCAGTGGCAGCAGAAGGAACAGTACGAAATAGCTGACGCCTAGCGTGACCAACGTCCATTTCACCCACTTCGGATCGCGCGTCGCGGTGCGCGCTTCGAAGTATTTTGGTGAACGTAGCCCCAGCGCGGCTGCGTCCGCGCTCCGTGAAGCCGCACCAACAGCGAGACTGCTCATGATGCTCTCCCCGAACGATGCGCGCTCCAAGCTTGCAACAGGTTGATCGCGAACAGCAGAATGAACGCGGCGACGAGCATCACAACGGCCACCGAGGTTGCGCCGCGATAGTCGTATTGCTCAAGCTTCGTGATGATGATGAGTGGCGTAATTTCGGATACGTAAGGCATATTGCCCGCGATGAAAATCACCGAGCCGTACTCGCCCACAGCCCGTGCGAAGGCAAGTGCGAAACCCGTCAGTAGTGCGGGAACGAGCGCAGGAAAAATCACTTGTACGAATACCCGTAACCGTGACGCGCCGAGGCTAGCCGCAGCTTCCTCGAACTCTGCATCGTTGTCCTGGAGAATCGGTTGCACAGTGCGCACTACGACTGGCAAGCCGATGAACACGAGCGCAACGAAGACACCCAGTGGGGTAAATGCAACCTTGATGCCGAGCGGTTCCAGCATCGAACCGAGCCAACCATTTTTTGCGTACAGCGCTGTCAGTGCGATGCCTGCGACTGCTGTGGGCAATGCAAAGGGAAGATCAACCAGCGTATCGACCAGTTTGCGTCCCGGAAAGTCATAGCGCACCAGCACCCATGCGAGAAGCAACCCGAAAACAGCGTTGAGCGCAGCCGCAGCCAGCGCGGTTCCAAAGCTCAATATGTAAGTCGCGACAACTCGCGGCGCGGCGACGGCATCCCAGAATTCGGGCCATGTGAACTGGAATGTTTTGATGAAGATTGCGGCGAGTGGCAACAGCACGACGAGCGATAAATAAGTCAGCGTGATGCCGAGCGATAGTGAAAAACCGGGCAGCACGTTTCGCGTGCTGCGCTTTGACTTTGAGACGGTTTTGGGAGCAGCTGACGCAGGCGCTAGGTTAGGCCAGCGGTCAGCTGTGGTGGTAGAAGAGGACATTGAAAAACTTGTATCGAAGGTGACTAAAGTAGGCGCTAACCGAGATTCGCTACCGCGCTGATTTGGCAATCGCTTATAGCGATTCGTGAATAAGTCTTATCGGTGACAACCGCCGCACATCATCCCAACCATTGCTGCTCCAGCATCCGTTCACCACGACGCGTATGCGCGCTACGGTCAAGCGCCTCAATTGCACCGAGCGGTTCGCCACCATGCGCTGCGCGGAAGCGTTCGAACAGATGAAGCCCCCGTGGCCACGGCCCGTGACCGGAATCGACGTTGATGTGACCGGCGCGACCGATACAGTCAAACTGCGACCCCCAGCGATCCGCCCAAACAGATGCGGCTGTGAGGCGCATCCACGGGTCGTTGGAACTGGCCACCACGACGCTCGGGAAGCCCAGCGGTTCGTGCGGGATTAGTGGTGTGATTGCGCTCGAACCCGCATTGGGTTCAAGCCCGCGTTCGCTGAAGCGCTCGGGATTGGCCGGAGCCACAAGCAACGCTCCAGCAACGCGATCAGAACGGTCTACAGCCGCTTTAACTGCCGCGAGGCAGCCAAAGCTATGCGCAACGATCCAGATCGGCCCTACGGCCGCGTCTATCGCCTCACTGACATTTGATGTCCATTCGGCAATCGCCGCTTCCGCCCAGTTCCGCTGCTGAACGCGATGCGCGCCGTCAACGCGCTCTTCAAGCCAGCTTTGCCAATGGCTTGCACCACTATTGTTCAAACCCGGCACGATGAGCGTGGTGGCCTTCATGAGCAAATCTCACGTCGCTTAAATTAGTGGCGGGCCGAGATTTGATCGAATACGCCACCATCGCTGAAGTGCATTTTCTGAGCCTTCTGCCAGCCACCGAACACCTCGTCGATGGTGATGAGTTTCACAGGTGCGAACTGTTTGGCGTACTGCGCTGCCACCTTGGCGTCGCGCGGACGGTAATAGTGCTTCGCGGCGATTTCCTGGCCTTCGGTCGTGTAGATGAATTCGAGATAAGCCTGCGCGACCTTGCGCGTCCCGCGTTTGTCCACGACCTTGTCAACGACGCTTACGGGCGGTTCGGCAAGGATTGAGAGCGATGGCGTCACAAGATCAAATTTGTCCGGGCCGAGTTCCTTGATCGCGAGATAGGCTTCGTTTTCCCATGCAATCAGCACGTCACCGATACCGCGCTCAACGAATGTTGTCGTCGCCCCCCTAGCGCCGGAATCGAGCACTTTCACGTTGTCGTAAATCGATTTGGTGAAAGCTTTAGCACTGGTTTCATTGCCGCCGGGAAGCTTCAGCGCATAAGCCCAGGCCGCGAGGTAATTCCAGCGCGCACCGCCCGACGTTTTCGGGTTTGGCGTGATGACTTCTACGCCGGGACGCGCAAGATCATTCCAGTCCTTGATCTTTTTCGTATTGCCCTTGCGCACGAGGAACACGATGGTCGAGGTGTACGGCGACGCGTTGTTTGGCAGACGTTTTTGCCAGTCTTGCGGCAGCAATTTTCCGTTCTCATTGAGCGCGTCAATGTCGTACGCGAGCGCGAGTGTGACGACATCAGCATCAAGGCCATCGATAACCGAGCGCGCCTGTTTGCCAGAACCACCGTGCGATTGTTTGATGGTGACGGTCTCGTTGGTCTTCGCTTTCCACTGTTTGGCGAAGGCGCTATTCAAGTCAACGTAGAGCTCACGCGTGGGGTCGTACGAGACGTTGAGAAGTGTGACCTGCGCGTAAGAGATGGTAGTCATCGCGGCTGTCGCGAGCGTTGCAGCGATCAGGCGAACTGTCGAGTTGCGTGTCATGTCGTAATGTCCTGTAACGAGTAAATCGATGACAGAACAATAGAGGCAACCCACCACAAACGAAACCAAGAAAAATTCACTTGCTTAGCAGAATCCAGGCCGAAAACACAGCAAGGTGAAGTCGTGCGGGATCTTCGCAACTACGGACTCGTGTTTTGTCCCCTCTCCCCTTGCGGGAGAGGGCTAGGGTGAGGGGGCGGTCGCACACGCGCCCACTTAAACCTCCTCTTTACGCAACCGATCACCCCCACCCTCTGCCGCAAGGGGAGAGGTGGTCGAGCCACGCAGCTTACTTGTTCGGCTGCGGCGTCATACGCAAGTACGGACGCACTGCATTGAAACCCTTCGGAAAGCGTTGCGCCAGCTCCGCCGGGTCCTGCAGGCTCGGCACGATCACCACGTCATCGCCGTCTTTCCAGTTGGCTGGTGTTGCTACCTTGTGGCTGTCGGTGAGTTGCAGTGAATCGATGACGCGCAAAATCTCATCGAAATTGCGACCCGTGCTCGCGGGATAGGTGAATGTCGTGCGAATCACCTTTTTCGGATCGATGATGAACACGCTGCGCACGGTTTGCGTGGCCAGCGCATTCGGATGAATCATGTCGTAGAGTGTGGCGACCGAGCGATCAGCGTCGGCAATGATCGGGAAATTAACCGTCGTGTTCTGTGTGTCGTTGATGTCGCCGATCCACTTTTTGTGTTGATCAACCGGATCAACGCTAATCGCGATGGTCTTCACGCCACGCTTCGCAAATTCGCCGGACAGCGCGGCGGTTTTGCCCAGCTCGGTCGTGCAGACCGGCGTGAAATCTGCGGGGTGCGAGAACAAAACCACCCAAGAACTGCCCGCCCACTCGTGAAATTGAATCGTGCCCTCGGTGGAATCCTGTGTGAAATCAGGGGCGGTATCGCCGAGACGAAGTGTTGACATGATGAGTTTCCTTTTGTGGATGAATCCGCTATGGTGAGGTCGGCGCAGCAGAATCCTACCTGCCGGAACCGTTTTTACTTATGCCGCACCGAAATAAATCTGCGGCTCACACGCAGACGTGGCACCGATAGGGAAGCAGATGGCGCAGGCGGATTGATATCGATTTTGCAATTGAATCTGCTCAACCTTCACTTGCAATTTTTTCGCAGCTACAAATAAATTGCTCTGGATCGAATATGTAGCTACAATTAAAGCATGCCGACTTGGGACGAACCGAAGCGACTTCGCAACATCAAAAGCCACGGATTGGACTTCGATGGTTGTGAAGTGGTCTTCGATGGCCCGGTCGTCACCTGGGAAGATGGCCGGGAAGCTTATGGCGAGCAAAGGATCAATTTGCTGGGTTGGCTTGACGGCATCGTTGTGCACATGACCTACACAGAGCGAGGCGATGAGCCGCACATCATTAGCCTTCGCAAGGCAGAGAAGCATGAAATCCGTCACTACGCGAAACAAACCACCGGCTACACCCGCTGAATGGGAGGCACTCATCGCCGCCGCCCCCGGCAAGGATCGGGCGTTCACGGCTGCGGAAGCAAAACAGACGGGAAACGCGGTTGTCGTGAACGGCGGCGGCTATGCCGCCGTTCGTGCCGCACGTTTGCGCGGAGAACGCGGCCCGCAAGTTGCGCCGACCAAGCAACTGGTCAGCGTGCGCTACAGCCCGGAAGTGCTGCAGTACTTCAAATCAACCGGCACCGGCTGGCAAACTCGGATGAATGAGGCGCTGCTGGAGTGGGTCAGCAAGCGGTCGGCACGATAGGTCAGGAGTGAGGTAGGGTCTGTATCTAAATGCGCACCCGTTCTGCAAGAGCTCCAATCGTTCCATTGCCTTCGAGTTGCGCACTCTGGTGCGACACCCTACGCAGGCATTCGCGTGGTCGCCGAGCACAAAGGCAGCGCTCGTCCGCCGCTACCCCTTCCAAGTAAACGGAAACTTGAACTGCTTCACAAATCCGTTGGGCACGTAGTCACCGAGCACGCCGTATTTTTCCGGCCAGAGTTGATCGCTTTTGACTGCTGTGCCAAAGATGTAATCGAGGAACGCGTAATGCGCGGCGTAGTTGCGATCTAGCGCGGCTTGGTCCTGGCTGTGGTGCCAATGATGAAAGTTCGGCGTGACGATGATGTAGCGAAGCGGGCCCAAGCGTACGCTGACGTTGGCATGATTGAACACCGCCTGAAAGCCGACGATCACGATGTAGGCGTCAATCACTTCTTTCGAAAATCCGAGCACATAAATCGGAGCCAGCACCAACGTGCGCGTGATCAGCAATTCGAGAATGTGTTGCCGAGAACCAGCGAGCCAGTCCATACTTTTTGCGCTGTGATGCACGGCGTGCAAGCGCCACAAAATCGGCACTTCGTGATACGCGCGGTGCGTCCAGTATTGAACAAAATCGGCAACGAGTACGATCAACAGCACGGCTACCCAAAACGGCAAGCCCTGCACCCAGCCACGCACCCCATCGTTCGCCGCCCAACCGAAAAACTTGTGCATCATCAAATTCGTTGCGAGCAGCAGGAAGCCGACGATCATGTGATTAACGATGAAGTGATGAAAATCAGTCTGCCATTCGGCGCGGAAAACGGGCTGATCTTTACGGTGTTTGAAGAGCTTTTCGACGAAGATAAAAATCAGCGATGAGCCGAGCAGGTCGAGGATGAACCAGTCGAGCCCGATGTAGGGCGTGTTGTCCGCGAAATCATTGACCGGTACTTTGTGACCACCGAGCAGGAGCGTGAGCGCGACCAGCGCAAAGGCAAATGCGGCGAGCCACCGAGCGCGATTGAAGATGACGTTCACGAGGCTGATACCGCCCGCAATCGCCAACGCGACAAGCATGATGTTGCGAATGATGTCCACGTTGTAGCTCTTGCGAAGCTGCGGCGTGGTCAGATATTCAGGAAAGTGAAAGGCAAGCACACCAAGGAAGCAGAGGATCGCGAGTGAGAGCGCAATCACGCCAGAAATCAGGCCGTGGCCGCGCTTCAGCGCGCCGTGGCCTTCGGTGAGTTCGTTTAATTTTTCGAGCATGATGATCCTGAATAGTGTGTATCAGCTTTTAGCTGTAATGACCGTTTCATTAGGGCTAAAGGCCAAAATACGCAAAAGTCGACAAATGGCGAAAACCGTTTTCAGCCCCAGTTCGGCAATGATTCAACGCAAAAGCTGTTCGATCACGCTGCATCGCAAAAACGTCTATCGCCCAACAAACGGATACGCAGGATCGTGGTAGCCCGGCGTCGATGGATGCCCTTTTGGCACCAGCGAATCCACCATCGCATCATCGTCCGCCGCCCACGGATAGTCGAGCGCGCCGAAGTACGGCTCGAACTGCGCCAGCGTTTTTGGCCCGGCGATCACGCTTGACACGAAGCGATTGGCGAGCACCCACGCGGTAGCAAATTGCAGCAGCGAAAAGCCTTTGCGCTTGGCGTGAACTTCGAGTTGTTGCGCGATCACGAGCGATTCTTCGCGCCACTCGGTTTGCATGAAACGATTGTCGGCGCGGGCGGCGCGGGAATCTGACGGTGGCGCATCGCCCGGCTTGTATTTGCCGGTGAGCACACCGCGCGCAATCGGGCTGTACGGCGTCACGCCGATGCCGTGAAAGCCGCATGCAGGAAGGATTTCAACCTCGGGCAGACGATTCAACAGGTTGTAATACGGCTGACAAATCGCGGGCAAGGGCACGCCCTGACGCTTGCATTCAGCGATGACCTCCGCGATGCGCCATGCACGAAAATTCGACACGCCAAAGTAGCGAATCTTGCCCGCGCGAATCAGGTCGCCCAGCGCGGCGACCGCCTCGTCGAGCGAGTCCTCTTCAAAATCACGATGCAGATAGTAGATGTCGATGTAGTCGGTGCCGAGCCGCTTAAGCGACGCGTCACACGCCTGCATCACCCATTTGCGCGAATAGCGCTCATGGTTCGGCAACGCGCTCATTGGCATGTCGGGGGGCGTCATCTTGTTGCCAACTTTGGTCGCAAGAATCCAGTGATCACGATCACCCCGAATGGCGGTTCCCGTGATTTCCTCAGACTTGCCAAGCGAATACACGTCCGCTGTGTCGATGAGGTTCACGCCTTGCGCACGGGCATGATCGACGATGCGCATCGATTCCATCGAGTCGGTCTGGTCGCCAAACATCATGGTGCCGAGGCACAACGCGGAAACACGGAGATTGGTTTTGCCGAGGCGGTTGTATTTCATGTTGCTCAAAGTCTTTCAGGCGTAACGTTGGTTCGTGTGCGCAGTATCGAACAAACCCGACCCAATTTCCATGACAATTGTTCAGTCAAGACTGCACGTCACGGTAGCGCGGGCGCCTTTCGATGTAAGGGCACGACTATAGCCGCCACAAAATCTTGGTCGCCGACAATGGCTATGCCGAAGTACGGATGCATGGGAATCAGGTGTTTCTTGTCACCAGACACGATGAAATCGGCGCGCACTGATCGGGCAAGCGACAGGAATTTATTGTCCTTCGGGTCGGTGCATTCGGTGGCGACTATAGTAATCGGCGCATCGATTGCGACGCCGCGATAGTCGGCGAAGAAACGCTCGCGAAAGCCTTCATCTTTCGCGAAATAGCGACGCAGCTTTTCTCGCTGGATTACTTCAGCAAGCTCAGCCATCGATTCGCTGGAGACGAAAACGTCGCACAACTCAACAGCCAGTTGATAGGCGATGCCAGAAGGTGACCGCGGGTTGATCGCTGCGCTGATGAGCGTACTGGTATCGAGCACGACTCGCTTACGAGCGGAGGGCATGCACCAAGTCGTTCACTTCATCAACCGTCACGCTAGCCGCCAGCGCGTCTACCTTGGTCAACCGATCCGCCAACCCACGTTGCACCCGCTCAAGATTGCGAAGCCGCAACAGCGCTTCGCCGTCGGCGTAAGAAAACAACATTAGCGTAGGGCGACCATACTGCGTAATCGTGACCGGTTCGCCACTCTTTGCAATATCAACCACCGCGCCGAAGCTGGACTGCACTTTTCCTGAGGTTACGGTTTGCATGGTAGTTCTATTTAGCCAAAGATACCTATATTACCTAAAATAGGTATCTTAAAGCAATTTTTGCGGGTCAGTACGCGACCTCAGGTGCAGACGCCGCCCGCGTGGCACTGGTTATCAACAAAGTGCGCGACTTGCTCAGCACTCGCTACATGCACTTCAGCTGTAGGTTGTGCATACCCGCGTTGATTGACGAGGGTTGTGGACGGACCTCGATCAAAAAATAGTCATCAACCGGCGTAAGCGACGCAGCGGGGCTCCAGGTAGACGTACTGTTCAGGAACACCGTGTCCTGACTGAATCCGGATAACGGGGCAGCAGACCAAGACCGAATCCGAACCCGGTAATGTCCAGAATCCGTCAGCGCTGACAGCACCACACGCGAACACGACGAGCTTTTCTGCCACTGAAAGAATGCGCCACCGGTTCCGTTACCCAAGTAGCTGTACATCTTTGCCCAATCCTGCGCGTTGCCGAATGGAGCGCCGACGCTGCCGCTAGAACGCGAGATGATTGATCCATTGCCAGTCCAGAGATAGCCGTCTGCCAGTTGAACTCCCAGTTGGTTACTCGGCGTTCGCGGCGATGTCATTGCCGAGTACTGAGCGCCGCCGCTGCCAGCGCAAGTTGCGATGAGGCGAAGCGGCTGAGAAATAGCGCTGGAAAGCTGGATGGCGAGGAGATTCCATGTCGCGCTCCCTAGCGTTACTGTTGCTGGCAAGGCTCCGGTGTACTCAACGTCGGCCGCGCGAACATCCCATGGCCCTACACGCACTTTAATGTCCTGCATTGGAACCGATGCGCCAGCGATTGCCTCCAGTTTCAAATTGACTTGCGTGCAATGGTTTGCATCTCGACCGACTTGGAACACACCCATCGGAATTGTGCCGTCCGCGTGCAAGCGGACTTCGTCTCGGTAGCAACCGAACCCGCCAAAGGCATCGCAGACTTTTGATTGAACGCTTGCCGGATTAATTAGCGATCCAGCACCATGGAAGCTAGGTGCTGCTGAAACAGAACCTATGCGTGTCGACAAAAAGCTAAACGGATCAAAAAAACCAACTTGATTGGCAAGCGCAATGGTTGCGGACGCTGGCGCGATTCCGTAACCGTTGAACGTTACGCCACCTGCCATCACACCGAGCGTAAAGGCGGGATTAGAGTTCACTCCGAAATGTAGGTGATCGTTGCCGGTCGTGCGCGCCTCAAGGGAATTGAATGTTTCCGTTAGCTGACCGATTTGCTGACCAGCCTGAACGTTGTCGCCCGCCGCTACAAGCGCGCCGTCAACGTGCATGTAGATTGCCAAGAAGTCGCCTTGTTGGTGCGAACACCGAACCGTCAAACGCGAATCAAAATACGACAAATACTTCGATTTTCCCGAATTCCGTTGGTAGGTGAAATCTTTCGATTCGACGATTCGCCCTTGGCAAAGACTAAACACTTTAGTTGCCGAAGGAGCCATTAGGTCAGTCCCGAGGTGCCTGCGTCCGTCACTCAAATAATGAGCACTAAAAAATGGCTCGGCCAGCGTCCTGGTCAAGATATCTGGAAGAGGGTTGCTCCATCCGTAGGTCGCAAAATTGAAGCCGTTTGTCCGTTGATCCCAATCGGATGTAGACACCGCATAGGCGCCAATGGCATAGAGTCCTAGGCCAAGCATGAGGAACGCGTTCAGCACGAAGCGGAGCACTTCCCGCACATTATTTGCGCCCATGATCAACCGCGTGGACGGGTCGTAAGTCGTCGCGGATTTTTTTGACTGGACGATGGACATAAGTACTCCTGATTCAACATTTTTCAACGGCGGGGTTACATGTGGGCATTGCGAGTTGAGCAGAACAATTGGCGGGAGTCCCACTATTAATGCCGCTACAACTCCAGGTCCAAGGGCCAGTACCCGTTGCTCCTGCGGACGTTCCGACGGCACATAACTCACTCGCCGTCGTCGGAATGGATGTGCGCGAGGTTCCGTTCGCTGCTCCACAAACACCCGGTGCCGCAGATGGAGGCGATGGTGGTGGTGGGGGTGGCGGCGGCGGAGTCGTCAGGAGCTGCGCGCTGCAATTGGCGGTCGAGCCTCCGTTCGTGCCAGCACACGTCCACGCCCACGGCCCTGCTCCAGTAACCACGCTGTAGGAACCGACTGAGCACAATTCGCTGGACGTGCTGGGCTTGCTAGAACGTGTTGTGCCATTGGCTGTGCCGCATACACCGGCAATCGCAGGGGGCGGCGGTGGGGGTGGTGGTGGCGCGGGCGGTGGTGGCGGAGGTGCGACGACGGTCACTTGCGCGGCACAACTTGCGGTTGCGCCACCGTTGCTGCCGCTGCATGTCCAAGTCCACGGGCCCGCACCGATTACCACGCTTTGAGTCCCGACCGCGCATAGTTCGGACGTAAGCGATGGGGCAGTTGAGCGCGTTGTTCCGTTAGCTGTTCCGCATTGGCCAGGCACGGCTGGCGGAGGGGGTGGCGGCGGCGGTGTGGTTCCTATTTCGCAGGACAGGTATGCAGACTTTTGACCAACGGTAACCGGTGCTGAAATGTCTCGTGTCGCTGCACCCCACGTGTAGACCAAGCCGGTTCGTCCGCTAGGAAACATGTACTGCGGTTCACAGTTGAAGATCAAAGTGTCGCTACCCGACTCGGGCGTGTTTGTCGCGCAGGCATAGCCCGTCGAGCCCGCTGGTACGGCGCCGATAAAGATGTACGCGGGTGGATTGACACCAACGTAATCCACAGCCACCGCGCCGGGCAGGTTTGCGTAGCATCGCGGTGCCGATAGCACGCCGCCAGCGGCAACGGGAGGAGGTGGTGCCGGCGGTGGCGGCGGTGGCGCAGGTATTAGCCCCGGCGAAGCGGACACGGCAGACGTGGCGCAAAACGTGACACCGTCATTAACCCAACCTTCATTGAGCCCGAGCGTGGCGTTTAGTGTTTGGCCGTACGCGTAGCGATGATTTGGCGAATTTGAGCGGAACAATCGATAGATCGGATTAGGCGATCCGGACGGACAGTTGCCGTTAGTCGGGAGAGCGACCGCAAAGTCATACCCTTCAAACGTAAATGCGGTGTTGGGGAGCGATTGCAGCATATTGCAATCTGCTGGCGATCCATAAAAGTGCGTATTCGTGCCGCCCTTGGCCGGGTCGTGATACGCGCGACATATTGACGTTGCGCCAACGGTGGGATACTGCGCATCAGTTGCGGCAAAGCTGGCACCGGTTCGAGTGAAACCGCCTGGGATGCTGTCAAGCACCGCTTGCTCGTCTATACGACCAGTAATGAAATATTTGTTGCTGCCCCGGACGTAGTATTCAACGACGCTGCGCGGGACGGCTGGCGGGGCAGGAGCGGGAGGAGGCGGTGCTGCGGCGGCTGGGCAATGAAGCGCGCAAAGGCGCGCGGCGACTTCTGCGTCGGAGCCGGGAAGAATTGAGCCCGAGTGCGCGGTTCTTTGAGCCGTCCATTTGGCTGAAAATGCTGCTGGCGTGATGCTTCCTAGTGACGAGGTGTTGAGCATCTCGAAATAACCGGCGAAGCTGAAGTGGTGGTAACCGTCGGCGGCGAGCCAGGGCATCCAACCCCAATTGGCCGCGCTGAATTCAACCCGCATAGTGACTAAGGAGGAAAGCGGCTTGGACAGTAAAGCACGTTGCCCCTGCATTCCGTACGTTCCATTGGAAACTTTAGAGTTCCAGAACACTTCCACGGTGCTCGGCGAAGCGGCCTGCACCCAGAGGGCGGAATGCGCAGGCGAACTACCTTGCAGATACGTCTGCGAAATTGGGATTTCGATGAGGTTGTTCGCAACCAAACGCAGTGCATAGAGCTGATGCAGCGGAACTTTGGTGCCGTCCGGATCGATGTAGTAACTCCCTGCGTTCAGCAACTTCGATGCCGTCACCCACGTTTCAGCGCCATCTCGCCAAACGTCGCCAAACTGGTAGCTTTGCAGGCGCGACAAAGTAGCGGTTGCACTCGTTGCTTGCCCATGAGCTGCCGATGCTGCGATAGCCATGGACATCGCGATACTCAGCACGCGTAGTCGAGGGAGTCGCATTCTGTGGCTGTTCAACTGAATTCGCATATTCGTAAGGAAATTTTGGTGAGAAGTTCATCATCGTCGGACTTGAGCTGCCAGTCGCTCACCACGACCAGTAGAGTTGTACACCTGCTTCATCCAATTGCAGAGCGGGCACGTTGTGTCAGCTGTGTCAGCACGAATAGTCTTACTGCAAGCCGATTTTGAGTACATCAACGTGTGCAACGAAAAAGCTCAAGCACCTAACCTTGGCACTTCATAGCCCTCGCGTTGCACTAATGCCAGGATGTCCGGCGACGTTCGCTCAATTTGACGTAATGCCGCAACACCGCGCTCCATCAGCGCGGGAAGCCGGCAGTGCTTTCCGAAGCCGTAAAGATTAAGCGCGGCGTAGGTGATTTGCCTTGCGTCGTCGATCTGTTCTGCCCGATTCAATGCATGCTCGTAAAACTCGGGTTCGCTGGGATGTCGCCCCTGCCAGTCAACACCTAGCGCAGCGTTGCCTGGCATTTGGCGCGTGCGCCTTTGCATGTTCATCTCGCCGGGCTTCGACAACCAATATTCGCCAAGGAAAATGTATTCCCATGCCGTGTTGTCAGCGAGCTGAAAACGATAGTGCCAAGCGAATGACGGTCGATACCACTCAAATACCTCGTTCGTGTCACTGGTTGCATCAGCCAAAGGTAGCCAACCGCGCAGAGCGATGCGTTGCAGGTTGTACGCGATGTTAGAGGCGATGTTTTGAGTCGTTTCCAATTCGAGCGTCGTAAGCAGGCAAAACAATGCCGACAAGCCATCAGCCAGGCACGCGCTGACGAGTCGATCGCGCAACGCGACGGATGCATCAGCAGGCAGCGCTTCAATTGCACGTCGACGCGCTAGCGCACGCAGGTTGCAAGCGCTTCCGAGTGTGATCGGATTGATGCTGATCCCCGTTCTTGCCTCATCACCAACATCGGTCAAAACTTCGATGTGTTGCGTAAGCGCAATTTCGACATCCCTAGCAGCTGCGATGGGGTTTTGGTTGTACCTCAATCGCTCAAGATGAATTTTTATTGGTTGGCTAAACATCGCGTCAAGCAGAGGACTGGCTGTGGCGAGCTTCCGCGCCAAATGAAAGTGCTTGGTCGCGTCCTTGAAGTTGCGCAAGACTTTGTGCGCACGCGCAAGGCGTAGGTGCAGCAGTATTCGCGCGGCGGGAGTCGCTACCTTCCAAACGTGGTCGTGCTCCAATGACTCGACCACGTCAGCAAAGGATCCGTCCCAAGCGTGTGCGTCCGCAAAAAAACACTTCCAAATTACCATCCGACTTGTAGCGAGCTTACCGTCTCTGGCAAAGGAAAGTTTGCGAAGTGAATCTGTTCTCGGATTCGAGTTTGGCAACGTGCGCTCAGCAGCTACTTCCGAATTGTCGAAGACGCGCGCCTGGAGTACGGACTTGAGGTGCTCGGGATCAGCAATCTGCATGGGCACGTCGCCCGAGCAGGTTGCCGAATGCCACCACCAAGGGCCAACGGTGCGCTTCCGTGGAAGTGATCGAATACCGCGAGTTATCGGGTCCACTCCAACCGCTAGTAGCCCAGTCGCGATACTGTCGAATATTCTAGAAAGTTGTTTGCGATTTAGAGGGACGCTTTGCCCAAGGCCAGACAAGAGCGTCGTCAGCGCACCGTTGGAAATCGCGCTTGCTTGGCTCTCGGCCCGAAGCAGGAGGAGCGCGGCGAGTACGGTTGCTTCCCACCTGCGCGCGTACTGATGTTTGACGAACCCATATGCGATGCAATTCGAAGCTACCGAAATGGAAATTTCATGCTGCATCTACAACTGCCCATGTCAAATCAATGCCCTGTGAATCCGGTGCCGCTAAACAATCGTTTCCGCCAAAAAAACTGATTACAACGCCACCTTCGTCTCGCCCAACAAACGAAATTTACCGTCCTTGATGGTGATCACATCACGTGCTCGCTTGTCGAGGCCGTTGTGATTGGTGGGCGTGATGTTGAACACGCCCTGACAACCAACGATGTCCTTCTGTGTTTCTAGCGAATCGCGGAGTGCGGCGCGGAACGCTTCCGTCCCCGGCTTGCCCTTTTTGAGCGCATCGGGCACCGCGTATTGCAACAAAATGCCCGAGTCGTAGGTGTTCGCGCCGAACGTCGCCGGACGCGAGCCGTAAATCTTTTCGTACGCCTTGATAAAGCGCGCGGCGACGCTCTTGACCGGGTTGGCGTCGGCCATCTCGTCGAACACCAGCATGCCGCCGGCCGCTAACACGGTGCCTTCAACCTTCGCCCCGCCAATCTTGATGAAGTCCTGCGTGGCAATCGCATGCGTCTGATAAATCGTGCCCTTGAAACCCTGATCGCGCAGCGTCGCCTGCGGCAGCACGGCCGGCCCGCCGACGGCGGCGACAAATACGGCGTCGGGTTTCGCGGCGATGATCTTGAGCGATTGCCCGGTAACCGACTGATCGGTGCGCGAATATTTTTCAGTCGCGACCAGCTCAATCTTGTACTTCGCCAGCAATCCCGGCAGGATTTTCAGAAATCCTTCGCCAAAGGGATCGTTAAAGCCCACGTAAGCCAGCCGCTTGACCTTGGCGCGCGCCATGTGGGCGACGAGTGCCTCCGCGATCAAATCGTCGTTCTGGGTCGTTTTAAAGGCCCAGCGCTTTGTGGCGTCCTGCGGCTCAACAACGGCCTGGCTACCCACCGTGCTGACGAGCGGCACCTTTGCCTCCGCAATGATCGACAAAATCGCCAGCGCATTCGGCGTGGTCGACGGGCCGATGATGGCGTCGACGTTGTGTTGCTGAATGAGTTGCTTCGCGTTTTGAACGGCGCGCGTGGTGTCACCGCCGTCGTCCAGCGTGATGTATTCGATGGTCATGCCACCGACAGTCGTGGGCAATAGCGCAACGGAATTTCTCTGCGGAATGCCGATCGCAGAGGTCGGGCCGGTGGCCGACACCATCGCACCGATTTTGATTTGCGCCTGAGCGGGCGCGAGCATCGCCGCCGCCAAAAGTGACACCGTCGCGAGTAAGGGGAAAGAAAGCTTCATAATTGCGCCTCGGAGTTTGGAGAAGTGGTTGGCGTGGTGCCAAGTGTATTCAACAAATCATTGGCTCCCGGTTGAAATTTCATGCCTCACACGACTCACGCTAAGTCTGCTCTCGCCGACATCGACCCACACGCCCCTGACACCCTGCGCCATGCGTTCGCAAGCTTTGCGACGGGCGTTACGGTAATCACCGCGCTTGATGAGCATGGCGCGCCGGTTGGCATGACGGCGAACTCTTTCGGTTCCGTATCGCTCGATCCGCCGCTCGTTCAATGGAGCCTGCGCGTCAATTCGGGATTGCACCGCATTTTTGTCGACGCGACGCACTTCAGCGTGAGCGTTCTGGCGGCGCATCAGACGCATATCGCGAGGCAATTTGCCAGCCGCGCGCCGGATCGATTCGTCGACATTGCGCTGATGGAGACGAAGGGCGAGCCACCGCTAATCCGGGGTGCACTTGCCTATTTCGTATGCAAAAAATTGGCCGTTCACCGTATTGGTGACCACGAACTTTTTGTGGGTGAAGTGCTGCGCGCGTCTGCGCACGAGGGCACACCGCTGTTGTTTCACGGCAGCAAGTTCATCGCGTCGCGCTAGGCCACTCGCTACAGCAACCGCCACTGCGCCACCGGCGCGAAGCTGCGGCGGTGCTCAACGCACGGGCCGTGCTCCGCAAGCGCTGCCATGTGAACGGCGGTGCCGTAGCCTTTGTGCGCCGCGAAACCGTATTGTGGAAACTGGGAATGAACTTCAAGCATGTAGGCGTCGCGTGCCGTTTTTGCAAGGATGGATGCTGCGCCGACTTCACGAACCTCTGCGTCCGCGCGCGGCTGGGCTACCACGACCAAGCCGCGCTCGCTCGCCCAGGGCTTGAGGTCTCGTGGAATCTGGGTTCCGTCAATCACGATTCTCCCGATCAGCGCTTCGGGTAGCTCCGGTAGTTGACTGACGGCGCGAAACATCGCGAGCATCGTCGCCTGCAAAATGTTCAGACGATCCACCTCTTCCGCACTCGCTGATGCAATCGCCCAAACTGCCGCATGTGCCTTTATTTCCAGAGCCAGGCGGTCACGCTTCGCCGCTGTGAGTCGTTTGGAATCATCGATACCGACAATGTGCGCGCCGCTGGTGCCGAGCACCACGGCGGCGGCGTAAACCGGCCCTGCGAGCGGCCCGCGACCGGCTTCGTCAATCCCGCAGCAGTGCACGAGTTAGTTCCGAAGTTGCGACAACACGGCCATCGCCAGCGCATCGTGTCCGCTGTTCTTTGGCGCACGCAAAGCTTCGCCCATCGTCGCATAAGCCGCCTGCATCTGCGCCCGCAGCCTGCTCTGGCCAATGAGAGAAGCCAGTGCGCTGGTCAAAGCTTCAGGCGTTGCCGCATCCTGCAACAGTTCCGGCACGCACCAATCGCCCGCGATGATATTGGGCAGCGACACAAACTTGCTGTTTAGCTTCCTCATCACAATGGCGGCAGTGAGGCCGGTCACGCGATAGCTCACGACCTGCGGACAACCGAGCATTGCGGCTTCCAGCGTAGCTGTGCCGGACGCGACGAGCGCTACATCGGCCGAACGGAGCGCAAAGTCAGCATGCCCGAACAGCAGGCGAACGCGCGGCACCAGAGCCTCGGCACGTCGCCACAGGGCCACTTCAAACTGATCGCGCGTTGCACGTGTCACCAGCGGGATCACAAAATGACACTTTGGAAAGCGCTCGGCCAGCCGTGACATCACGTCGATGAACAAATCACTGTGCAATTCAATCTCGCTCACGCGAGAGCCCGGTAAAACGGCGATCAGCGGTGCAAGAGGCGCTTCGCCGCCATGCTCAAGTTTGCGTCGCAAACGCGCGCGATCAGCAGTTCGCAGCGGCGCGCTCGCCAGCGGATGCCCAACGAAGGTGGCAGCTACCGAATGCTCCGTCAGCAGCTTCGGCTCAAATGGAAACAGACACAGCACATGATCGGCTGAGTTCTTGAATTTTGCCGCGCGCTCGGGTCGCCACGCCCAGAACGACGGGCAAACATAGTGCATCGTGCGCACGCCGCGCGATTTCAATTCGCGCTCAACACGAAGATTGAAATCAGGCGCGTCCACGCCGATGAAAAGCGCAGGCCTCAAGGCTTCAGTTCTGGAAATCAGCTCGCGTTTGGCGCGCAAAATGCGTGGCAAAGCCGAAATCACCTCGGCATACCCGCGCACCGCGAGCGCCTCCGAATCAATCCACGTCGACACACCCGCCGCCCGCATGTTGGGGCCCGCAATGCCGTGAAAATTGATGTCGGGGCGTAGGGCGCGAACACGTTGCACCAGATTCGCGGCCAACTGGTCACCGGAGGTTTCTCCGGCGACGATCACAATATCAACCATCAGTTACCGCGCGAGCCCTCGTCCGGGTGCTTGCAGAAATTCGAGCAGTGGTGCGATCACGGACTGCACCTCGGGGCCGTGCGTCGGCTGCTCGGCAATCAGGGTCGCAATCGCGTCTTTGAGCGTCAAGTTATTGCGAAATACAGTCTTGTAGGCGCTACGCACTGCCGTGATCATTTCGGGCGTAAAGCCACGGCGTTTCAGGCCCTCGGCGTTGACAGTGCTGAGCGAAAACGGATTGCCCTGCCCCAGCACGTAAGGCGCGACATCCTGCAATACACATGATGCGCCGCCGACCATCGCATGCGCGCCAATGCGACAGAACTGATGCACGCCGGCAAGCCCGCCAATGATGGCCCAGTCGCCAACGCGAACATGCCCGCCGAGCGTCGCCGCATTCGCCAGAATCACATCGTCCCCGACCAGGCAATCGTGCGCAACATGCGCGTACGCCATCAACAATCCACGCGATCCGATCCGCGTCACGCCTTTGTCCTGAGCCGTCCCGCGATGCACGGTGCAGCTTTCGCGGAACACATTGTCGTTGCCGATTTCAACGCGCGTGGATTCGTTCGCGTACTTTTTGTCCTGCGACGCGAGGCCAATCGAGCAGAACGGATAGAACATATTGCCCGAACCAACGCGCGTATCGCCGTCAATTACAACGTGCGAAATGAGCTGGCATTTTGGACCGAGCACAACGTTCGCACCCACCGTGCAGAACGGGCCAATTTCAACATCATCGGCCAATTGCGCCGACGGATGAATAACAGAGAGCGCGTGAACCTGAGCCATCGCGTGCCTCTAGCCGGCCTGCAGCGCGGCGATCAGCGTTGCCTCCACGGCGAGCTGACCGTCAACTGTGGCGCGGCATTTGAACTTACCGATGTTTCGCTTGATTTTCTCGACCGTCGCTTCAAGAATCAACTGATCGCCCGGCACCACCATTTTTTTGAAGCGCGCCTCGTCAACGCCCGCGAGGTAGACGATTTGCTCGCGACCCGCCGGATCTCTGGGTTGCGATGTGTAGGCAAGTATTGCCGCCGCCTGGGCAAGCGCCTCAATCATGAGCACGCCGGGCATCACCTTTTTGCTAGGGAAATGCCCGTTAAAAAAGGGCTCGTTCGCCGTGACATTTTTGAGCGCTTTCACACGCACGCCTATGTCCAACTCAAGCACGCGGTCGATGAGCATAAACGGATATCGATGCGGCAAAAGTGACGCGATTTTTTCGATATCCATCACGAACGGAGCAACAGGCAGGGATTCAGTCATACCCGAATTGTCGCAAAAAAGTGACGACCCCACTTGAGCTACTTGCCGGATCTCCGCAAGCGCGCTGCAATATGCAACCACTCTCGGTGCGTCGTAATTGGAAAAATACCTGTGTATTGCCCTGGCGTGTCAATGGATGACGCCACGAGACTGCCACCCGACACCACAACGTCATCACAGATCGTGAGGTGACCGACCACCATGACAGCGCCGCCCAGCATGCAGCGCTTGCCGATGCGTGCGCTTCCAGCGATGCCGACGCAACCCGCAATAGCCGTGTGATCGCCAATGTGGCAGTTGTGCGCGATCTGCACTTGATTGTCGATTTTCACGCCGTTACCGATGACGGTGTCATCAATGGCGCCGCAGTCGATCGTGGAGTTCGCTCCGACGTCGACATCATTGCCAATCAAGACGCCGCCGACCTGAAGCACTTTACGCCAACCTGCTTTACTGGGCTGAAAGCCAAAACCGTCAGCACCGATCACCGCTCCCGAATGCACGATGCAGCGATCTCCCAGGCGCACACCGGGATGAATCACGGCACCGGAATGCACTTCGCAATCGTTGCCCATTTCAGCATCGCAGTGAATGGTTGCGTGGGGATGAATTCGGCTGCCAGCGCCAATTTTCGCGTGTGCGCCGACAAATGCGAAGGCGTCGATCTGTGCGCCCGCAACGTGTGCCGTCGCATCAACCGAGGCTTGTGGCGAAACTCGCGCAATCACTTTTTCGGCAGGGAATAGCAGTTCCAGCGCTTGCGCAAACGCCAGATGGGGCGCTGGATGAATCAGTCGAAGTCCGGAAACGATGTCGCGGTCGGCATCACGAACGAGCAAAACGCAGCCCGCAGCGCGAACGGCCGCAGCGCGGTGCTTGCTATCGGAAAAAAAACTTAGATCGCCTTCGCCCGCGGTATCGAGGCTGGAAACGCGGCGAATAACGGCGCCTGCGTCGCCAAGCAACTCGGCGTCGAGCGCCTTTGCCAAAGCCCCCACTTCGATCGGGTTCGCAACACTTCGACCCATGCGAACTACTTGTCCGCCAGCGCTTTCAGTACGCGATCCGTGATGTCGATACGTGAACTCACGTAGACCGCTTCCTGCACGATGAGATCAAATTTCTCGGCTTCGGCAATCTGCTGGATCGCTTTTTGCAGCCGTTCCTGCAGGCCCGCAAGCTCCTCATTGCGACGCAGATTTTCGTCTTCTCGCAACTCTCGTTGGGCCCGCTGCAAATCGCGGTTGAGCACTTCCAGATCGCGCTGTTTGGTGCGGCGATCTGCGTCTGACAGCGTCAACTGCTCTTTTTCGAAAGCCGCCGATGAATCGCGAAATTTCTTGGCGACGCGCTCAACCTCAACCTGACGTGTGGCGAACTCGCGCTCCAGTTTTTTGAACGCGCGCTGCGCAGGGGCAGATTCGCGAAGCAGTTTTTCGGTATTAACGAGGCCAATCTTGAGCTCTGCCGGACGCGGCGTAGCCGCAGCCGTGGCAGTAGATTGTGCAAATACGGAGTTGCAAGCAACGAGCGCAACAAACAGAATCGCACAGTGTTTCAGGATGAAATTCAAGATTGACTCCCTAAGCAAAGGCTAGAACAGGTTGCCCACTTGGAACTGGAATCGCTGCACTTTGTCGCCGGGCTTTGAACCGATCGGGATGGCATAGCTAAATTTTAGTGCGCCGATAGGAGACTGCCATGCAATTGCCAGGCCCGTTGACATGTGAATGCGCTCGTTGTTCTTCTGGAGCGGCTCGCCTTTATCGTAAATTTGCCCAGCATCAAAGAACAAGCTGCCGCGCACCGATTTGTCGTTTTTCGTCCCTGGGAAAGGGAACAAGATTTCGTTATTGATGGTGAACTTGCGCCGACCACCCATCGAATTGCCCGTGTAGGACGTCGTTGACGATGTTGTGCCGTCAGGATTGGTGGTGATAGCAGAAGTGATGGCCTCACGCGGGCCGAGCGAGTTGGTTTCGTAACCGCGCACCGAGCCCACGCCGCCGCCGTAGTAGTTCTGGAAGAACGGCAATGAGCGCCCACCGTAACCGTTGGCGAAGCCGAGCTCCACATTGAGCCCGTACACAAAATCAGACACCAGCGGAATAAAGGCCTGCCCCTGATAGTTCACCTTGAAAAACTTCACATTGGTGATCGGCAGCGTTGACTCAACGCCGATGCTCTGCAACCACCCACGCGTCGGATAAATCAGGCTGTCGCGGCTGTCACGCGCCCAGCCCGCGGAGACTTTGTACGTGTTGTTGTTGTAGCCAAATTCGTTTGCGTAATCAAAAAAGCGCTGCGGACTAATCCCAGGATAAAGCGTCAAATTCGAATTTTCGGCCGATGAACCGAAGCTGATGCTGTCGGTTTCGCTGATCGGTACGCCAAAGCGAAGGCCGGTGCCGTAAGTGGCAAGCCGATAACTGCCCACACCCGTCGTGGTGGGGTCGTAGGTGCGGCGATAAATATCGATGCTTCGGCTAACACCGTCCGGCGTGAAATAGGGATTGGTGTACGACAGAACAGCAGTCTTCGCCGTGCGGCTAGTGTTCACCGAAAGCGCCAACGAATTGCCGGTACCCAAAACGTTGTTCTGCGAAATTGACGCGTTGAGCACCAGCTTGTCTGCACTGGAATAACCCGCACCGGCGCTCAAGCTGCCGGTGTTCTTTTCGACAACGGTCACGTCAATGTCGACCTGATCGCTCGCTCCGGGGACTGCGGCATTATCCAGCGTGACTTCCGAAAAGTAACCAAGACGATCCAGGCGCACTTTGGAGCGCTGAATCTTGCTTTGGTCGTACCACGAAGACTCCAGTTGGCGCAGTTCGCGACGAATCACCTCATCTCGCGACTGCGCGTTGCCCGCAACGTTGATGCGACGCACATAAACCCGACGCCCCGGATCAACGACGAAATTAAAGGCAACCACTCGCTTGTCGCGATCAATCTCTGGAACAGCATTGACGCTGGCAAAGGCATAGCCTTCACGCCCCAAACGATCACTGATCGCCTTGGCGCTGTCCGCCAGCCGCGTGCGCGAGAACACTTCGCCCGGCTGCACGCGAATCAAGGCGCGCAACTCAGCCTCGGGCACCAGCAAATCACCCGACATCGTGACGGTCGACACGTTGAACTGCGCGCCTTCGCTGATATTGACGGTAACGAATACTTTTTCTTTGTCGGGCGACAGCGAAACCTGCGTCGAATCGACGTTGAACTCAAGGTAACCACGGTTCGTGTAGTAGCTGCGAATCGTCTCAAGATCGGCTTGTAGCTTTTGTTTCGAGTACTGGTTGTCTTTGGTGTACCAGGACAGCCAACCACCGGTTGAGAGCTGCACTTCAGAGAGCAATGTCTTCTCGCTGATGGCGTTGGCGCCCACGATGTTGATCACTTCGATCTTCGCGACTTCACCTTCTTTAACCACGATGGCAACACCCGTCCGGTTGCGCTCCAGCGGCGTCAGTGTCGTGGTGACTTCAACGTCGTAGCGACCGCGCGAAAGGTATTGCTTTTTGATCTCCTGCTCGGCCTTGTCGAGAAGGGCACGATCAAAAATTCGGCCTTCGGACAGGCCAGAGTCACGTAAGGCTTTTTTGAGCGTGTCCTTGTCAAATTCCTTGGCTCCGCTGATTTCAATCGAAGCGACCGTAGGACGCTCAACGACGGAGACGATCAGCACATTCTCCTGTGCCTCAATGCGCACGTCGCGGAAAAATCCGGTGGCGAACAATGCTTTGATCGCTGCCGACGCGGCCGCATCATCGAAGCGATCACCGACCTTGACGCCGAGATAGTTGAACACGGTGCCTGCGTCGGTGCGCTGCAGACCCTCGACACGAATGTCACGAACCGTGAACGGGTCAATGGCCTGCACGAGGGCCGAGTAGCCCAGCAAACCGGCGAAAATAAGGCCAGCAGCAACACGTCGCGGCGAAAAGGGAAATCGGGAAATAGGTCGGGTCACGAGATGATTCGCAAAAAGTCGTTGTAGAGCGCGAGCGCGGTGAGGGCGGTGACAAAACCGATGCCGATACGTTGTCCAAACGCCTCAGCTCGCTCTGAAAGGGGCGCTCCCTTGAGGGCTT
>JANXUB010000015.1 GCA_025352105.1 Burkholderiales bacterium | reverse complement strand
CAGATGATGATGCAGTTGTCTTTTTTGTCGCGCACCACCTCCATCTCGAACTCTTTCCAGCCGAGCAGCGATTCTTCGATCAGCAACTCGTTGGTGGGCGAAAGCTCCAGCCCGTTCTTGCAAATCGTGACGAATTCTTCATGGTTATAGGCGATGCCGCCGCCGCTGCCACCCATCGTGAAGCTCGGACGAATGACGGTCGGGAAGCCAAGCGTTTTTTGCACGGCATGCGCTTCATCCATCGAATGCGCGATACCTGAGCGCGCAGAGCCGAGACCAATTTTGGTCATCGCTTCCTTGAACTTCCAGCGATCTTCGGCCTTTTCAATCGCTTCTTCGTTAGCGCCGATCAGTTCAACATTGTGACGCTTGAGCACGCCATTTTTTGACAGCTCCATCGCGGCGTTGAGTGCGGTCTGTCCGCCCATTGTGGGCAGCAACGCGTCCGGTTTTTCCTTCTCGATGATGCGCTCGATGACAGCCGCCGTGATCGGCTCAATGTAGGTCACATCAGCCATCTCGGGGTCAGTCATGATCGTCGCGGGATTGCTGTTGACGAGGATGACCTTGTAGCCCTCTTCGCGCAGCGCCTTGCACGCCTGCGCGCCCGAGTAATCGAACTCGCAGGCCTGGCCGATGATGATCGGGCCGGCACCGATGATGAGGATGCTTTTTATGTCGGTACGTTTTGGCATAGTTCTTCTACTTATCTACTTCGTCGAGCGCGGCTTCAGCCAGCTCCAGATGGGCCACATCGCCGATGCGGTCGACGTAAAAAACGGGTTCGTCATTGACGTATTCAACGCGCCATTCGCTGATTGATGCATTCGGCACGCTCCACGTTCGCGCGCTTTGCGGATTGAGCCCCTGAGCGTGGCGCACCATCGAGCTGACCACGCCGCCGTGGGTCACGAGGATCAGCGTTCTCTCTTTGCTGGCGGTGACGAGGTCGGACACGGCGCTTACGCAACGCGCAAGAAACTGGCTCGCTGTTTCGCCGCCTTCGGGGCCGTAATCGGGGTCGCCCGCGTTGTAGCGGGCCATGCCTTCGGCATCCTTGATGCGCCACTCCTCGTACGTCATGCCCTGCCAGACGCCGAAGTGCCGCTCGCGAATTCTTGCGTCAAAGCGCGGCTCGAAACCGGTCGCCTCATTGATCGGCTTGGTGGTTTCACGCGTGCGCACCAGATCGCTCGACACCAGTTCGGCGACGTCGATCGTGCGCGCCAGTTCAGCCGCAGCCAATTCAGCCTGCCGCACGCCCAGCGCATTCAACGGCACATCCAGCATGCCCTGAATGCGGCCTTCGGCGTTCCATGCGGTCTCTCCGTGGCGGACGAGGATCAACCGCCTCGTTTTGACCGAACTCACGACGGCTCACCCATCAACTGAATGAACCGGTCAAACAGGTACGCCACATCATGCGGGCCGGGGCTCGCTTCGGGGTGGCCTTGAAAGCTGAACGCGGGTTTGTCAGTGCGGGCAATGCCTTGCAGCGTGCCGTCGAACAAGCTCACATGCGTGACGCGCACATTCGCAGGCAGGCTAGCGGCGTCCGCTGCGAAGCCGTGGTTTTGCGACGTGATCAACACGCGGCCGTCGTCCATATCTTTGACCGGATGATTGGCGCCGTGGTGGCCTGTTTTCATCTTCAGCGTTTTGCCACCACTCGCGAGCGTGAGCAGTTGATGGCCGAGGCAAATGCCGAACGTCGGCGTGCCGCTGTCGACGATTTCTTTGATCGCATCAATCGCGTAATCGCAGGGCCCGGGATCGCCGGGGCCGTTCGAAAGGAACACACCGTCCGGCTTCATCGCCAGCACGTCTTTGGCGCTGGTTTGTGCGGGCACGACGGTTAACTTGCAGCCGCGCTCGGCGAGCATGCGCAGGATGTTGAATTTGACGCCGTAGTCGTAGGCGACAACGTGATATTCGGCAGCGCCGCGTTCGCGCTCAGCGTAGCCCGCGCCCAGTGCCCAGGTGCGTTGCGTCCAGTCGTAGGGCGCGGTGCAGGAGACGGCTTTGGCCAGATCAAGGCCAGCCATATTGGGCGCAGCGCGCGCGGCGGCGATGGCCTTCGCCTCGTCGATGTCGCCTGCCTGAATGCAGCCGTTCTGCGCGCCCTTGTCGCGCAAAATCCGCGTGAGCATGCGGGTGTCGATGTCGGAGATGCCGACGACGCCAGCGGCCTTCAGATATTCGTCCAGCGACTGCGTGGCGCGGAAGTTCGAAACGACCATCGAGAGGTCGCGAATGATGAGGCCGGAGGCGAAAATCTTGTGCGATTCGACGTCTTCCGGGTTAACGCCGACGTTGCCGATGTGCGGGTACGTAAGCGTTACAAACTGGCCCGCGTAGGACGGGTCAGTGAGGATTTCCTGGTAACCGGTGATCGCAGTGTTGAACACCACCTCGGCGGTTGCCTGACCGGTTGCGCCGATGCTGCGCCCGCGAAACACGGTTCCATCGGCAAGCGCCAGAAGGGCTGGCGTGAAAGTGGGCAGTAGCGACGTGGGGCTGCTGGAGGGCGTGTGTGGCGTCATGGTTCAAGGCTTAAGTGCGAAGACCGCCGCTGCAAAGATAGGAGCGGCAATCGATTAATTTGCGAGCCCTAGTGTGCGGCCAATGATGCTCAATTGAATGAACAATCACCAACAAAAGCGCGGTAACGGGGCTTTGCTCGCTGGGTACGGGATGAAACCCGGTCCCAATCTGATGCGCGCGAAATCTCGTGTCTAGAGCCACCAAATTGTACCTGATCGGGTAGGCACAATTTGCATAAGCTTTTCTGCTAATCCCCTATTCAGCGTGGGTTTAAACCGCATATTGGCAAAAGTCGCAATTCGTCAATTCAAGCCACTAGCCCCTATGTAACGGTGCTTCCCACTAAAAGCTGTCTGCCTCACCGGGCGGCGCGGCGCGCCTCGCAATAAATGCACGTTGCTGGCCGTCGACATTGGCCAACTGCACGACGTCGCCACAGCCCGGTGACGGCTCGATGCCGCGTCGCAGAATTTCGCCCTGCCAGTAGGCGATCATCGCGGCAATCGGTCCGGCGTGCGTCACGATGACCAGATTGCGGCCCTCTGCCATCTCCCACGCCGCCTCGAAACCTTCGATCACGCGCGCCTGCATTGCCCGCACTGACTCGCCCGCGCCGAGCCGTGGATGCACATTCAGGCCGCGCAGCACGGGGCCGCTTTCGGTGTCCATCGGCGGTGGCCAGTGATCCAGAAAGTTGCCGTCAAACGCCTTGGCTTCGCTACGCGGAATCTGCTCCCACGTTTTGCTGGTCCAGCGCCCAAGATCGCGCTCCGTGAGCCTTGGGTCGACGATGACAATGCGGCCAGTGCCGCGCATCGAAAGAAAATCCGCGAGGCGTCGGCAGCGCGACAAGTGGCTGGTGACGATCAGCGCCTCTTGCGGCAGCGCGGCGTCGATTAGCGGCATGACGCGCATGAATTCGGCTTGATGCACCGGCACGTTACTCGCCGCGTAAATAACGCCCGGCTTGATGTCGGGCGCGGTGTGGCGCACGAGAAAGATCGCCACGGCGAGCTATCCGGCGCTGCCCGCCGTGCCCGTTATTTCCGAGTTATCCGCACGAATGGCCGCTTGCAGGCAACTGGCGCACAAGCAGCCTTTGCCGACAAGATCGACAGGCTGCGGCGACACACCCAGCGGCGGCAGCGTTTGACACCAGCATGCATCGGCTGTGGCACCACACGGAAACGTGTCGTAACAACGCGGACAACGGGCCGACGTGCGTTTGCCAAGGTACGGTGATGCTCGCCCATTGATATCCGGTCTAGCCATGTAACCTGTCTTTCCAGCGCACGTCTTTTAGGCGCAAGCACCGCTGTACTGGGGCTCACAGTGATTTCGGGCATATATCGACTTGCAGGCTATTGGGCACTTAGCCCTGATAAAGCCTACGTTTCGGCGAGAAGCTGCTCCTTGAGCGAGGGCTAGGGAGTCGCTGAATAAAGCGACACGATGCAACGCGCCTTGATTTGGGATGAAGCGCGAGACGAAAAACGCAGCAATAGCGGGCTATTGCGAGTATTTTCGGCGAAGCGATTCGCCCAAATCAAGGATGCGATGCGCGTGGCGATTTGTTCAGCGTTTCCCTAGCTTAAGCCCAAAACGTCGTGCATGTCGAACAATCCGTTTGATTTGCCCTGCAAGAACTTTGCCGCACGAATCGCCCCGACAGCGTAGGTGGCGCGGCTGGCTGATTTGTGGGTGATTTCTATGCGCTCGCCGACGCCCGCGAAGACCACCGTGTGATCGCCCACTACGTCGCCACCACGCAGTGCCGCGAAGCCAATGGTGCCGTTTTTGCGCTCGCCGGTGTGCCCTTCGCGGGCATACACGGCGCGATCAGCGAGCTTCGTGGCTTGCGCTTCGGCGATGATTTCGCCCAGTTTGAGCGCGGTGCCCGAGGGCGCATCGACCTTCATGCGGTGATGCATTTCAAGGATTTCGATGTCGTAGCCCTCGTTCAGCGATTTGGCCGCGAGCTCGAGCAATTTAAAAACGGTGTTCACGCCCACCGAATAATTCGGCGAGAACACGATGGGGATTTTTTTTGCGGCCTCGGCGATTTTGGCTTTGCCCGCGTCGTCAAAACCGGTAGTGCCAATGACCATACCCACGCCGCCCGCAACACACGCATCAAGATACGCCAAGGTGGCCTCAGGCCGCGTGAAATCAATCAGCACCGCGCCGCATGGGACGCTCGCTGCATCGGCGGCAACCGCTACATCCGTGTTCCCGCCGAAAACCTTTGCCGACACCCCAATCGCTGCGCTGTGCGGCGCATCGAGCGCAGCGACCAGCGTTGTCTCGGCGTCGGACGCGCAGGCCTCAAACAGCATGCGCCCCATCTTGCCGGAGGCCCCGGCGATGGCGATTTGGCTGACCGTCATCGCGGCAGCCCTACCTGCGCCACCAATCGCCCAGCTTCGACCACCAGCTCGTGCCGCCTTCATCCGATTTTTTGTCTTTTTCCAGATTCGCGTACGCCGGATCGCGATCCACCACCGGCGAAGTCGGCAGGCCCGCTACCGTCCAGCTCTTTACTTTTTCGTCGGCGAACAAAACCGTCAGTTTGTGCGACGTGATCGGCTTGCCGCGCCGCTCTAGCGAATAGGCAAAGTCCCAGCGATCCTTGTGAAAAATGCTCTCCGTCGTCGGTGAACCAAGTATGAGGCGGACCTGTTGGCGGGTCTGGCCTTCCTTCAATTTGGCGGCCATGTCCTCAGTCACATAGTTGCCCTGATTGACCTCCATTTTGTACACGAAGCCACAACCGGAAAGCAGCATGGCGAGGATGGAGGCGGCGATAAAACTGAATAAGCGCATGGTCTGGGGGAGCTTGAGCACGAAGCGGAGACACGGTGAGGCGAGTATGATAGCCAAGGCTTGCGATAGTTCGACACGCGGACTGCCCATTGCAGCCGTTGATCACGATTTTTCACCTCCTCCTTTTGACGTTTTTTGACCATGGCCCACGCTCAAGACCTTAAAGACGCCGGACTCAAAGCCACGCTGCCGCGCATGAAAGTGTTGGATTTGTTTCAGGGCTCGAAGGTGCGCCACATGACGGCCGAGGACGTGTATCGCCTCTTGATGGACGAAGGCCTCGACGTCGGTCTGGCCACCATTTATCGCGTGCTCACACAGTTTGAGCAGGCGGGACTGCTCAAGCGCCATCATTTCGAAGGCGGCAAGTCGATCTTTGAATTGAACGAAGGCGACAAACACGACCACATCGTCTGCGTCAACACCGGCAAAGTCGTTGAATTTCACGACGCGCAAATCGAAAAACTCATCGCCAAAATCGTCAAAGATCACGGATTTGAGTTGGTCGACCATGTGCTGCACATTCGCGCGCTGGCACCGGTGCCGGAGTCGGAGAAAAAGCGTACGCCGAGGAAGTTTTCCTGAAGCTTTCGTCAGTTTTAGCGCCGAATATCGCGCAGCCGAAACCCAAAGCAGTACAGCACACCGAGATAGGCAAATCCGCCCAGCGCGAATAGTGCTGCGAGCATGGATGCTCGTGGGATTTCGGCGGTGGTCATCCACCACGTATCGGCAGGTTTGGCGAAAAAAATTACCGCTGCGGCGCAGGCCGTTGCAGCAACAAGCTGCCAGCCATAGCGCGACCATCCCGCCTGCGGCTCGTATAACCCGCGTGCGCGTAAACCGCGATACAACCACCACGCGTTCAAGAGCGCGCCCA
>JANXUB010000161.1 GCA_025352105.1 Burkholderiales bacterium | reverse complement strand
CGATCATCGGTATCGACACCCGCGGGAATCTTGACTTCCAGCGTTTTCGAGGTTTTCTTGGAGCCTGCACCGTTGCAGGCTTTGCACGGATGCTTGACGATCTTGCCCGTTCCGCGACATTGCGGGCAGGTTTGCTGCACCGAGAAAAACCCCTGCGA
Organism: Burkholderiales bacterium; assembly: GCA_025352105.1. Classification (GTDB taxonomy): domain Bacteria; phylum Pseudomonadota; class Gammaproteobacteria; order Burkholderiales; family Casimicrobiaceae; genus Casimicrobium. The sequence continues at coordinate 24,016 of JANXUB010000161.1, read as the reverse complement.
AACGCGAACGACACCCGCGCCTTTGCAGGTCGGGCAAGTCTCCGGGTCGTGGCCCTTTTCTGCGCCAGTGCCGTGACAGACTTCGCACGACTCGGTGCTCGGAATGCGCAGCTTCGTCGTGGTGCCGCGCGCCGCTTCTTCCAGCGTTATTTCAAGGTTGTAGCGAAGATCCGAACCGCGAAAAGGCGAATCAGCGCGTTGCTGGCGACCACCGGCCCGATTACCACCGAAAATTTCGCCGAAGATGTCGCCAAACGCGTCACCGAAATTGCCGCCCGCAAACCCTGCGCCCGCAGCAGATTGCGGATCGACTCCGGCGTGGCCGTACTGGTCGTAAGCCGCGCGCTTCTTGGGATCGGAGAGCATTTCGTAGGCTTCTTTCGCCTCTTTGAAATTTTCCTCGGACGCCTTGTCGCCCGGATTGCGATCCGGGTGATATTTCATAGCGAGCTTGCGGTAAGCCTTTTTGATGTCGTCATCAGACGCTGATTTCTCGACCCCGAGAAGGCTGTAGAAGTCTTTTTTTGCCATTTTTTATCGTACGAAGCCTTGGCAGCACATGCTGCAAGGCACAAAACCGTTGAGTTGGTGGGGATTTGGGGCTTGAAGGTCGACTTTCAAGCTTTTGGCGGTTACCCCGATGGGTCGCGAAAGCTCACCGCCCCGAATTTTGCCGGAAGAAGCTCCCAGCGCGTCTTCATTCGGGAAATCGCCTCGTCTGGCACGGCGTGGGTGTTGCCCCACAAGCCTGTGCATTCAACGAAGCAGCACGATTTTCCCGCCAATTGAGCGACACCGACGATCGACGCCATTTCCCAGAGGCGAACATGGGTGTTGGCGATCACTACCCGGCGGTTCTGTTGCATCGCGTCGAAGGCGTCGCGCACGACCACCGCGTGGGCGTCTGCGGCTCGTGCAGGGTCGAATCTGTAAACGCCGTTGGTGATGAAGTGTTGATCGGCTTCAAGATGAAGGTATCCGTGCTCCCGCGCCAACGCTTCAGCCAGCGAGCTTTTTCCGCTGCCGGGTAGTCCGCGCAGGACGATGCAGTCGAATTTGAAGATAGCGGGGCTGAGGGGCTGGATCACTGAATTCAGAGCGATGGTAGAGGTCATTATTTTGGCGCAATCGGTTCGAACCTTTCTGCGCGAAACAGGTGGCCGAGATGAGGAAGCGCCAATCTTTACGCTTTCTTTACGCGCGGACGAGCACCCTATGCACTGAATTTACACGCCGATCTCTACGATTACCTCCATCGTAAAAGCGTAAAGCACACAGCCCATGGACATCGTATTTCTACTTCTACTCACCGCGTTTTTTGGAACATCGCTCGGACTTATCGCGCTCGGAAAAAACCTTGCCAAAACGGGAGGACGGAAATGACCTGGCTTTATTTGACGGGCAGCATGGTCGTTGCTGGTCTGCTGGTGTACCTCGTTTATGCGCTCTTACGTGCTGAGGAGTTTTGAATGACACACGGTTCATGGACCCTGCTTGTCGTCTACATGGCACTGCTGCTCGCACTCGCTTATCCGCTCGGGCGCTTGATAGCTCGCGTGGCTGACGCGAAAGAGCTGCCGCTCGCGAGTGTGGTTGAAAAACCGCTGTACCGACTTGCCGGGGTGAAGCCGGAAGAAGGCATGTCGTGGTCGAGCTACGCGATTGCCGTTCTCGTTTTCAACTTGATCGGCGCGGTGTTCGTTTACGGTATTCAGCGCTTGCAAAATGTTTTGCCGTTGAATCCACAAAACATGGCAGCGGTGAGCGCGGATTCTGCGTTCAACACCGCCGTGAGCTTTGTCACCAACACCAACTGGCAAGGCTATGGTGGCGAATCGACAATGAGTTATCTCACTCAGATGTTGGCGCTTGCGGTGCAGAACTATTTTTCGGCTGCCACCGGCATCGCGGTTGCATTTGTTTTGATCCGTGCGTTTGTCGCGCGTTCGGCCAAAACACTGGGCAACTTCTGGGTCGATCTCACGCGAACCACGCTCTACGTTTTGCTGCCGATGTCCGTTGTATTCGCCGTGTTTCTGGTGAGTCAAGGCGTTGTGCAGAACTTCAGCGCGTACAAGGAAATCGCGACGATTGAAAAGGTCGTCTATCAGCAACCGAAAAACGGTGCTGATGGCCAACCAATGAAAGACGCCAAAGGCGAACCCGTCATGGAGGACGTAACCGCCGCGACACAAATACTGCCGATGGGCCCTGCTGCTTCGCAAATCGCGATCAAGCAACTCGGCACCAACGGAGGCGGCTTCTTTAACGCGAACTCCGCGCATCCGTATGAGAACCCAACCCCGCTGTCGAACTTCTTGCAGTTGCTCGCCATTCTGCTGATCCCGGCCGCGCTCTGCTTCACTTTTGGTGACATGGTGCGCGACAGGCGACAGGGCCTTGCTCTGCTCGCTGCGATGACAGCGATTTTTGTGGCCGGTGCACTCGCCACGATGCACTTTGAACAACAGGGCAATCCGCGTATCGCCGCGCTTGGCGTAGACCAGACCACGAGCGCCATACAAAGCGGTGGCAACATGGAAGGCAAAGAAGTGCGCTTTGGTGTCGACACATCCGCGCTGTGGGCCGTGGCGACGACGGCGGCATCAAATGGTTCGGTGAACGCGATGCATGACTCGTTTACACCGCTCGGCGGCGCGATCCCGATGCTGATGATTCAGCTCGGTGAGGTCGTTTTTGGAGGTGTCGGCTCGGGCCTCTACGGCATGCTGATATTCGCGCTCATGACCGTGTTCATTGCTGGCTTAATGATCGGAAGAACGCCGGAATATCTGGGCAAAAAAATCGAGAGCTTCGAGATCAAGATGATCTCCATCGCAATTCTGGTGACGCCGCTATTGGTGCTCGTCGGCACTGCGATTGCGCTGATGACCGAAGCGGGCCGTGCGGGCATCAGCAACCCCGGATCGCATGGATTTTCGCAAGTACTGTATGCGCTCTCGTCCGCCTCCAACAATAACGGTAGCGCCTTTGCAGGCTTGTCGGCAAACACGAGCTTCTACAACACATTACTCGCCATTGTCATGTGGTTCGGTCGCTTTGCGATCATCATTCCGGTGCTCGCGATTGCCGGTTCTCTGGGCGCGAAAAAGCGCCTTGAAGTGACCGTCGGAACCATGCCCACACATGGCCTGCTGTTCGTCGTGCTGTTGATCGGAACCGTACTCATCGTCGGCGCATTGACCTATGTCCCGGCGCTCGCGCTTGGACCCATTGTGGAGCACTTGCAGCTCTTAGTCACGACGGTCACCGCTGCAAAAGCAGGTCAGTAAGGAATTCACCATGAATACTCAAACAAAAGCCAAACAGTCCCTCTTTGACCCAGCCCTCATTCAGCCTGCACTTGTCGACGCCTTCAAAAAACTTGACCCTCGTGTGCAGGTTAAAAACCCGGTGATGTTTGTCGTCTATGTGGGCAGCCTGCTCACAACGCTGCTATTCGTACAGGCCGTTCGCGGCGCGGGTGAAGCGCCTGCGGGCTTCATACTGGCGGTCTCGCTATGGTTATGGTTCACCGTGCTCTTCGCTAACTTTGCTGAAGCGCTCGCCGAAGGCCGCAGCAAAGCGCAGGCCGCCAGTCTGCGCGGCCTCAAGCAGAAGACATGGGCCAAGAAAATGACAGGCCCCGAGCGCGGCAGCAAGTGGACTTTGATGCAGGTTGACGATCTGCGCAAGGGCAACTTTGTGCTGGTGGAAACAGGTGACGTGATTCCGCTTGACGGCGAAGTGATTGATGGCGTCGCATCGGTTGATGAGTCGGCGATCACAGGTGAATCGGCCCCTGTGATCCGCGAGTCCGGCGGCGATTTTTCCTCGGTCACTGGTGGCACTCGGGTACTGTCTGACTGGATGGTCGTGCGTATCACGGTCAATCCGGGCGAGGCATTTATTGATCGCATGATTGCGATGGTCGAAGGGGCAAAGCGCCAGAAAACACCGAATGAAATTGCGTTGACCATTTTGCTGGTGGCGCTCACCATCGTCTTTCTGATGGTCACCGTCACGCTGCTACCTTTTTCTTTGTTCAGCGTTGATGCGGCTAAAGCGGGCTTGCCGGTGACGATCACCGTGCTCGTCGCGCTGCTCGTCTGCCTTATCCCGACCACGATTGGGGGATTGCTTTCAGCCATCGGTGTAGCGGGCATGAGCCGCATGATGCAGGCCAATGTGGTGGCGATGTCTGGTCGCGCCGTTGAAGCAGCAGGCGACTGCGACGTTTTGTTACTCGACAAGACCGGTACCATCACGCTCGGCAACCGGCAAGCATCGACGCTGGTGCCTGCGCAGGGCGTAAGCGAAAGCCGATTGGCAGAGGTCGCACGCTTGGCGTCTGCTGCTGATGAAACGCCCGAAGGCCGCAGTATCGTTGCCCTCGTGAAGCAGCGTTTCCCCGATTTAACTGCCGTCGCGGCGAATGCCTCCTACATTCCATTTAGCGCACAAACACGCATGAGCGGCGTTGACATTACAGTCGGCAACACAGTGCAATCGTTGCGCAAAGGCGCGATGGACGCAGTGCGCAGATACGTCGAAGCGTTAGGTGGAAAGTTGCCTGCGGATGTTTCGCAGGCCGCAGACGCAGTTGCACGTCGTGGTAGCACGCCACTCGTGGTCACCGACGGCGCAACCGTGCTTGGCGTCGTCGAGCTCAAAGATATCGTGAAGCACGGCATGAAAGAGCGCTTCACCGAGTTGCGCAATATGGGCATTCGTACGGTGATGATCACGGGCGACAATCGCCTCACCGCCGCTGCGATTGCTGCCGAAGCGGGTGTCGATGATTTCCTCGCCGAGGCAACACCTGAAGCCAAGCTAAAACTCATTCGCGATACCCAAGCGGAAGGTCGCCTTGTTGCCATGACGGGCGACGGCACTAACGACGCACCTGCGCTAGCTCAAGCGGACGTAGCCGTTGCGATGAACACCGGCACGCAAGCCGCAAAAGAAGCAGGCAACATGGTGGATCTCGATTCCGATCCCACCAAGTTGATCGAAATCGTTGCTGTCGGCAAACAGATGCTGATGACGCGCGGTGCGCTCTCCACGTTCTCGATTGCCAACGACATCGCCAAATATTTTGCGATCATTCCGGCAGCATTTGCGACGACTTACCCAGCACTGGGGATGCTCGATGTGATGCATCTCACGAGCCCGGCCTCTGCAATTTTGTCAGCTGTGATCTTCAATGCGCTGATCATCGTCGCATTGATTCCACTAGCACTGAAAGGTGTCGCCTATCGTGCCGTGGGCGCTGCCGCGCTCCTGCGTCGCAACATCCTGATTTACGGCGTGGGTGGGTTGATCGTTCCATTCATTGGCATCAAAGCCATCGACCTTTTGTTGTCCGCCCTCGGACTGGTTTAGGAGTACCTTCATGAAAACATATCTTCGCCCCGCATTGGTACTTTTCGTTTTGCTCACGCTCATCACGGGCGTGGCTTATCCGCTGCTCATCACGGGTATCGGTCAAGGCCTGTTTCCTTCGCAAGCCAATGGCAGCGTGATCGAGCGCGACGGCAAACCGGTGGGCTCCGTGCTCGTCGGGCAAGCATTCTCGGAACCCAAATACTTTTGGAGCCGTCCATCTGCGACCTCGCCCATGCCAAACAATGGCAACTCATCCAGCGGCTCGAACCTTGGCCCGACCAATCCGGCGTTGATCGATGCGGTGCAGGGCCGTATCGAAGCGCTTCGCAAGGCCGATCCCGCAAACAAACAGCCGATTCCGGTTGATCTGGTGACCGCCTCAGCCAGTGGACTTGACCCGCACATCTCGGTTGCAGCGGCACGCTATCAGGCAGGACGTGTAGCGGGCTCGCGAAACATCCCCGTCGAGCGGGTGAATGTGCTGATCGAGCAGACGCAGGAAACAGCAGCGTTCAGATTTATGGGTGAACCGCGAGTCAATGTGTTGGCGCTGAATCTTGCGCTGGATGCGATCAAGTCGTAGAACGATCTAGCATCACGCATGGCCGACGCAAACATTCCACCTTCTCGCCCCGACCCCGATGCGTTGCTGGCGCAAATCAAGGGTGCGGCAAGCGCAGCTGCGCGTGGCAAGCTACGCGTTTACTTCGGCGCATCGGCTGGCGTCGGAAAGACATACGCCATGCTCGCCGCAGCAAAGAAGGCAAAGAGCGAGCATGTAGACGTCGTTGTAGGCGTTGTGGAAACACATGGTCGCGCCGAGACGGCAGCGCTGCTGGACGGTCTTGAACAGCTGCCACAGCGGCGCGTGGACTATCGCGGTCGCGACCTGAAGGAATTCGATATCGATGCGGCACTCGGTCGCAAGCCACAGTTATTGCTCGTTGATGAGCTCGCCCACAGCAACGTCGAGGGTTCCCGTCATCCCAAACGCTGGCAGGACGTGGAAGAGTTGCTGGAAGCGGGCATCGACATCTGGACTGCGCTCAATGTGCAGCACCTCGAAAGTCTGAACGATGTAGTGGGCGGCATTACGCAGGTTCGCGTAATGGAAACGGTACCAGATCACGTATTTGACGGCGCCAACGAGGTCGTGCTCGTAGACCTTCCAGCGGATGAACTTTTGAAGCGCCTGAAGGCAGGCAAGGTCTATATGCCCGAGCAGGCAGCGCGAGCCGCAAAGGGATTTTTCCGTAAGGGAAACTTGATGGCGCTACGCGAAATAGCGCTGCGCCGTACCGCTGATCGCGTCGAAGACGATGTACAAACCTATCGCGATGCCGAGGACATCAATCGCGTCTGGAAAACTGAGGCAGGGCTTTTGGCATGCGTCGGGCCGACGGCAAACGCTGAACAGGTCGTACGCAGTACCGCACGACTTGCCAACCAGCTAAGCGTTTCCTGGCACGCGGTGTATGTTGAGACATCGGCGCTACAGCGCCTTCCTGCAAGCAAGCGCGAGGCCATACTCAACGTGCTCAAACTGGCGGAAGATTTGCAGGCGCGCACGGCCGTACTGGCAAGCGACGCACCCGCACGAGCAATTTCCGACTATGCCAGTAACCACAACCTCAGCAAAATTGTGCTCGGGAACGCCTTGGCGAGCACCGTGCCCGGCGAGCAATCGGGGATTTCAACGCTCGCGCTGTGGTGGAAGCGCCACGGTAGCGGGCTGTCCCGCGACCTGGCCCGGCTTGCGCCCGAACTTGATCGCATTGAAGTCGGTCGCAGCGCCGACCCATCGACTCGTCCGCTCACCAGCTCTATTCGTCGAAACCCGATAGATGACGAGCGCGAAGGCGCGCCGACGGCTGGATCAAAGCTTCATAGGTGGCGCTACGCGCTAACGCTCGCTGCCTGTGCGGTCACGACGCTGCTATGCCTGCCGCTTCACGGCAGGCTGGCGCTCGCCAACGTAGTGATGGTTTTTTTGCTGTGTGTCGTATTCGTAGCGATGCGCTATGGACGCGCGCCCGCTGCGCTCGCCGCCGTTGTGAATGTGCTGGCGTTTGACTTCGTTTTTGTGCCGCCGCGCTTTTCATTTGCCGTTGAAGACGCTCAGTACGTCGTCACTTTCTCGGTGATGCTTTTAGTCGGCCTCATCATCGGGCATCTGACCGCGGGGCTGCGCTTTCAGGCGCGCATCGCCAGCCATCGCGAGACGCGGGCACAGACCCTGTTCGGCTTTGCTCGAGACCTCGCCAGCGCGCTGCAAAACGAGCAAATCATCGGCAGCAGCATTGCAGTGTTAAGCAACACCTTCGGTAAAGAAGTCGCGCTCATTCTGCCCGGCGCCAACGAACAGTTGCAAAACCCGACGCACGCATTAGCCACGGGTCAACAGGCGGTCGATTTGACGGTGGCGCAATGGGCGTTTGATCACGAAAAGGAAGTGGGATTTGCCACCGACACGCTTCCGGCCAATCACTACCGATACGTGCCGCTCAAAGCCCCAGTGCGACTGCGTGGCATTCTGGTATTGCGGCCAGAAAATCCGCGCTGGCTGCTAATTCCCGAGCAGCGCCGCTACATCGAAACGTTTGCCAGCCTGATCGCCATTGCGCTTGAGCGCGTTCACTTTGTGCAGGTCGCACAATCAATGCTGGTCAATGTCGAATCGGAGCGCCTGCGCAATTCGCTGCTGGCCGCGCTGTCGCATGACCTGCGCACGCCACTCACCGCGTTGATCGGTCTGACTGAATCGCTCGCACATTCGAAGCCAGCACTTTCTGCGTCGCAAACCGAGTTGACCAGCGAAGTATTCAGCTCTGCCCTGCGCATGCACACAATGGTGAACAATCTACTCGACATGGCGCGGCTTGAGAGTGGTGAGGTGCGATTGCGCAAAGACTGGCAGTCAATTGAGGAAGTGGTTGGCGTGACGCTTCGTGCGTTGCAACCCTCATTGAATGGCCGCGTGATTGATGTTCGTTTGCCTCAAGGCCTGCCGCTGGTGCAAATTGACGCCGCGCTGATGGAACGCGTATTTGCAAATTTGATTGAAAACGCGTTGAAGTACGCGCCAGAAAATTCGCCGATTGAGGTGACTGCATCAACCGCCGAAAACACGCTAACCGTCAACATCGCAGATCGAGGTCCCGGACTACCCGATCAGGACGTGGAAACGTTGTTCGACAAATTTACGCGTGGCGAGCAGGAGAGCGCGAAGCCCGGTGTCGGCTTGGGTTTGTCGATCTGCAAGGCCATCGTGACGGCGCACAAGGGTAAGATTTACGCAAGCAATAGACCCGATGGAGGCGCAGTGTTTTCGTTTGACTTGCCGCTTCCGTCTTACGCAACTCAAGCCGGGCTTCGAGCGAGCGCGACGGCAATGTCGGAGCCATCGTGATGACAACGCCTCTCGAAACAAACAACAATGAACTGCAGTCGCCAGCAAAGAATCCAGGCGCAGGACTCACCCTGGTGTTGATCGAAGACGACGCGCAGATTCGCCGGTTCGTGCGCATGGCGCTTGAAGATGAGCACTGGCAAGTGTTTGAAGCGACCACCGTGCGTCAGGGGCTGGCCGCATGCGCGTCAGCACAGCCTAATCTGGTGATTGCTGATCTGGGCTTGCCGGACGGCGACGGCGTCACGCTTATTCGTGAACTCCGTGCATGGTCACCGGTGCCGATTTTGGTGCTCTCCGCGCGCACGGGTGAACAGCAAAAAGTCGAAGCGCTGGACGCGGGTGCGGATGATTATTTGACCAAACCGTTCAGTGTGGCCGAGTTGCTGGCCCGCGTGCGTGCGCATGTGCGACGTGCCGCCAAAAGTAGTGATGCTGGCGCCAGCGCTCAATACTCGTTTGCTGATGTCGTGGTTGATCTCGGAGCACGCACGGTGCAGCGCGCGGGCGCTGCGGTGCATCTGACCCCGATTGAATATGGGTTGCTCACGACGCTGATCACCAACGCGGGTCGCGTTGTCACGCAACGACAGTTACTCTCTGAAGTTTGGGGGCCGGGCTATGTCGAGCGCAGTCACTACTTGCGCATCCACATGGGGCACCTGCGGCACAAACTCGAAAACGACCCCGCGCAGCCACAACATTTTCTGACGGAAATCGGCGTTGGCTACCGTTTCTCGCCCTAGCATCGGCGCCATCAGACCTGAAAATAAAAAAAGGGAATCGCTTGTCATCGTCCACTCACACAAAATCGAGCACTGCTGTGCTAACGATCGCCGCCCTCGGCATCGTTTACGGCGACATCGGGACCAGCCCGCTGTACGCGTTCAAAGAAGCCTTCACCGGCCCGCATGCGCTCGCGCTCAACGAGGCTAATGTGCTGGCTACTTTGTCGGCGCTGTTCTGGGCGATCATGCTGATCATTTCAGTTAAATACGTCTGGCTGATCCTCAAGCTGGACAACGATGGGGAGGGCGGCGTGCTTGCCCTCACCGCATTGGCACATCGACTGGTCAAAGAGCGCAAACACGGTGATCGACTGGCTGCATTTGTCGTCACAGCGGGCGTTTTCGCCGCCGCCCTGTTCTACGGCGACGCGATTATTACCCCGGCCATTTCAGTGCTCTCTGCGGTGGAAGGCATCAGCGTGGCCACGCCGCAGTTTGAGAAATTCATTATCCCGATCACCATCGGCGTACTGATCGCGTTGTTCCTGATTCAGCGCCATGGCACAGGGCGTGTCGGAGCGCTGTTTGGCCCCATTACGATGGTCTGGTTTGTGACGCTCGCTGTAATGGGCGTGCAAAGCATTGTGCAAACGCCTGTCGTATTGAAGGCGCTGAACCCGATGTACGCGCTGATGTTCGCCGTCGAACACCCGGGCAGTATGTTTGTTCTGCTGTCCGCCGTGTTTCTAGCGCTGACCGGGGGCGAAGCCCTGTACGCCGATATGGGTCACTTCGGCGCGAAGGCTGTGCGCATCGCATGGTACGGCCTTGTCTGCCCGTCGCTGGTGCTCAATTACTTCGGCCAGGGCGCATTAGTATTGCGGGACGCAACGGCTGTCAAAAATCCGTTCTTCCTGATGGCATCCGACGGCTTCCTGCTACCCCTGGTGGTGCTAGCTACAGCGGCCACCGTCATCGCCTCGCAGGCGACGATTTCGGGCGCCTTCTCGCTCACACAGCAGGCGTCGCGTCTGGGTTACTTGCCGCGAGTCAACGTGCGCCACACCTCAGATCGTGAACGCGGCCAGATCTACATTGGTAGCGTGAACTGGATCATGCTGATCGGCGTGATTCTGCTGGTGCTTGAGTTCCGTTCGTCCAGCGCGCTCGCGGCGGCTTACGGCATTGCCGTATCTGGCACGATGATCATTACCTCGATCCTCGCTGCGATTGTCTTCATCACTGCGCGCGGGAAATACCGCTATCCGCTGCTGGCTTTGCTCGCGATTTTTGGTGTGCTGGAGACTACGTTCTTCGCGTCAAACCTGACCAAAATTGCGGACGGCGGCTGGTTCCCGCTGTTGCTCGGTAGCGCGATCTTTTTGATGCTCATGACGTGGAAAAAGGGCTCGAATCTGGTGAGTGCCCAGCGCAGCAAACTCGACCTTCCAGTGGACGGATTCGCGGGCTCAATACTAAAGGACGTACCGCGCGTGTCGGGCACCGCCGTATACCTGTCGTCCGATCCGTTGTTGGTACCCAGCGCGCTCTTCCACAATCTCAAGCATTACCACGTACTGCATGAGCGGATCGTTCTGCTGCATGTGCGCACTGAGGACGTGCCGTACATCAACGACGCGCATCGACTCGCCGTCAACGCCGTCGGACCGGGCCTATGGTCGTTTTGCCTGCATTTTGGATTTCGCGAAATGCCGGATATTCCTGCCGCGCTCTTTTGGGGCAGCGAAATGGGCGTGGATATCGACCCGATGGAAACAACCTACTTTATCGCCCGATCTGTAATTCAGGAAGCGCCGGGGGGGCTCCCAGGATGGCGCTGCGCAATCTACGCGTGGATGACCCGGCAAGCCGAGGGCGCGGCGGGATACTTCAATTTGCCACCCAATCGCGTTGTTGAACTGGGCACTCAGGTGCTGCTGTAGCGCTAAAAATTCATCACGTACGAGAGTCGAAACGAACGCGACTCGATGGGATGAAAGTGAATTGAATCGACGCCAGCCGCAGCCTCGCCCCGCAGGCGTGACGTGTAGTAGTAATCGATGGCGGAAGCCGTGCGATTGGCGAGATTAAAGCCCTCAATTTCAACGCGCGACTTCGGTGTTAATCGATAGCCCAGCCGGGCATTAATCACCGTTGTGCTGCTTGATCGCACGCTGTTATCTTCAATCAATGGACGCGGGCCGAAGTAGCGCAGCTGCGCCGCGCCAAACCAGGGGCCGAGGTTGTCGACTGCGACCGCCAGCGACGCAACGCCCTCCACCGCTCCGGGGATGCGGTTGCCAATCGGATCATAGTCACGGAATCTTGCGCGCGCAAACGCCACATCCGCATCGACCGTCAGCCAATTCGACAGCTTGTAGTAGTTCGCCAGCTCGAAGCCCAAACGTCTGCTTGGGCGACTCGCCTCCGTCGTACCCGCATCACCGACGAACAATAGTTCCGAGCCGAGATCAAGGTGATAAACCGACAGCGATGTTTGCAATCCGGGTAACCAGTTGCCGCGCAAGCCCAGCTCCGCGCCTTTCGAACGCACCAGTGGCGTCACGCGATCTACGGCATCGCCCGTCTTCGGGTCGAATTTGATGGTGGTGCCGCGAGCATCGTTACTATGAAAACCGCTGCCCGCATTCACATAAAACTCGGTCTTCGACCAAGGGCCGAATACAAGACTTAGCTTCGGGCTGACCATCGTCGCAGTGGCGGTTCCGGAGTTGTCAGCGTTGTCGCTCCTGACCTTGAATCGATAACTGTCGCCACGCAGTCCCGCTACTGTGCGAAACCACGGAGTCCACTTTGTCGCGTTCTCCACAAACACGCCCGCGTTGCTCTCAACGATGTGATCTTGACGCGTCACGCCGATTGTTTTCCTTGCTTTGGTGTTGAGCAGGCCGTTGAAAACATTGTCGCTTTGCAGTTGCAGGCCGAAGGTGTTTTCAGATTCCAGTCGCAGCCCCGACATCCGTCGGGAGTGCGTTGCATTCAAACCCGCAGTGCGCCGATGGTCTGGCTGCGCGAACTGATCGCCGTCCACCGGGTTGTCGAGAAAATAGGTGAAGTTTGAGAACAGTTCGAGCTTGTTGTCAATGAGATACGCGCTGATTTGTGTGCTCGAAGTTTCGTCAGCTGCTCGCCATGCGCCCGACAGACTGTATCGATGCGACGCGCCACCATCGGTGGGGTCAATTGCATCGAAGCGATTGCGAATGAGCCCGCTGTCGATCGCGCGTTGTGCAATCTGGTCGGTGGAATTCCACTTCGCTTTGTAGGCCATTGCTGTGATGTTGAAGCCATTAGCTTCGTCGCCACGGCTGTAACGCAACACAGCATTCAACTTGCGAAATTGATCGGGATTCACGAATGGGCCGTCGTTACCCAGCCCTTCCAGCGCATAAAGCAATTTGCCGCCGGCGAACGCTGGCGAATCGGCCAGCAATACGCGACGAAATCCGTTTTGGCCAAGCCCGACGCTAGCAATACCTTGCATAAGGCTATCGGTGTATTTGAGGCTTACCGAGCCAGCAGACGCAAAGTCACCTTCGCTCGCGTAGTACGGCCCTTTGCGATATTCCAGGCTCTTGGCGAGTTCGGGAATCAGGAAGTTAACGTCAGTCCAGCCTTGCCCGTGTGCGTGCGAGCGTTGATTCACGATCATGCCGTCGATGGTCGTGCGCATGTCGGTGCCGTGATCGAGGTTGAATCCGCGCAGATAAAACTGGTTGGCTTTGCCCTCTCCGCTGTGCTGACTCACGATCAGCCCAGGCACCGATTCAAGCAGCTCGCCCGGCCGATATACCGTTCGCGCTTCGAGCTGTTTTTGCGTGACCGTGCCGACGCTGGCCGCATCGGAGAAGCCCAATGCAGTAACCGTTCCGCTTACGACTACCTTCTCGAGCGTTTGCTCGCCACCCGCCCACACTCCGGATGAGCAGAGCAGCGCCATCGCGAAATGCACTTGGCGAAGTCGTGCCAACCGGCGTGGCAGGCCAAGGGCAAAACGTGCATTCGCTTTGAAAGTGTTAAACATTGGTTTGTAAGAATTATTTGTAAATCGTCTTACGCATGAGCGAAAAATAACCGATCGGATCGTAGGGCGGGTAGTTGCCCGCCGTCTGTCCAGGAAAAACGGGCACGGTATTACCGAAATACGTACCCTACGATCATACGGTTCAAGCGCCTAAAAGCGGTAGACCACACCCAACGCGTAGAGGTTCGCATTGGTGCGACCGCCGGTCAGCACGCTGCCCAATTTTTCGTACCGCGACCAATCGGCGCGTACCGAAAGATTCTTGTTGATGTTGTAGTTGATACCCAACCCGTACGACAAATCTGTGCTGCGCTTGCGCTGATTTTCTCCACCAAGTAGCGTCTCGATGGAGCCGCCACCCGTGTATGAGGTTTTTGTCTGTGCCGCCAGCACGCCAATACGTGCGAATACGCCAAAGCGATCACCAATTGGCACGGTGCCAACGGCCGACAACTCAAAACCGTCAATTCGCGTTGATCCAGCCAACGAACCACGCGGCGTGACATCGGTGCGGAAACTGAAACGACCCAGGTCAACATAGGCAGCTTCAATTGCAATGTATTTGTGCAACTGATAGCCACCGAACACGCGATACCCGGTATCTTTAGTATCGCTGACCGTGCTTGGATTGGTGAAGCCCAGATCAAGGAATTGATCCGATTGCGCGGCGTTGTTGAACTTGATATCTGATTTGCCGATGCTGCCGCCGACGTACCACTGCGCGTAGGACGGAGCGGCAGCACTGAGACCAATGACCGCGAGTGCAGCCACTGCTATATGGGTGGTTCTTTTGTTCATAAATTTTCCTTGTGTTTCAAATGAAGTGGGGCGCGGTAAGGGGGTGAAAATCAATACTGTTCGCTTAATGCCGTTCGCGCTGAGCCCGTCGAAGCGTTGGTGGTACGCCGCGAGGCTTCGACGAGCTCAGCCCGAACGGAAATTCAATGAAAATCGCCTAAACGAACAGTATTGGGTTGAAAATGGGGATTGACTAAAACGGCATCAGCTGCAAATTGAGGCTGCGTTCCAGCAACCAGCCAAGCGACACGGCAGCGATCACGACGGAACCCGTCTGCAGAGCGAAGCGCGGATACGCTGTTGAGCTACGTGAGACGTATGCCAACGGCACCACGATGGCGACGAGAATTAATTGGCCGATTTCGACCCCAATATTGAAACCGAGCAACGAGAGCACGAGCGATGAACTGGGCAAATTAAGGTCAGCCAAAACGCTGGCAAAACCGAAGCCGTGAATCAGGCCGAACGCGAACGCCACGAGCCAACGTTTACGAGGCAGGAACGGCCAAATATTGTCAAGCGCCGTAGCAAGCACCGACGCTGCGATGAGCGACTCCACGAGTCGGGACGGCAGGCGCACAACATCCAGCGAGGCGAGTGACAACGTGATCGAGTGGGCAATCGTGAACGCGGTGACCAGTTTCAACACACTCCACAACGCGGTGCGAAAATCTACGACAGGCACCCAGCGACGGCCCTCACGCGTGAACACTGCAGGCAGCAATAGCGCGACCAAAAAAAGAATGTGATCAAAACCGATGGCGATGTGCTTGACGCCGTCCGCGATGTAGGTGCCAAGTTGCGCGAGCGTGCTGCCACTGGCTAGCGTGAAAGATTGCGTGCCGTGATCAGCAGGGAATACCGCGCTCACAACGTGTGGCGAATCGCTGCTGCCTTTGCCCGGTGTTTCCAGTTTCAGCAGGCCGCGATGCTGTGCGTCAGCCTCAAATAGCAACCGGTAGTTGACCGTCAGTGCTTCAACATTTTCGCGACAGGTTGCCGCGAGTTTGAGTACAGCGTAAGCGCCATCACTATGCGTGTCGATGAGCTGATCACCGATGGTGATTGGACAAGCGCTACCACGCGATTGCAGATCGAGATTCTGCATCGCATAAGCGGCAATTTCGGCGTGCCGCGAGCGCACTTCGCTCCAGTCAATCACTGAATCAGCATTGCGATCAAGCTCCAGTACGAGGTCAAGATCGCGCAGCGCGATGTCCCATTGACCGGTGACTTTTGCGCCTTCGACTTTGAGCGATAAATAGCTGTCACTTGCCTTGTGCGCCTGCGCCAGCGGCGTGAAACACAGCCACGCAATCGTTGCCAAAGTGAGGATTGCTCGACGCATCATAGGGCGCGCGCTTGTGAAACGAGTTGGCCTAACTTGTCGCCTTGCAGTTGATTGCTGACAACCCATTGCACAACTTCGCGGCTTGCTTTCGGTTTTCGTGCAGCGACGGCGGCTTCGAGTGCAATGCGCGCATCGAGCGGCTCTTTCTGCACGGTCCAATTGTCGAGCGCGAGGTTGACGGCTTCGTCGGGCGAATTTTTAACGGCCAGTACGAAGCGTGCCTCTTCGCGCAGATGAAGGCGATCGCCGCGTGCGCGAGAGGCTGCGAAACGTTGCGTCAAGTCTGCTTCGGCCTGAGCGGCGTCGGGCGAGGCGGAAATTTTTGCGGCAATGGCCCGGCGTAAAAGCAACGTATCAACGCGCGTCGCGGCTGGGATCAATGCGAGCACTTCTTTCGCGCGGCCCACGTCGATCAAAAAGTCTGAGTAAGCCGCCACGGTGTATGCGTCAGCTGAGTCAAGCGCGAGGCTGGCACGATAGAGCCGATCTGCGTCGACTGGGCGAGCAAGGCGGTCAGCCAGCTCAGCTTGTAGCGTCAATGCCCAGGTGCGCACGCCGACGTTCGCGCCTCGCGCGCTTTCTGGCTCCGCCATCGCAGCGTTGATCGAATCGAACGCTTTGGCTGCCTGCCCGCGTGCGCCATCGACAGCCGCTATACATGTTGTGCTGATCAGGCGAGCGGTCAGCGGCAGCAGTTTGTTGCAACTGTCGGCTGCGCCTTTGATGTCACCGGTCACTTGTTGCACCGTGGCAAGTGTTAGCCACGCCTGCGCATTGTTGGGTTCGCGCTTCACGGCTTGTTCTAGGTCAAGGCGTGAATTCTTGAAATCATGATTGCTCTGGCGAATCGTCGCACGGAGCAGAAGGACAGGAACAGGCGGTTCGCTTTGCGACCACCACGGGGTCAATGCGGCTTGCGCCTGCCCAAGAAAACGGGGATCGGATTCGCTGCGGGCACGAGCCATGTAGACCTGAGCGATACGGACAGCAAGATCGAGATTTTTCGGGTCGCGTGCAAGCAATGTTCTCATTGCACGGCTCGAGGGTCCGGACGCGGCAGGTGCATTCGACGCTCCGCCACGCGCTGAATCATTGATTCGGGTCGCGAGTGTTTCCAGCGGCGCAGAATCACTCGTCGGCACGTAAGGCGCGGCGATCGTTACGCCGCCAAACGTCGCCACACAAAGCAACACCATCAGGGCACCGTACCGACCGAACCGCTGTCGCTCTAGTTTCATTTCATGCTCGCTTAAGGAGGAAGATGTCACCGCGCCTCAGGGGGAAATTGGCGCGGTGACAAAACTTTCGACTCAGCTCAACTTACTGGTTGGCTGGCTCTCCGTTCTTGCCGTTCGGCGAACCTGGGATCGGGTGGCGCAGGTACGGGAAGGCGTTGTCAAACTGGCTATCTTCCACGAGCACACCATCGGTATACGGAAGCGTTGCGCTCGCGGGCTTTCCAGCGCCCGGTGGCAATAGATAACCCATGACGACACGAAGCGCGATGTCCACCACATCATCGCCTGGACGGCGACCATTCGGGAAACCCGCTGGATCGCAACCTGTATTGCCAAGCGTCAGCGCGCCATTGACGAAGCACGCGGCAGCGCCAAGGCTGTTCTGGCTGCCTTTTGCTGTTGCTGGTAATGCTGTGTTCAGACGAAGCATTTCCGAGCCCACCACATTTTTCGGTTGGTTGACGCTGGCAACGCCGGTCAGGAAGGCTGCAACGAGATCCGTACGCGGAAACACCGACGGCGCTTTCACACCATCAGCACCGTAGAGCAGCTCGAGCAAGGCTGGCAACGTTGGATTGGTCACGTAATCAGCAAACTGACCGTCGTCCTTTGGCTGACTGCCGTTGAACGTATCTTTATCTTTAAGACCGATCACCAATTCGTTCACGAGCGGCGAACCGAGGCGTGACACCTGAACCAGATTGTTGTCGAGTATGATGTTGCGCAGTGGCGTGTCTTTGCCGCCCACTAAACGTGATCGGGGCAGGCTGGCCGTGCTCCAGACGCCGATGACGCTATCGCTCGCCGAGGTGACGCAGGCAATAGGCAATTCCATTGCGATGGATGTAACGTTTTTGGTATCCAGGGTATTGGTCGAGCCGGTGCGGCTACCAATGACCTTCGCCGTCGGAATGTTGACCAGATCAAAGATTTCGCCCAGGTTGGCGCCGAATCCTTCGCGACGCTGGCCGACGAACACTTTGCCGGGCGTTGCACAGCCGGGAATGTTGACGTTGTACATATGCTTGTTCGCGTACGACGCATAGTCAGGAATCGTCTTGTTACCGACGTTGTCGATTGGCTTCTGGAATTCGCTTGCGCCACCGGCCACATTGGTGAGCATTCCGGCGACGCCAGAGGGCTGACGGCGCGGCCCTTTGATCATGGTGACGGTGAAGCTCTCGCTCTGGTTCAGCGTTGGTGGATTCACGTCCGTGATGCCACCGGCGTAGCGCAGCGGAATGGCGATGCTCTTACCGCCGATCATGAGCGAAACATCTTTTGACGTTTGCTTGAATTTGAACTGGAACGTCAGGTCTTCGACGGCGTCGCCGTTGTTGTCAATGTGGATCTCGTAGATGCCGTCCGGATCCATCGTGAAATAGTTCGGGCCGCCGTACGAATCCTGCAGCGGAATGTAGTTGGCGATCAGCGTTACAAACCCGGCACGCCCCGGTTCGTAGCTCTTGAACGCGTAGACGTCAGTGCCGTCCATCTTCGGGTATTGCGTGATGGTGGGTGCCTCGCGGTGGCTTGAGGCCTGCGCGGGAATGGCAACAAATGCTGCACTCAGCAGCGCGGCGGTTAGCGCCGTTTTGCCGAGATTTTTAAGGTGGACAGACTTCATGAAGGCTCCTTGAGGAAACAAATTGGGACAGGACACTGTGGACGCGCTGAGGGCGATTTAGATGCTTGAGATACGCATGCGGAACGCAACTGGTTTTGGGGTTTTGAAAATAAATGCCGCAATCCGTGGATCGCGTTACGTCTACTTTGCCTCTCCCCAAAAAAATGCAAAAAAACCACCGATGGGCGATCACGGGTTAGACCAAGCATACAAAGCGTCTTTGGGCATGGATGTAGGACGGATACTCCGGAAATCGTAGGCTTTGCACTTCCGCTAAGGCGCGCTCTGCGGTCTCACCGATTGCAGACTCGGTGAACTTTTCTGCCAGATTTATCCGCCACTAAGAACAACTTTGACACGTAATGACTGTTGCTTAGGGGCTAAAGGCTGGTTTTATTGATTGTTGATAAATAGCCGATTTAGCCTTGAGCCCAATAAGAATGGCCGCTTCAGCCAAAAGCTGTAACTCATGACGAGGGTGCTGGGCGCGCACAAAAAGTTTCTTCATTTACCTAAATCGAACCTGTCCGTTCCATAATCGTCGCCTCGTGGCCAACTCATATGGATGACTGCGGCACAATCATCCTGTCGACCAATCTGGTTGACGGCTCACAGCTTCCGCCCAATACGCCCACTCAAGGCCCACTCTAGGCCCACTCGCTTTGTCTCCTTCCGCACCCTCGACCAAGACCTCATCGACGCCGCTAACGCCCGCAGGCGAGCGCGAAATCCGCTTCGAAAACCGCACGCTTCAGACGCTTCATCACACCACCTGCTACATGTGCGCATGTCGCTGCGGCATCAATGTGACGACCGAGGAGAAAGACGGAAAACCCCACGTCCGCTTCATTCAGGGCAACCGCAATCACCTCGTCAATCAGGGCGTGCTCTGCGCCAAAGGCAGCGCGGGGATCATGAAGCAGTATTCGAAAGCGAAGCTGCAACACCCGATGATTCGCCGTCCCGGCACCGAGCGGGGCGACGGCCTCTACGATCCGATCTCGTGGGATGACGCGCTTGATTTGCTGACCAAACGTCTCGCACACATCCGCGCGACCGATCCAAAAAAGCTCGCGTTCTTCACGGGTCGCGATCAGATGCAGGCACTCACTGGTTTGTGGGCGCAGCAATTCGGCACGCCGAACTGGGCGGCACATGGCGGCTTTTGCTCGGTGAACATGGCCGCCGCAGGCCTCTACTCCATTGGCTATTCGTTCTGGGAATTCGGCGCACCGGACTGGGATCGTGCCAAGTATTTTGTGTTGTGGGGTGTGGCGGAAGATCACTCAAGCAACCCCATCAAAATCGGCCTCGACAAACTCAAATCACGCGGCGCAAAGTTTGTGTCGGTCAATCCCGTGCGAACGGGTTACAGCGCGATTGCCGATGAATGGGTTCCGATTCGTCCGGGCACCGATGGATTGTTCGCGTTAGCCATCGTGCACGAACTGTTGCTGAACGATCAGATTGATCACGAGTATCTGGCGAGATATACCAACGCGCCTTGGCTCGTGATCGATGCACTGGGCACGTCGCAGGACGGATTGTTTTATCGCGATGCGGAAGGTAAGCCGCTTGTGTGGGACCAAAATTCGGAGTCGCCGCAGCGCATGGAGAAGGGGGTTGCGCCTGCGCTTGTGTGGAGTGGTTCTGTTCCCCTCTCCCTTGAGGGGAGAGGGGCTAGGGGAGAGGGTGATGGTGGCTCATCGAGTCAAGTCGGCTCCGTGCAGCAGCCGTCACCCGCTCCCGAACCCCTCCCCCCTCAAGGGGGAGGGGCTCAAGCGGTTCGCACAGTTTTCTCTTTAATTCTCGAACGCTATTCCACAAAAGAATACGCCCCAGAAACCGTCGCGTCCCGCTGCGGCGTTCCCGCCGAACAAATTCGCCGCATCGCCGCTGAAATTGCCCACGTTGCGTTCAAGGAAACCATCGCACTGCCGTGCGAGTGGACAGACATCTACGGCAACGTTCACGACAAAGTCGTCGGTCGCCCGGTCGCGTTCTACGCGATGCGCGGCATCAGCGCGCATGCGAACGGCTTTCAAACGTGTCGTTCGTTGCACCTAATCCAAATGCTCATCGGCGCGCTCGACGGCCCCGGAAACTTCCGCAGCAAAGCGCCCTTCCCTCGCCCGATCCCGCCAGCGCAATTGCCCGAAAACGACGCGAGTCTGATCAACGCGCCGAACACAGCGTTGTCAAAAACGCCACTCGGCTTTCCAACGCGCCCCGAAGAGCTTGCCCTCGACGCCGACGGCAACGCGCTGCGCCTCGACAAGGCGTACTCGTGGGATGCACCGCTGGCATCGCACGGCATGATGCACGCCGTGATTAAAAACGCCGTGGAGGGCGATCCCTACAGGATCGACACGCTGATCCTGTTCATGGCGAACATGGCATGGAACAGCGCAATGAACACGGCGGAAACGCAGGGCATGTTGAAGGCGAAAGATGAGGCAGGTAATCACAAGATTCCGTTTCTCGTTGTGGCCGATGCGTTTGATTCCGAGATGGTGCGTTTCGCCGATCTTGTGCTGCCCGACACCACCTATCTCGAGCGCTACGACGCGATCAGTTTTCTTGATCGACCTATCAGCGAACCGGATGCCGCAGCGGACGCCATTCGTCATCCGATTTTGCCGCTGGATCGTGATGTACGCCCCTGGCAGGACGTGCTGGTCGAGCTCGCGGCGCGTCTTAAATTTCCGGCATTCATCAAACCCGATGGCGAGAAAAAATTTGCGGGCTACACCGACTTCATCGTGAACTACGAACGCGCACCGGGCATCGGATTTCTCGGTGGCTTTCGCGGCAAAGACGGTGAGAAATCATTGCGCGGAGAACCGAACCCGAACCAGTGGCAGGACTACATCAAGGCTGAGAGTTTTTTCGCGCATCACTGGCCGGAGAATCAGCGCTGGATGCGTGGGGTGAATCGCGATTATTTGCAAGCGGCTGCGGACGCTGCCTTTATCCCCAAGCCCGATCCGATCATCGCGCAGCTTTACTCCGAGCCATTGCAAAAGTTTCGTCTGGCGGGTCAAGGTTTGTACGCAGGGCCTCAGCCAACGCGTGAGGTCGACAAGGCGCGGCTCACAGAATATTTCGATCCGCTGCCAGCCTGGTATTCGCCGTTTTCTCCCCTCCCCCCCGGTGCAGAAGCCGACTGGCGCAAGTGCGCGCCGGGGGCGGGGGGAGAGGGGGATGATGGCGTTGCGGAACACGTTGATTGCAGCGAGCCACCGTCACCCTCTCCCCAACCCCTCTACCTCCAAGGGAGAGGGGCTGAATACCCGCTACACGCCATCACCCAGCGTCCGATGATGATGTATCACTCGTGGGACTCGCAGAACGCGTGGCTGAGGCAAATCATTTCGCAAAACTATTTGTACGTTGCAACGAGCAAAGCTCGCGAACTGGGACTCAATGATCTCGACTGGGTGTGGGTCGAGTCCTCCAATGGAAAAATTCGTTGCCAGATGAAAACAATGGAAGGCGTCGAGGCAAACACCGTGTGGACCTGGAACGCGATTGGCAAGATGAGCGAGGCTTGGGGCCTTGAGAAAAATGCATCGGAGGCGACCGTCGGCTTCCTGCTCAATCACCTGATATCGGAGAGCACACGCGCCAAAAGCGGTGAGCGTTTCTCCAACAGCGACCCGATCACTGGGCAAGCGGCCTGGTACGACCTGCGCGTGCGCATTCGCAAGGCGGACGAAACGGGCATCTGGCCAAAACTGGAGTTCGGATCATGAGGCTCGGCCTCGCTATCGATCTCGATACCTGCGTTGGCTGTCACGCCTGCGCGGTTGCCTGCAAAGAGTGGAACGGCCAGTCGCTGATGGGCGGCGCGCCGGATTACGACGCTTGGGGCAAGGCGCCGAGTGGCACTTGGTACAACCGGATTCGCAGCTACGAAATTGAAGGCGATCCGACTTACTCGCCACATCGCTGCGGTTCGTCATCCGACGCGAGCGGGCATCAGCCACTCTCCAAAACCGTCAACGTGCCGATGAGTTGCATGCACTGCGAGGAAGCGCACTGCGTCACGGTATGTCCGACGGGCGCGAGCTACAAACGCGCCGAAGACGGCATCGTGCTCGTCGATCCGAGTCGCTGCATGGGCTGCAACTACTGCGCCTGGGCGTGCCCTTACGGCGCGCGTGAACTTGATCAGGATCAGGGCGTGATGAAAAAATGCACGCTCTGCGTCGATCGAATTTACGATGAACAATTGGCCGTTGAAGATCGGCAGCCCGCTTGCGTGCTCGCCTGTCCAACCCACGCCAGACACTTTGGCGACTACGACGATCCGCAATCAAAAGTCTCTGTGCTTGCCGACTCGCGTGGCAGGCAGTCGATGCTTGACGACTTGGGTTACAAGCCGACCAACGCCTATCTCTCACCGCGCAAACCGGTTGAAGTGACGACGGAATCGCCATTGCGTCAAGGCTTGAGCGATAAAGCAAAAGCCTTTGTCAACCGCCTAATTCAGCTATGAGCAACCAGGCGGTTTTACTCCCCTCTCCCCCGGAGGGAGAGGGGCTGGGGGAGAGGGGGAACGCAGCGAAACGACTACGTTTTGCCAAGCAAATGCGCGGCGCTCCCACACCGTGGGAGCACGAACTCTGGCAAGCACTGCGGGCAAAACGTTTCTCGGACATCAAGTTCAAGCGGCAACAATCAATTGGGCCATACATCGTCGACTTCGTAGCGTTGTCCAGAAAACTTATCGTCGAGCTTGATGGCGGTCAACATGATTTTCAACGTGAATACGATACGAAGCGAGATCAGTTTTTGCGCCTTAACGGATTTGCGGTGTTGCACGTTTGGAATAACGAGTGGGCTGAGAATCGCGTGGGAGTGCTGGAGCAAATCTGGCTCGTGCTCCACCGTCACCCTTTCCCCAACCCCTCTCCCCTCAAGGGAGAGGGGCTCGAACAGCCGTCCGCCCCAAATAAAACCGAGCTCAAACAATGAAGCCCGCGCTCTCTGTTATCTTTTTTACGGTGTCGTCGGGTGCAGGGCTAGGCTTGCTGGTGTGGCTGCTGATCGCCTCCTTGATGGCGGACCACATTCGTATGGATGGCGCGACGTTCTACAAGGGTGCGTTGATTGCGGGACTTTTCATCACCGCAGGTCTCGTTTCGTCAACGATGCATCTAGCCAATCGCAAGAACGCGATCTATTCGCTAACGCGCATCAAGACCTCCTGGCTTTCGCGCGAAGGTTTGATTGCTGTGCTGCTGTACCCGATCGCGGGATTGCATCTTGCGGCGCTGCATTTTGGTTGGCCGCAAGTCACGCCCATTACCTTGTGGCTATTGGTCGCCGACGCCATTGCCATCCTGTTTTGCACTGGCATGATTTATGGTTGCTTGCGCACGGTGCCACGCTGGAACACGTGGATGACGCCGACGAAATACGTGCTG
>JANXUB010000149.1 GCA_025352105.1 Burkholderiales bacterium | reverse complement strand
GCTGGAGCAGCTTGGGCTGTGGAAGTAGCAAGTCACCGAAGGGTGATACCAAAAGTTGGGGCCGCGTGAGCGACCCCGTTTAGCCGCTTTGAGCGGCTCACAGTATTGAAAGCCCCCGGCTTTGCCGGGGGATGGTTACTTTGAGCGCCAGGCCGCCGGATTTTCGCTTCGTGCGATGAGCGCCAGACCGTACGCAATCGACTCCAGCTGATCTCCGGTTTCGATCTTTTTTGGATCGAAGCGTTGGTCGAAAATTTCACGCACGGCGGGTACGAATGAGGTGCCACCGGTGAGGAATACGCGGTCAATATCGGTCGCATCAAGCTTCGCTTCGCCCAACGCTTCGTCCACCGCGTCCTCAATTTTTTGCAGGTCGTCGGCAATCCACTGATTGAAGGCGGCGCGCTCAATGGTTGCGTCGAGCGCAAGGTCGTAGCCCATGCCTTCAGCGCGGAATGCAAGTGTGGCGGTGGGGGATGAGGAGAGTGCAGTTTTCGCGTCGGCCACGGCCTTGTACAACGGATAGCCGAGATCGTTCTCGATGATCGTGATGAACTTGGCGAGGCCGTCGCGCTCAATCGCGTAGCGCAGGTACTCGCGCAGATCGCGCATGACGGCGGGCGATTTCATGAGCGCAAGCTGGTTCCACTGCGCAAAGCGGTGGTGAAAATGCGTCGGTACTTCAAGAATTTTGTCGATGCTTTTGAACCGCGCGCGGTGGCCGAGCTGCGGCAGGATTGCGTGCTCCAGAATGCGGTAATCGAACACGTCACCGGCAACGGCCACGCCGGAATGCGCCAGTGGAATTGACTTGAGCGATCCACCTTCGCCCAAACCCGGTTCAAAGCGAATGATCGAAAAGTCACTCGTCCCCCCGCCGAAGTCCGCCACCAAAACAGTGGCTGCTTTGGTCAATCGTTGTGCAAAAAAATACGCCGCAGCAACGGGCTCATACACGTAAGTGATCTCCGCAAAACCCACGCGCTTGAACGCTTGCTCGTAGCGCTCCAGCGCCAGCGTCTCGTTCGGATTCACGCCCGCGAACGCCACCGGACGCCCGGCGACGAGTTGCAACGGCAAATCCGCCAGCGCAGGCCCGGCATGCGCGCGCAGTTTTTCGATGAACGCCGTGAGCAAATCCTCGAACGTAAATTTCTTGCCGTGAATATGAGTCTCGGTGAATGATTTGCTCGCTGCAAATGTCTTGAACGACTGCAAGAAACGGCAATCGAGCGGATCATCAATAAAGCGCTCAATCGCCCACGGCCCTGCCTCAAAACGCAAGTCGCGCGCTGCGTCCCCATCTTCATCCCAAAAGCACATCGCGGAGCGAAACGTGGCATGTGTGTCGCCGTCCAAAGAGAACGGCAACACCTTCGCTTGGCCATCGTCGGAAGACATGGCGACGACGGTGTTGGTGGTGCCGAAATCGAGGCCTAGAGCCAGCGATTCGAGTGAATTGGGAGCGGGTTTGGGCATGAAAACGCAAACGCTCCGCCCCTCGTCAGCGCATGAGCACGACGACAGCGACGGAGCGGGGAAAAATCAGGAGGGACGCGAATTCTACGCAAACGACTCCGCGCGATGCTCCTACGCCACGCCTGCCAAGTACAACCCATAAATCACGCAACACGCGCCATCAAACAACAGCGTCACAGCGAAGCCCTTGCCGAACGGCTTGCTCCAGTTAAGCGCGATCAGCAGCACCAGCGCGGCCTTCTCGATCAGCGCAGCGGAAACAATAGGCAAGCGCGCTTCGGGGTGCCCTGCGGCGTAGACGAGCAGGCTGCCGACGACAAACGCCATCATGCCCCAGTGCCGCGCGAAGAACAGTCCTGCCTCGTCCGTGATTTCAATTTTGTTGAACAGCTTGAGGAACATCGCTGGAAACAGAAACTGCAATAGCGGCAGCATGGTGACGAGACCGGTGACTAGAAGTATGGTGCTGATATTGTTGATGATCATGCTATTCCGCTTTGACGTACTTTGACAGGTTTCGGACTACAGAGGCTGCTCCCGTGCTTAGCCTGAGATTTAACTTTTCCGTATTGCACACGCATGGCCATATTTCCTGTGGTGCACGCCCGCTTTCATCGCGCTGCCTTCACCGCTACGCAGTCAAATCGCTTCGCGATTAGACGTGCGACGTCTGCCGGAGCGGTGCCGATCGGCACATGACCGAGATCAGGCATCAACTCAAGCGCCGCGTCGGGTAGTGCTTTGGCCAGCTCCTGCGAAAGCGCGGGCGGTGAAATGTAGTCCTTCGTTCCGTGTATGAGTAGTGTCGGCACGTTCACCTCAGATAGTCGATCCTCTACGGTCAACGCACTGCGGCATTCGAGCAGTTCAATGGCACTTTGCAGTGACGCGCGACGCAGTATGTGATAGCCCCAGCGACGCATATCCTCGCCATCTGCCTCCGGCACGCAGCCGTCCACAAAGGCGTGCAACTCCGCGTCAAAGTTCTTGCGCAGGCGACCGATAAACGCGTCATACTGACCGGGCAGCGGACGCTTCCACGCGCCACCGCAAAGTACGAGGCCGGTGAAGCGCTCGGGTGCTCGCAGAACGGCCTCAAGCGCCACACTGGCACCGGACGATTCAGCGGCCAGAAGGCAGCGATCAATGCGCTGGGCATCCATTGCTGCGAACAGATCGTCAACCATCGCTGCGACGGTGATCGGTCCGCTGTGCGTGCTTGCACCACTGCCGCGATGGTCGTAGGTGACGCAGCGCCAGTGCGGCAAATAGCCGATAACTTCATGCCACAACTCGCCGCTTCCGATCCAGCCGCCGACCGCGAGCATTGTCTGCGGCCCCTGACCAAAGCTAAGCGAAAGAAGACGGGCATCTGGGCGTTTGACGAACATGGTCCGAACCTCCGGTTTGAATGGTTCGTATTGCAACAGTGGCGCGTTGCGGCGTCTACGTGGCAGCTGTCCCGATTCGGACTGCTCCTGACGAAAATACAGGAGCGGTCAACAGGACAATTGTCCCAAAAACAGATCTAGCTGCCGAAACCCTGTTCGCGAAGCGCGACGATTGCTTGCGGCCGGCCCTCTACGCCCAGTTTCGCGTACAGTGCGGATAACGCGTTGCGCGCTGTTTTGTCGGCAACGCCGAGGCGTGCGGCGATTTGCAGATTGTCGAGGCCAAGTGCCACGGCCTGCGCCAGTTCGCCCTCGCGCGGCGTGAGCCTCAACGTCGGCGCGGGCGCAGGGGCCACCACGAATGCTGTGACTGCCTCGCAAAACCGGTCAAAGGCTGCCTCACCGGGGATCGGTATGTGGTTGTTCGACGCCAGCATTTCAAATCGTGCGCCGGGAATGGCGGCAGCCAGCTCGCGGCCCCGCTCGGCGGGCACCACCAGATCGCCTGAGGCATGCAACACGAGGGTTGGACAGCGCACACGGGATGCCAGCGCAGCGACGTCGAGCATCGCCCGTGCTCGCATGATGCGCGCGGCGCGTGCGCCGTCGCAGGAGAGGCGCTGCTGCTCGTTAAACACTTGTGCGATTTCGCGCGACGCGTCGGGGATGAAGCTGGTCGTGAAGAACTGTCGCACAGCCGGGTCTGACCTGCCCCACCCAAGCTCGACTAGTCGAATCGTTGCCTCCAAAAACGCCGCCCCGTTGCCTCCGGGTGCGGCGGCGATTTGTCCGCGCAAATAGCCGCCGAGCAGCACCAGATGCGACACCCGATCCGGGTGCTTCACGGCGTAGGCAATAGCGGGAGCAGCCGCGCCCGATTGCCCAAGTAGCGCCACACAGAGCTCACCGCTCGCCTCGATTACCGCCGCCAGCTCCTCAACGGCCGCATCGAGCCCGAGCGCCACGTCATCCTGGCCGGACGAACCGCAGCCGCGTTCGTCGTAACGTATCACTTGCAGCGAACGCCCCAAGTGGTTCAGCCACGGCCCCCACATGGGCGAGCGCAGATCATGCTCAACGTTAGTCATCCAATGCGCCACGCGCACCAGCGCCGGTCCGCGCCCGCTCTTCGCCCACGCGATGCGCGCGCCCGAGGCGACGTGCGCGAAGCGAACCTCGTTTGGCAGGACGGTCGGATCAAACGGCATGAGCATGAGCGAACTATAGCGGCGTTGCGCCCCAATCGCAGGGCTAAACTTCGCTCGTGAAATCAATCAACACCAGCCCGCCATCCACCACCGCCACCGTCACCGTCACGCCCATCGGCACGGGCCGCCCCTGGCTCGCGCGCCTGCCACCGGGCTTGTTTGCCATCGTGTTTGGCCTGCTCGGATTGGCAGGCGCGTGGCGACGGTTGGGCGTGCTTGAGTCAGGTTACGCGGACATCGTTGCCGCCGCGTTGCTGCACATCGGCACCGCAGTGCTTGAGTTGCTGCTGCTGTTTTGGATCGTCAAATTTGTGCGGCACCAAGGAGACGTGCAAAAGGATTTTGCGCATCCGGTGCATGGTGCGATGCTGTCGCTGATGTCGCTGACGGTGTTGCTGTCGGTGGCGATGTGGTTACCGATGTACCCGAAGTATCAGGACGTCGCCGCGAGCATCACGTTCGCCGCGTTGATGTTGCAAGGCGTCATCGCGTGGCGCGTCGTGGTGCGCGCGGCCACGGGCGATTTGCCCGCCGATATGGTCACACCTGCGTTGTACCTACCGCCGGTGGGCGGCGGCCTCATCGGTGCGCTGGCGCTCAATGCGTTGGGCTCGCACGGCTGGGCGGTGTTGCTGTTCGGCATGGGTATCGGCGCTTGGGCGTTGCTGGAATTGCGCGTGTTGAACCGGCTATTTGCGGGGCCGTTGCCGCCGCCGTTGCGACCCACATTGGGCGTTGAAATCGCGCCTGCACCGGTCGCTACGCTGGTCGCAGCAGCGCTGTGGCCTGATCTGCCCGCAGACGTGCTGTTGATCGGCCTCGGCATCAGTTGCGGCCCGCTGATCGCTGTGCTCGCGCGCTGGCGCTGGTGGACGAACGTGCCATTCTCGGCGGGCTTCTGGTCGTTCTCGTTTCCGATCGCCGCGTTTGCTTCAGTGATCGTCGAAGCGGTGCGTCGCGGCGGTTGGCCGATGGAGGTGGCGATTGGTGCCGTGCTCGCGGCGTCGACGGTGATTGGCTACCTCGCGGTGCGGACGTTGATACTGCTATTTCGTGGGCGGTTATTGCCGCCGGGATAGCTAGCGGGCGACGATACCGCTTTTAGGCGCTAGCCTATATTGCACTGGGGCTAGATAGCGTTTTAATTAAAACGCGACTTTGTACGTTTTGCAGTCTTAGCCCCAAAGCAAAGGCGCTTTCGTCACAAAGCTGATACTTTTTTTGAGGTGTGCGCATGTTTGTAATCGGCAACAAATATCCAGCGTGGGTTGCCAGTATCGCGCTGTGTGCGGCGGCGATTTCGCCACTGGCGACAGCTGCGGAGATCACCGTTCTGGCCGCCGGTGCCGCCAAGGAGCTGGTCAACCGCATCGACGCTCCCTTCACGCAAGCAACCGGGCACCGCATCAAGGCCACGTTCGACACCGTAGGCGCGCAACGCGAACGCGTCGAAAAGGGCGAGCGTCCCGATCTGGTGATCCTGAGCAGTGCTGCGATTGCGCAGCTCAACAAGCTGGGCTTGATTGACCCGACGACCATCCGTGATATTGGCGACGTGCAGGTGGGCCTCGCCGTTTCCGCAAACGTCGTCGCCCCTGACATCAGCACGCCCGAGGCGCTGCGCGCAACGCTCCTCGCCGCGAAGAGCATTGCCTACGCCGACCCCGCGCGCGGCGCAACGGCGGGGGCACATTTCGCGAAATTGCTCAGCGCGCTGGGCATCAAAGATGAGCTCGCCAAACGCACGACCGTGCTGTCGTTCGGCGTTGAAGTGATTGAGGCCGTTGCCGCTGGCAAGTACGAACTCGGCGTCAGTCAATCGAGCGAAATCGTGCAGCACAAAGGCGTGCGCTACATCGGCGCGTTGCCATTGCCACACCAACTCGCGACGCGCTACCAGATCGCCGCGTTAAAGGATCGTCCGATTGCGAAATCGTTGACGGATTTCGTGGTCGCCGACTTCGGAAAAGCCGCAAGTCGCGAAAGCGGTTTCGAACCTCTGCACTAGCGCGCCGTCGTTGTAAGCGAATGTGATGCTGCGGCGTGAACGATCGGGCCAATCCACCATCGTTAATGCGACACCACGCAATGATGACTGTCCGATAATGGTGCCTGAATTTGCGTAACGGCAAGCCCTTCATGCCTGTCACTGGCAGCGGTAGCGGTAGCGACTTGTTGCTGCCGGAAAGGATGTACTTCGCTATGCCCCCGCCCATCGCCCTCTGCGGGCCCAAGCCCGTAACAAGTTGTTGATTTTGCGGAGGGCGTGGATACCGGCCTTCGCCGGTATGGCAAGGAAGCAGCACTATTTAGCGTTTCCCTAAAGCCACCCGCCCACTTTGCCGCATCGGAGAGCCCAGCGAAATCGTCGACGCGGTGGTGTACCGTGCGTCAAACCGTGCGAGTTACATCGCGGGTGCAGTGGCGGCGATGCATGGAGCGGTACGCCCATGGTGGTTTAGGCGATCAGGCCGACGGCGAACCCGCCTCGCAAGAGTCATCCTTACCTGTCCATAAAATGAACTGTCCCTGTAAACAATCCAAACCCTAGAGTTGCGACAAGCCACCCATGTCCATCTTCATCAGTATTGCCTCTTATCAAGACCCGGTACTAGCGTTCACGATCAGAGACGCCTACGAGAAAGCCGCGTGGCCTGATGAGCTGCACTTTGGCGTCGTCGATCAGAGCCGTGCTGATACGCCTTATCCGGTGCCTGCGGCCATTCCACCGCATCAGGTGAGCTACGTGAAGATTGCGCCAGAGCAAGCGCGCGGGGTTTGTTGGGCGAGGGCTGTTGCGATGTCGCTCATGGGGCGGGATGATTGGTATCTGCAGATTGATTCGCACACGATGTTTGAGCAGGACTGGGATCAGACCTTGATGACCAAGGCGAGCACGTTGATGTCATTTACACCGCACTGCGTGATTGCCAGTTACCCGTCGGCCTTTCATTTCGTGGACGGTGTTGCGACGGTCAGGCAACCAACTAGCAAGCTATGGGCGCATGTGGTCGCCCCTGAATCAAGCTTTGTCGATGACAACCCTGTGCTGCGGTTTAAGTCGCGTGCGCTGCCCGGTTTGGGGGCAGTCGAAGGCTTTCACGTGGCAGGCGGCGGGCTTTTCGCGCCAGCGGATTTTGTCGCGCAATTTCCTTACGATCCGTACCTCTATTTTGGCGAGGAAGAGCCCGCACTGGCGCTTCGCTTGTTCACCCACGGCTGGACGATGTATCACGTCGCGGGCTTGCCGCTGCTTCACCTCTACAACGAACCGGGCAACACCGCCACCCGGCCCCTGCACTGGGATGTGACAGACAACGATGGCGTTCAACCGCTCTGGGTGCGACTATCCGCTCAAGCCAAAGAGCGCATGAAAATACTCGTTTCCGGCGACTCCAGTTCGCTCGGTGCATACGGGCTTGGCCACAAGCGAACGCTTGAGGACTACGCGCAGGAGTGCGGCATTGATTACATCAAGCGCGAGTTGCATCCGAGGGCCTATAGCGGGCCTTGGGAAATACCAGCAACCGTCGCCAAGACCTGAGAGGCGCAGGGACGCCATCAACCCCGATCTCGCGCTCACCGAGCGTCTGCAAAAAGGCATGCAAGCCGAAGCGCGGTACCTTGGCATCAGCATCGAAGAAGCGCTGACCTAAGCCAAAGCCCCCTGCCCGCTGGGCCGCATGGCAGAGCCCGGCGAAATTGTCGACGCGGTGGTTTACCTCGCGTCAAGCCGCGCGAGTTACATTACCGGGGCGGTGGTGGCAATGGATGGGGCGGCTACGCCGATGGTTGTTTAGGGTCGTCAACGCGATCAAGAATCGGTAGCGCCCAATCGGGCGCTGGCAGATAGCGCTTGGAGAGCACGCCGTCAGACGCGCGAAAACACAACTGTGGTGAAACGTTGTCTACGCTGTTGTCGTACACGTACAGGCGATCCACGACCGAAGCTAATTGCGCGCAGTTCGCGATGGACTTTCCGTAACGCGAGATGATCTTCCCGATGGGGACCTCGTGACCGCCCTCCATCACGCGGCGAGCAATGCGCGCCGCATTGATCGTTGCGTCGCGGGTGCCGACGAAAAACAATCGAACGAAAAAACCAGCTTCCGCAGCTCGCAATACAAAATCCACCTTATCTGGAGACGAAAGTACCGTCTCGAACGCGAGGTCGGTACCTTGCCGCAGGCAGTTTTCGCGTCGTTCGGCAGCGAGGTTAGCGGCTTTCAACACCGCATCAAGTGAGTTCCAGTCGCCGAATTGATCGCGTGCGATGTTGTCGGGATTGATGTACTCGCAACCCTGCATCCACTGATGCCGCAACACCGCCTCAGTGATCGATGTTTTCCCGGCACCGTTGGGCCCAGCGACGACAATCAGGCGAGGCCGCGATGTATCCACGGCGGCTAGAGACGCGGTAGATTGAACTGTTTGCGCTGGTACTCAGTACGAGCCTGCGCCGCAAGCAAATCCGCTGCGAGGACAGCGCGGGAAATAAGTTCGGCGGCTGCACGCTTTTCGCGCGCAACGCGTGCCACATCGTCCATGATCTCTGCAAGCTGTTCGTCGGTAGGTTCCTGGCCAACAGCGAGTGGATCGATCGGTAACTTTACTTCGAGTGAGTTCATGAGCGAGATAGTAGCGCAGCGCGAATCGGCTTGCAGGTCGTCGGTCCGCGCTCGTCGGCTCGCTCAATCCGGCGGGCGCTGGACGATTGGGCAGTGGCGACACTGGTGTAGATTGTCGACTCGTACCATGCGCCGTGTGCACACGGACATGCGCTTACACAACAGCACAAGATGAATACGAGCACGGCATGACTCAACCACCTGTAACAAAACCACGCGATCTGAAGCTCCCTGTGATGAAAGGCGAGGGAGGAATGATTGCGGGCATTCGCCCCGATAGCAATCGGTCAATGCTTGATGCTGCGGACGGCTTCAATGACACAGCCCATTTGCTCGCTGAACCGGCTAATGCGGAGCATTTAATGAAGTCGATAGCTCAATATCGGGCAGGTCGCTTGCGAGTCAAGTCGCGGTGATCGCCGCGTAAGGATCAGCGAGAGGCGAGCGCGTGGACGCCGTCAACTCCGGCCTCACGCTCACCGAACGCCTACATGAAGATATGCAAGCCGAAGCGCGTCGGCAGGGCATCAGCATGGAAGAAGCCCTGACGAAAGCCAAAGCCACGCGCCCGCTGGGCCGCATCGCCGAACCCAGCGAAATCGCCGATGCGGTGGTCTACCTCGCATCAAACCGCGCGAGCTACATCACGGGAGCGTTGGTGGCTATCGATGGGGGGGGTACGCCGATGTGGTGTAGATAGTTCTAGCCTAGGTGTTCGAGAATTTTTAGGCTTAACGCCAAAGATTCACCCGCCTCTCGCTTTACCAGAGATTCTTGGCACTTGTAGTCAGCCTTTGTCCTAAGTGTCCTCAAACTATCAAGACGGTTACCGGCCTTGATGTCAGCAATGTCGGCGCTGTTTCTGAGATTGTCTACAACCCGAAGATGCCCGCCTTCTCCGACTGAACTTAGATTCCGCTTGTCGCGTGCGACAAGAAAAGCTGCATAGTACGCGCGGCTCACCGTGGTTCGATAGCACTCTTGAGAGTCCTCATACGCATATAGCTTTGCAGCAAATGCGTAGTACTCTCGTGGATCAAACACAGCTAGATTTGACGAATAATGATGTGTTTCGCCACTCCGGGCACGGAGGGGTCAGCGGCAATCAGATCCATCAAACGATCCTCTAGATCGAATTGCGCAGGAAAGTCATCGGCATAACCTGATGCTATTTTTAGCATAGGCCGACTCCAATTCTCATCGTGATCCTGGTACAGATCCACAGTAACACTGACATTTCCAAATACCCGCTTAACTAAAGCAAGTAGCCTGTCAAAACCATCAGGGCTGTAGGGAGCTTTTTGGTTCTGGAACCATTCGGAAAGGACATTGTTTGCAGACGGCAATTGCGTCGGCGATTTGAAAAAATTTGCGCCGAATTGATGTGCCGTATGTTCAGAGGGTTCGTCGGTCGTCGATAGCAGGGCCAACGCGACGACAGTCGTCGTCGCCAGCGCTGACAAAGTGCGGCGATGTGTTGTCACCCCCGGATGGGCCGTCGAAAATGTGCCAGAAATGTCCGATCCAGCCATTCTGGGCAGGATTAATGAATCAAGCATGTGGGCCAACCATTCCAATCGCTCGAAGTTGCTGTGGAGCAAGCAACTGCGCCAGTATTGATTTATTTAATTCGTGAAATTCGCAATATGTACGGTAAATCACAGAGGAGTCTGCTTCAGCCACAAACGCCTCGCGCGCAGCGATTGACTCGATCAGGTTACTCTGAACAGAATGATCAATCATTGCGGTTAATTGATTTCCGAATCGAGCGCTTGCAATGTTTAAGACATTCAGTGCGCGGGCATTGGACAGCGAGGCGCAGACGTCAAACCATCCTTGGTGCAGGTGCCATAGCGCTCCTGCACTAGCGGTCTTCCGAGTCAAGAAATCAGAATTAAGATTGAAAACGTCTGAAAGCTCATAATCGGACGGCTCGTTAGCGTAGACAAACTTATCTCTAACTTGACTAGCAACCCCAACTACCCGCAACGAATCCGCGTCCAAAAAGCCAATTGCCGTCGTAAGAAACTGGAAGACCTTGCGCGACACGTCATGCCAACGGGTGTAATGGCCGCAAGTAATATGAATACTTTGCTCGTCAACCTTCATAACCCAAGAAACCTGATTTAGGCCCCCATGCGACTTTAACTGCTGAAGTTGAACGCCGGAGAAATCCGCTGGCCTACGAGACATACCAGACTGATCAATCGTAAATTCAACTTTCTGTATTTTTGTAAAAATCGGCAGTTCAGCCTTCAATTCTGCTTCAAGACCTAGCAGACGATCTAATTCGACCGA
The DNA here is from genome assembly GCA_025352105.1 of Burkholderiales bacterium. Taxonomy (GTDB): domain Bacteria; phylum Pseudomonadota; class Gammaproteobacteria; order Burkholderiales; family Casimicrobiaceae; genus Casimicrobium. The sequence goes on along the minus strand of JANXUB010000149.1, from coordinate 1,923 downwards.
ATTGAAGTTGCGATCAAACGTAACCGAAAAGCCGGCAGCTTCAATGGCGTTTCGCTCGTTTACCGGTTTCGCGAGCACTGAGTTCATAAGGAATAGTTCGGTGGTGCACTGCAACCATTTAGGGCGCGAAGTTTAACAGTCATCAGACAATATGCGCCCAAGCCACCATACAACTTACATACTCCGCCGATACTGCCCGCCCACTTCAAACAGCGCATCAGTAATCTGCCCCAGTGAAGCCACCTTTACCGTCTCCATAAGTTCTGCGAACACGTTACCACCATTAATCGCAACGGCTTTGAGCTTTGCGAGCGCGGTGGGCGCATCCACTTTGTGTACGGCATGAAAATCGGCGAGCCGTTGAAGTTGCCCCTGCTTTTCTTCATCGGTTGATCGTGCGAGTTCGAGCGTGTCGGGCACCGCGTCGCCGTGCGGGTTACGGAAGGTATTGACGCCGATGATGGGGTACGAGCCGTCGTGTTTTTTGTGCTCGTAGAACATCGATTCTTCTTGAATCTTGCCGCGCTGATAGCCCGTTTCCATCGCGCCTAGCACGCCGCCGCGCTCGCTGATGGCTTCGAATTCCTTGAGCACGGCTTCTTCGACCAAGTCGGTGAGTTCGTCGATGATGAACGCGCCCTGGTTCGGGTTCTCGTTTTTGGCGAGGCCCCACTCGCGGTTGATAATGAGCTGGATCGCCATCGCGCGACGTACCGATTCTTCGGTCGGCGTGGTGATCGCTTCGTCGAACGCGTTGGTGTGCAGGCTGTTGCAGTTGTCGTACACGGCGATCAGCGCCTGCAGCGTGGTGCGAATGTCGTTGAACTGTATCTCCTGCGCGTGCAGGCTGCGGCCGCTGGTTTGAATGTGATATTTGAGCTTCTGGCTGCGCTCGTTCGCGCCGTATTTTTCGCGCATCGCGACGGCCCAGATGCGGCGCGCCACGCGGCCAAGCACGGTGTATTCCGGGTCCATGCCGTTGCTGAAAAAGAACGACAGATTCGGCGCGAAATCGTCAATGTGCATGCCGCGTGCGAGGTAGGCTTCGACGAAGGTGAAGCCGTTTGACAGCGTGAATGCGAGCTGCGAAATCGGGTTCGCGCCGGCCTCGGCGATGTGATAACCGCTGATCGACACTGAGTAGAAATTGCGCACTTTGTTCTGCACAAAATACTGCTGAATATCGCCCATCACCTTGAGTGAAAACTCGGTGGAGAAGATGCAGGTGTTCTGGCCCTGATCTTCTTTTAGGATGTCTGCCTGCACGGTGCCACGCACATTTTCCAGCGTCCATGCCTTGATCTTGGCGAGCTCGTCATCGGTCGGCTCGCGTTTGTTGTCCGCGCGAAATTTGGTGAGTTGTTGCTCCATTGCAGTGTTCATGAAGAACGCGAGGATCGTCGGCGCGGGGCCGTTGATGGTCATCGAAACGGAGGTCGTCGGTGCGCAGAGATCGAAGCCGTCGTAGAGCACTTTCATGTCCTCGACAGTGGCAATCGACACGCCGGAGTTGCCGACCTTGCCGTAAATGTCCGGGCGGATCGCGGGGTCGTTGCCGTACAGCGTGACGCTGTCGAACGCCGTGGACAGGCGTTTGGCATCCATCCCTTCGCTGACTTTTTTGAAGCGGCGATTGGTGCGGAAGGCATCACCCTCGCCCGCGAACATACGCGTCGGGTCTTCGTTCTCGCGCTTGAAGGCGAACACGCCCGCCGTGAACGGAAAGCTGCCGGGCACGTTTTCTTTCAACTGCCACTTGAGGATTTCACCGTCGTCCTCGTAACGCGGCAGTGCGACTTTTTTGATCTTGCTGCCGGAGAGGGACGTGTAGGTGAGGGCCGTGCGCAGCTCCTTGTCGCGGATTTTTACTACGTATTCGTCGCCTGAGTAGCTCGCGACGGTTTGTGGCCACATGTCGAGGAG
>JANXUB010000135.1 GCA_025352105.1 Burkholderiales bacterium | reverse complement strand
TGTGCTGGGCGCAATACGCCGCCTGCGTCAAAGCGCTCTCGCGCCATGCCGCAACATGCCGTGCGCGCTCGCTCCGGGCACGAAGTAGCGCTTGCTGATAGTTCTCTGAAATTTGACTCATGACAGGTAGCTCCAAAAAATTTAGAGCTTGCCTGCCTCGAATTCAATTGAACAGATGGGGCGGCTGGACGCTTACGAAATTTGCGCTGTCATAAGACTTTCTCATCTTGCACTCTTCTCGTACGGCCTCAACAGTCGTAGCAAATTCGCCAGAAGCGAGCGAGTGGTGCAACGCTTGAATGAGCGAAATGCGCATCTGTGCCTCGGACATTTTCGTAACTCCGAGGTCAGTTATTAGCGATTCGAAACCATCGTTTTCCTTGTAGAACTATTCATTCAAATTCGCGACCGTGAGATCACCTTTCTCCAAGAACTTGCGTACCTTCATATGAATGTCCGCCGCAGTAATGTCCGTTCCTTCGCCAACTTTTGGCTGAATTGATTGCGATGCCGCAGCTGATGCGTCAACGGGCTCGTCGGCTTTTGGTGTTGAATTTTTCGCGGGAGTTTGTGCCGTAGCCACGTCGGGTTTTGATATTGCAGACGCTGCGCTCAATCGGCAATTCGCGATGGCTTCTTTCAACAGCATCTCGAAACACGTTGCCTTAAATTGCTCGGGCACTAGCGTGACGATTTCTACGATCTCTCTAATCTGGTCTTTGAGGGCGTTCATGCGATAGGAACCTGTGGGGGAGTGTCGGATGATATGGCGTTTGAAATTAAATCGGGCAGTGTCGGGAGTATTAAACGGGAGAGGTTGATTTTTAGCCACGCTTGCCGCGCGCGACCAGTTTCCGGCAGCTTGCGGGCCAATTTCGAGTTTCGTACACATGCAGCGACCGTTAGCCGCGCACACTTCCCTCTGCCGCAGGCTCCTCCTTCCGTTGCCGCCCGTGCGGTCCGGCTTTGCGCCGTTCGCCAGTAATTCGGGCGATTTTGGTGATGAACCTACGGTTGCCCAGCGGCTGATGCTGGTTGAGCGCCAGGCGAATGTCGTCAATGGCCGCTTGATCGAGACTGGTACCAAACAGTGCACGGTAGGCGCCCCGTCGGTTCTTGTCGTTCGCGCCGAGCGCGAGGAATACCGCCTGCGGCGACAATGACGAATCTTCCGATCAACGCTCCAGCACCATGACCAACGACTCCACCCTTCGCCCCGATGTGCTCGTGATAGGTCTCGGCGCAATGGGCAGCGCCATCACGTATCAGCTCGCGAAGCGCGGTGCGAAGGTCGTCGGCGTCGATCAGTTCAGCCCACCGCATGCGCACGGCTCAACGCACGACGAGACGCGCATCACGCGGCAGGGCATTGGCGAGGGACGGCAATTCGTGCCGCTTGCCCTGCGTTCGCACGCGTTGTGGCGTGAGATCGAGCGCGAGACCGGGCGGGAGCTTCTGACCCAATGTGGCGGACTGATCGTCGCCCGCGCCGGGCGGGCGAGCCACATGCACGAGCAGAGCGATTTCTTTGGCGACACGGTGCGCGCGGCGCGCGAATTCGGCATCGCGCATGAGTTGCTGGACGTCGCCGACATCGAAGCGTGCTACCCGCAACTGGCGCTGGATGGCGACGAGACGGGATACTTCGAACCCGGCGCGGGCTATCTTGCGCCAGAGGCCTGCGTCAGCGCGCAGCTTGAACTCGCCGTGCGTCATGGCGCAACACTCCACAACGGCGAACGCGTGCTGGCGATACGAAACGAAAGCGGGCAAACGGTCGTGCAGACCGATCAACGCACCTACACGCCGGGCACGACGATTGTGTCGGCGGGGCCGTGGCTGCCGGGGCTGTTACCGCAATTCGCGCCAAAACTCGTGGTGCGGCGACAGGTGTTGTACTGGTTTGAGACAGAGACCGACGCGGGCTACGGTGCCAATGAATTTCCGATTTTCATCTGGCACTGGGGCAGCGGTTCGAACGATGTGTTCTACGGATTTCCGCAGGTTGACGGCGATGCTGGCGCGCATGCCATCAAGATTGCGACCGAGCAATGTGAAACATCCACCACGCCTGAGCACGTCAAACGTGACGTCGCGGCGGAAGAAATTGCGACGATGTTTGAGCAGCACATTCGCGGACGGCTGCGCGGTGTGACGTCGCGCTGCGTGAAGGCGTCCACCTGCCTGTACACCAACGCGCCCAGCGCGAATTTTCTGATTGATCGGCTGCCGGATGCGCCGGACGTGATCATGGTGTCGGCCTGTTCCGGGCACGGCTTCAAGCACTCTGCCGCCATTGGCGAGGCCGTCGCGACGATGGCCATAACCGGCGAAAAGCCTGAGTCGCTGCGCCCTTTTTCGATAGCGGCAGTCTGACTCTCGGCTTGGCTCTGAAGCGATGCAGCGGCTCGCGCAAGCTCCCAATCTCGCCGCCGCAACGCTATGCATTGAAGAGCTCAGGTCGATTGTTGGCCGTGCTTGCCGCGCGCGACCATGATCCGCGGTGCGTCGTGTGCCTCAGGCGCCTGATGCAGTGCTGCATGAGGCGAAGCTCGGTGGCGTGGTGATCATCCCGCGCTTGAAGCCCCAGGTTGAAGCCGCGATGGGCGGGACCATGGCGCTCTCAGGCATCTACCGAATGCTGCATCGCCACCACTGGAGAAAAATCGTACAGGTTCACTATGCCGTTGCGGTTTCTATCGCTTTCACAACCTCAGCCGTGAGCTTCGGCACTACTTCCAGCGCCTTCATGTTCTCGTGCACTTGCGATACACGCGATGCACCGGTGATGACCGTCGATACGTTCGGATTTTTCAGGCACCATGCGAGCGCGAGTTGCGAGATTGTGCAGCCGAGGTCGCCCGCAATGGGGCGCAGCTTTTCCACTGCGGCGATCTTGCCAGCGTCGGTCACACGCTCGGCGATCCATTCGTAACCTTTGAGCGCGGCACGGCTATCCGGTGGAATGCCATCCTTGTATTTTCCGGTGAGCAGACCCGAACCGAGCGGGCTCCAGGTGGTGAGTCCGAGGCCGATGTCGCCGTAAAGCCGGGCGAATTCTTTCTCCACTTTTTCGCGAGCGAAGAGGTTGTATTGCGGCTGCTCCATGACCGGTTTGTGCAGGTGATGACGCTCGGCGATTTCGTAGGCGGCGCGGATGTCGTCGGCATTCCATTCGCTGGTGCCCCAGTACATCGCCTTGCCCTGTGTGATCATGTCGCTCATCGCGCGGACGGTCTCTTCAATCGGCGTGTGTGGGTCGCCGCGATGGCAGAACACGAGATCAACGTAGTCAAGCTGCAAGCGCTTTAGCGAGCCGTCGATAGCCTGCATCAGGTATTTGCGATTGAGCGTGTTTTTCTCGTTCGGGCCTTCGCTGATGCCCCAGAAAAATTTGGTGGAAATGATCGCCTGCCCGCGCCGCCACTTGAGCTGCTTTAGCGCTTCGCCCATGATCGTCTCCGACATGCCGCGTGCGTAAACCTCGGCGTTGTCGAAAAAATTAACGCCCGCGTCCCACGCGGCGGCCATGCATTCGACGGCAGATTTGGTGTCGACCTGCGAGCCGTAAGTGACCCACGAGCCAAAAGAGAGTTCAGAGACTTTGAGGCCGGAGTGGCCGAGGCGACGGTATTGCATGTGTTGCTTAAAAATTTGGATGACGAAGGGAGTGTAGAGGGGAGGGCGGCGTGCCGTCTTGCAGTGTTCCTAATCGGTGACCGCAGCGAGCGACTCGTTAGCCGCCAGAATTTTTTTGGTCAACGCGATGAACAGCACTTGCTCCGTTTCTGACAGCGGCGCGAGGATTGCGTGTTGCGCGCGTTGTACGGTCGGTTGCATGGCTGCGAGCACGTGTTCGCCTTCGCTCGTGAGTTCGAGCAGACGTACGCGACGGTCAGTGGGCGATGCGTTACGAGTCACTAGGCCGCGTTTTTCCAGCCGGTCGATCACGCCGCCAATGGTGGACGTGTCAAAGCGAATAGCGGTGGCCAGAGAGCGCTGGTCAAGGCCCGGAGATTTGAAGATTTCTTCCAGCGCAGCGTACTGCACAGGCGTGACGCCATGCTTCTTCGTGTGCTCCATGAACAGCGATACGGCGATTTGTTGCAGGCGGCGGATGCTGTGACCCGGCAGCTCGGTGATCGCGACCTTTTTTGGCGATTTGGGAGTTGGCAATTTTTTTACGAGTACGGCGACGTTTTTCAAAGGGTGATCCTGAGCGAAGGCGAAAGATAGTGTTGTTGCGCAACGTTTTTTGCAACGCACCTGGATTAGCGCGCCACCTGATCCTTTGTCGGGCTCAGAGCTTGCCCCGGCGGAGGCCGGGGATGACAACCGCCATTTTATGGATAAATATATTGTACGTATGCTGATAATATGTATACTTTGTATGTTGGATTGATTTAAATCAGGGAGGCCATGTGAGTAGCTCAGAAAGCAAAGTGCGCGAACACCCCGTCATCGTCGCGGGCGGCGGTATTGGCGGGCTCGCAGCGGCGCTGGCGATTGCGCGGCAGGGCTTCCGCGTCAAAGTGCTGGAGCAAGCGCCCGAAATCGGCGAGATCGGTGCGGGCATTCAGCTGGGGCCCAACGCCTTTGCCGCATTCGATGCGCTGGGTGTGGGCCCGAATGCACGCGCCCGTGCCGTCTACACCGAGCGGTTGTTAATGATGGACGCGGTTGACGATTCCGTCGTTGGCGAGATCCCGGTGGGGGACGCATTTCGTGAGCGCTTTGGCAATCCCTACGCCGTGATTCACCGCGCAGACGTGCACAAATCATTACTCGAAGGGGTTGAGGCGACATCGCAAATTGAATTTCTAACCTCCACGCGCGTTGAACGTGTGGAGCAGGATGGAACGAGTGTCACCGTGCACGACCAGCATGGCATCGCCCATCGTGGGGCGGCCCTGATCGGCGCTGATGGCGTGAAATCAGCCGTGCGCGATGCGCTGGTTGGCGACCAAGTGCGGGTATCCGGACATGTCGTTTATCGCGCCGTCGTCGAAGCGAAAGATTTTCCGGAAGACCTGCGCTGGAGCGCAGCCACGATCTGGGTTGGCCCCAATTGTCATCTGGTGCATTACCCCATGCGCGGCGGCGAGCAGTACAACCTGGTCGTTACTTTTCACAGTCGCGAGAAAGAAGTCTGGAATGTGACCGAGGGCAATCAGGCTGAGGTTGAGAGCTACTTCAATGGCCTTTGCCCGCGCGCACGGAAGCTGATTTATCTGCCAAAGAGCTGGAAGCGGTGGTCCACAGCAGATCGCGAGCCGATAGCAAAGTGGTCCTATGGCCGCGCAACGCTGCTTGGCGACGCTGCACACCCGATGTTGCAATATCTGGCGCAGGGCGCCTGCATGGCGATGGAGGACGCCGTGACGCTGGGCGAAGCGCTTGCTGCGCATGACGGAAATTTCGAGCAGGCGTTCGCGCGCTACGAGCGCTCACGCGTTGCCCGAACGGCACGCGTGGTGCTGTCGGCCCGCGAAATGGGCCGCATCTATCACGCGAAAGATGTGGAACGTCTGGTGCGAAACGACTTGTGGAAAGGCCGTTCACCGGAGCGTTTTTATGATGCCGTGGAATGGCTGTATGGGTGGCGGAAAGAGACGTGTCTCGCGGCCTAGCTTTGTCCCCTCTCCCCCTGTGGGAGAGGGCTAGGGAGAGGGGGAAGGGTGAGTGGGAGATCTACGTTTTCACTCCATTTCACCGTCACCCTCTCCCCGACCCTCTCCCCTCAAGGGAGAGGGGGCAGGCTTCCCCTCATTCCACCAGTGAGCCCAATTGATGAATTTGAACGAAAGAAAACCATGAAATACGTCTTCGAACCCGAAGCCCAAGTCTCCGTGCCCGTCGTTGGCACAGAACAATTTTTCCCCGTGCGCCGCGTGTATTGCGTTGGCCGCAACTATGCGGCGCATGCGCGAGAAATGGGTTTTGATCCTGATCGCGAGCCACCGTTTTTCTTTTGCAAGCCTGACAATTCAGTGGTTGTTGTGCCGTTTGGACAGACGGGCGAAATCACGTACCCGCTGGCCAGTGGCGACTATCAGCACGAAATCGAACTCGTCGTTGCCGTCGGCAAAGGGGGCGCGAACATTTCAGTGGAGCAGGCTGAAGCGCATGTGTTCGGCTATGCCGTCGGGCTCGATATGACGCGTCGCGATTTGCAACTGGCGGCGCGCGACAAGGGCCGTCCGTGGGAGTTGGGCAAAGCGTTTGACGAGTCCGCACCCATCGCGCCGATTTATCGCGCGGCTGACATTGGGCATCCGGCGACGGGCGCAATTTGGGTGAAGGTTGATGGTGCCGACAGGCAGCGCAGCGACATTGACAAACTCAGCTGGTCGGTGCCGGAAGTCATCGCGCACCTGTCGAAATATTTCACCTTGCAACAGGGTGATCTCATTTACAGTGGCACCCCCGAAGGTGTCGGCAAAGTGCTCGCCGGTCAGACGATGCACGGCGGCATCGACGGCCTTGGCGAAATTTTGGTTCACGTTAACTAGAGAATTTTTGAGGTGAGCATGAGCACAACAACAGGAACCGATCAAGCGGAACGTGAAGCGTTTTACGCACGTATCGATCCGCAAAATATGGCACCGCTGTGGACGCGCCTGAAATCATTGGTGCCCGCCGCGCCAACGCCCATTGGCGTTCCGCATCAATGGCGCTACGCAGACGTGCGTCCTTTCGTGCTCGAATCGGCGTCGCACATCAGCGCGGAAGAGGCCGAGCGTCGCGTACTGATTCTTGAGAATCCGGCTATGCGCGGCTCGTCGCAAATCACCAGCTCGCTCTATGCGGGCATTCAGCTCATCATGCCGGGTGAAGTTGCGCCTGCGCATCGCCACACCCAGTCGGCACTGCGCCTGGTGCTTGAAGGAAACGGTGCCTACACCGCTGTCGATGGCGAAAAGACGATCATGCAACCTGGTGATTTTGTGATCACGCCGTCGTGGACTTGGCATCATCACGGCCACGAAGCGGGCTCAGAAAAGGGCCCCATGGTGTGGCTCGATGGCCTCGACATCCCGATGCTTGCGCATTTCAACAGCACGTTTCGTGAGGATCACCACGAAGCAGAAGCCGAAATTACCCGGCCGACAGGCGATTCATTGGCGCGTTACGGGAGCGGTCTGTTGCCGCTGAACTATCGCGCTCAAGCACTCAATTCGCCGATCTTCAATTACCCGTACGTACGCACCCGCGAAGCACTCGCGCAACTCGCGCACGCCGGCGCACCGGATGCGCATCAGGGTTACGTAATGCGCTATGTGAACCCGGTTGACGGCGGCTGGGCGATGCCCACCATGGCGACCACGATTCGCTTGTTGCCGAAGGGATTTTCCACGCAGACTTATCGCTCAAGCGACAGCGCAATTTTTGTTGCCTTGGAAGGTTCGACGACGCTTAGCGTCGCCGGGCAAACATTCGCGCTTGCGCCGAAAGATGTGGCTGTCGTTCCGGGCTGGATGCCGTACACACTAAACGCGCCTGAGGAGTCCGTACTGTTCTGTTTTTCTGATCGCGTTGCGCAGGAAAAACTTGGCTTTTTCCGCGAAGCACGCGGTTAGCACGCGGTTAGTTTTTTCAAATTTCAATTCAAGGAGTTCACCATGTCCTATGCATCAGGTTTTCGCCGAACGTTCGCGTCGCTGGCGGTTCTAGCCGCCGTCGCGACGACCTCGACGTCGTTCGCGCAAAGCGACTACCCCAATAAAAGCATCCGCATCATCACGCCATTCTCGGCAGGCGCGGGGCCAGACTCGGTATTGCGCGTCGTCGCTGAAAAAATGACGAAGACGCTCGGTCAGACCGTCATCATCGACAACAAGCCGGGCGGAAATGGCTTCATTGCCATTCAGGCGGCCAAGGCGGCAGCGCCGGACGGTTACACCTTCGTGCAAATGGATGACGCACACATGTCGCTGTTGCCGCATCTGTACAAAAAAATTCCGTACGATGTGAACAAGGATTTTGATCCGGTCGGCACGTTTTTTCGCACGTATTTTTTCGTGGTGACGGGTACTAATTCACCGCTTAAAAGCGTGAATGAAATCATCTCAGCGGCGAAAGCAAAACCGGGTGAACTGACCTATGGTTCATGGGGCGTCGGCAGTCCGGCGCATATCGGCGCGGCGATGATGGAGTCGGTCGCCAATTTACAGATGTCGCATGTGCCGTATAAGGAAACGCCGTCGCTGTTTCAGGCCGTGGCTACGGGCGATGTGGCTTGGGCGTTTGGCACGGCGGGCTCGGCTGGGCCGCTGTATCGCGGTGGCAAATTGAAGTTTCTGGCGGTTGCTGCGCCAAAGCGGGTCGCGGGTTATCTCGATGTACCGACGATGGCCGAAGTTGGGGGCCCTGCAAACTTCGAGGTGAAAGCTTGGGTCGCGTTGCAGGCACCAAAGGGCACGCCTGCTGCGATGAGCGCGAAGGTGGCCGACGCACTGGCAAAGGCGTTGGGCGAGGCGGATGTGAAAGAAAAATTCACGACGTTCGGCTTTGAGCCGTTCGTAAGCCAACCCGCAGAGATGACCAAACAAATCGAAGCGGACTACAAGCGCTACGGCGAGATCGCCAAGCGCGCGAAGATGGCGCTGGATTAACCGAAAATTGTGGGAGCGTTTCTACCGCGATGGCTTGGGCATGGATAGATCGCGGTGGAACCGCTCCCACAGTTCAAATAATCAAGTGCCCTGCGACGAACCTTTGCGCGCACGCAAATCAATCCGGCTGTCGCCGCGCTGCAGGTTGAAGACCACGAAGCGATTTGACTCGCGAATCGCGCGCCGTACTTCTTCGGGTGACTGCACGTAAGCGCCGTTCACGCCGAGCAAAATATCGTTGTCGCGCAAGCCGATTTGATGCGCTTCCGAAGCGGGCGTGACGTCAAGGACGTACACGCCGGGCCGGTTGAGCTCCTTCGGAATGCTGGCCAATTCGGTGCCGGGCAACTCGGTGATTTTTTGTGGCTTCAGGCCCTGCGCCCGTGCTGGCGTTTCGATCATGATGCGCACACTTCGCTGTTGTCCGTTGTGCATTACTGACAGATCAAGATGCTGACCAATGGGCGTCAGGCCCTGCTGATTGCGCAGGTCGTAACCCGTGCGCACCGCGCGGCCATTGGCGTTGAGCACGACATCACCCTTTTTGAGTCCCGCTTTGTCGGCCGGACTGCCAGAGATCACGGTTTCAATCACGGCACCTTCAATGGCGGGCAGTCGTTCTTTTTTTGCAATCTCCTGATTGACCTCGCCGACGGCTGCAATACCAATGCCACCGCGTTTTACTTCGCCGAAGCGCGCAAGCTGATCCATCACACGCATCGCCATGTTGGTCGGCACGGCAAAACCGATGCCGACGTTGCCACCCGTCGGGCCGATGATGGCGGTGTTGATGCCGATCAGTTCGCCGCGCAGATTGATCAGCGCGCCTCCAGAATTGCCCGGATTGATCGATGCGTCGGTCTGAATGAAATCCTCGAAACCTTCGATGTTCAATCCCGCGCGGCCAAGGGCCGACACGATGCCTGAGGTCACCGTTTGCCCAACGCCGAACGGGTTGCCAATGGCCAGCACGTAATCGCCCACCTGCAATGCATCGGACTCGCCCACGCGGACTGCGGTGAGTTTTTCGGCTGGAATTTGCAGCAGCGCGATGTCGGTGGCAGGGTCGGTGCCGATGAGTTTGGCAGTGAGTTCGCGGCGATCACGCAGTGTGACGACGATCTTGGTCGCGCCCTTGATGACGTGGTTATTGGTGAGTACATAGCCTTTGCCCGCATCAACGATCACACCTGAGCCCGATGCCTGCGATTCGCGAGGACGATCCGGCGCGCCGAAGAAGCGGCGGAAGAACGGGTCGCTGAACATCGGGTTATCGGCGTCATTCCCGCGCGCGGTGGTCGAAATATTGACGACACCGGCAGCAGTCTGATTGACGATCGGTGCGAGACTCGGCATCGCGCCGCTTAAGCCGGGTGCGGCCTGGCGGGGAACGGCGGGCTGGGCTTGTGCCAGAAAACCGAGTGAAGCGAAGCAGAGGAGCAGAAGTTTGCGAATCATGGTTGACGACAAGTTTGAGTCAAGTTGATACAGCGATCTGTTCCCTCTCCCTTGAGGGGAGAGGGCTAGGGAGAGGGTGACGGTGACGGTCGCCTCAATAGCAACGTGGTCTGTTCAAACCACCAACCCCTCACCCCAACCCTCTCCCGCAAGGGGAGAGGGGGAAGACCGTCGCGTCGGCCGACGCTTCAAGCGAATGTCAGCCTGTAACTACGAGGTTATCCCGATGAATAAGTTCATCTTCGTCGGCATAGCCGAGCACCGATTCAATCTCAGATGAGGGCTTCCTCATGATCCTCAAGGCTTCGCTGGACGAGTAGTTGGTGAGGCCGCGCGCAAGCTCTCGACCCGACTCGTCGACGCAGCCAATCACTTCTCCGCGTTCAAACTCTCCGACGACAGCGATCACGCCAATCGGAAGCAAGCTTCGTCCGCCATGCAGCAGGGCCTTTGTAGCTCCCGCATCAAGCGTGACTTTGCCACGCAGTTGCAGGTGATCCGCGAGCCAGCTCTTACGCTTGCCGAGGCTGGCTTCGGGCGCGTAGAGCAGGGTGCCGAGTGACTCACCGCCGAGCACGCGTTGCAACACGTTCTGCTCGTGACCGCTCGCGATTACGGTGTGAATGCCGGTATTGGCGGCGCGTCGTGCGGCGAGAATTTTGGTGAGCATGCCACCGCGCGAAATGCCCGTTCCCACGCCACCCGCCATCGCCTCGTATTGCGGGTCGTCGGCGCGGCCAACGCTTATGAATTCTGCGGATGGATCCCGGCGCGGATCGGCGGTGTAGAGGCCACGCTGGTCGGTCAAAAGCACCAGCGTTTGCGCATCAACCAGGTTTGCAACTAGCGCGCCCAACGTATCGTTGTCGCCGAAACGAATCTCGTCCGTGGTGACAGTGTCGTTCTCGTTGATGATCGGGATGACGTTGTGCTTGAGCAGCGCCAAAAGTGTCGATCGTGCATTGAGATAGCGTTTACGATCCGCCAAATCCTCATGCGTGAGGAGCACCTGCGCGGTGTGCAGGCCATGCGCGGCGAACGCCTGTTCGTAAACGTTGACGAGGCCCATTTGTCCGACCGCGGCGGCGGCTTGCAGCTCGGACATCGCTTTTGGGCGCTCGCTCCAGCCCAGTCGCGCCATGCCCTCTGCCACAGCGCCAGAAGACACGAATACGACCTGTACGCCGCTCGCGCGAAGGGCCGCGACGTCAGACGCCCAGCGCGTGATCGCCGTTCGGTCAATGCCCGCACCGCCATTGGTGACGAGGGCGCTGCCCACTTTGGCAACGAGGCGTTTGGTGGTGGCGAGACGAGCCCGGATCACGCCAGAACGGAGGCGTCGGCGATGCGGCGCGCTTCCCGGCGGGCTTGCGCTTGTTCCGTCGCCTGACCCGACGGCGTGTTGTTGCCCATCACCGGCGCGAGCGCGCTAGCTTGAGCCGCAACTTTAGGTTTCTTCGCGGCCTCTTTGGCGGCTAGTTCCGCAGCAACAGTTGCCAGATGCTCGCCAATCGCGCGCACGAGATTTTGCGTACCGGTCGACTGCATGCCGCTGATGGC
>JANXUB010000118.1 GCA_025352105.1 Burkholderiales bacterium | reverse complement strand
GTTTCACCGAATGGGCGCTCAAAATAGATGGCCTTGTGGAGACGCCTGCGAGCCTCTCGCTCGCGGAGCTGCGTGCGATGCCTGCGCGCACGCAGATTACGCGGCACGACTGCGTGGAAGGCTGGAGCGCGATTGGCAAATGGACCGGCGTGCCGCTCGCTGCGGTGCTGGAAAAAGTCAAGCCGAAAGCGAATGCGCGCTATGTGGTGTTTCACTGTGCTGACGTGTTCGGATCGCTCAGCCGACAAGTGCCGTACTACGAGAGCATCGACATGGACGACGCCTACCACGCGCAAACGATTCTGGCGTATGGTCTGAACGGCGCGGCGTTGCCGGTGATCAATGGTGCTCCGCTGCGGCTGCGCGTGGAGCGGCAGCTAGGTTACAAGCAGGCAAAGTACATCGCGCGCATCGAACTCGTGGAAAGTTTTGACAAGATTGAAGGCGGCAAAGGCGGCTACTGGGAAGACCGCGGCTATCAGTGGTACGCCGGGATTTGAGCGGTAACCATCCGAGAAAAACCCCAGCAGCTTTTCGCCGAATGTTCGACTTTACTTGGGCTAGCACGCAATTTATTGATATGTCGATAACAATCATAACTCGCCCCTAGCCCCGGCGTAACCGTGCTTTCAGCCAAAAGCTGCATGTACCTGACCGATGCCCAAACGAAATCGACACGGCTGAACCGTGATCAACGCGCATCCCAGTCCATCGGTGATTTGGTGAACTAGTGACGGCGTGAACGCACTCACCATCACGCCGAGCGGTGCGCTGCGCACCTGCCCCACCATTCGCGCGTCGCAGAACGAGGACGCCAAACTCAGCAATCCCCCAACCCTTTCCGTCAAGCTTGCGAAAACAACAAGCGCTTCATTATCGAACGCCTCATCGCAGCGCATCAATGCGCTTTCTTGCAGATAAAACATTCAACAAAAGAATGGGAGTGGTTAAGCTCTGAATGTTCGACTCCTATCAATTGATTGGCACCGACACCCAGAACCACGCCTTGCACCGCACCGCAATTTGCCGCGATTTCGGACTGCGCTTTCCAACGCAAAGCTCATCAGAAGCTCTGCGATGCGTACCCGCCGTTTCAGCGCTTCTTGAAGACCACCATGTGCTGCCACGGCAGACTCGCCACTGTGCGATCCCACACGAGCGCATGCACCTCGGCCTCCCGGCGAATCTGCGCCTCGCTCATTTTGTGAAGCGCTTTGATAGGCACATTTGCGTCCTCAGCGCGATATTCGATGAACACCAGTTGTCCGCCCGGTTTTAGCGCCCGGATGATGCTCTCCATGACTTCAAATGGATAGGCCAACTCGTGATAAACGTCCACCATAATCGCCAGATCAACCGACGCCGCAGGCAGTTTCACGTCGGTATCGGTGCCGAGTGATGGGACGATGTTGGACAGGCCTTTTTGCTGTGCCAGACGTTTCAACATGCGCACCATCTCGGGCTGAACATCCACCGCCAGAACGCTGCCCACCGGCGCGACGGCAGCGGCCATTCGACGCGACAAATAACCGGTGCCAGCGCCAATATCGGCCACCGTCATGCCCGGCTTCAGCGCCAGTGCTTTGAGCAGCACGTCAGTGCGCTCCTCTTTTTCTCGTTCTTCGCGCTCAAGCCATGCTGCACCCTGCCAGCCCATTACGCCCGCGATCTCACGACCCATGTAGCGCTTGCCGATACCATCGGGGTTTGCCATGTTTGCAGGCACCGAGATGTAGCGAGATACCGCTGGCGGAACGAGCTCACCGACCCTGGACTGCGCCCGTATTGGCAGTGGCGCAAGCGACATGAGCAGGGTCGCCCCCGTGATCAAAAAAGTGACTATCCGATTCATCACGACAAGGCTCCTGAAGCGTCATCCTGCCAAAGCATACGCATTGCCTGCGCAAACGCGCGGGCAGCAGACCGCTGCGCGGGGTGCTGTCCGTCACGAATGACCCAACGTCCCGCCACCAATACGTTCACGAACGGTTGCGCAGGGCTGCTGAACACCATCGCGTCGAGCGTGCGCGGCGGGGGGACACCGAGCAGCGCGGGCTCTGAAGGATCGGCCGCCACGGCATCGGCCCGTGCGCCGACCGTAAGGCCCCACAGCGCGCGCCCGGCGGCTGCGGCACCTCCAGCAGTCACCCGAGCAAAAAGACGCTCCGCAGTGGCCGCCGTGCCCGCGGACGGCGAGGCGGCAATATTGCGGGCGCGGTGTTGCAAGCGCTGGCCGTATTCCATCAGCCGCAGCTCTTCGCGCCAGTCGCGCGTAACGTGGCTGTCGGAGCCAATCGACATCGCTGTTCCGGCATTCAGCCACGCGGCGATATCCGTCGTACCGTCACCGAGATTCGCTTCGGTCGTTGGGCAAATCACCGCTGCCGCGCTGCTCTTCGCTATGCCGTGAATTTCGTCTGGCGTGACATGAGTCGCGTGAATAAGCTGCCACCTCGCATCGAGTGCGTGATTGCGCAGCAACCATTCAACTGGACGAAGCCCGGTGGTCTTTACGCATTCATCAACCTCGCCCGTTTGCTCGGAAACGTGGATGTGAATCGGACCTTGCGCGCTTGCCACCAGCGCGCTGATCGATTCCGCATTCGCCGCGCGCAGCGAATGAATGGCAACGCCCGAATTCACGAGCGGGCCTGACGCACTCGCGCTGATGCGCTTTTGCGCGGCCAGTACCCATGTCGCATCGGTCGCGAATCGGCGCTGATCGTCCCGCAAGACGGGCGCATTAAACCCGGCGCGCTCGTAAAGCACTGGCAGCACCGTGAGCCCAATGCCCGCATCGCGCGCCGCTTCAACGAGCATCCACATCATCGTCAGCGGATCGTCGTACGCCCGACCATCAGGCGCATGATGCAGGTAGTGAAATTCGCAAACGTGGGTGTAGCCACCCCGCAGCATTTCAATGTAGAGCTGCGTCGCGACGGCCTTCAATTGCTCCGGGGAAATCGCCAGCGCAACGCGATACATGCGGTCACGCCAGCTCCAGAAATCATCATGCTCGCTTTCACGTCGCTCCGCGAGACCGGCGAAAGCGCGCTGAAATGCGTGACTGTGCGCGTTGACCAGACCGGGCAATAGCGGGCCTGTGAGAACCGTTGCATTGCGGGACGCGGCTTGCGCGCGGCTCACACCGGGCGTGATTGCAGACCAATGCCCACTGGTATCAATTTCCAGCAACACATCTCGCGCCCATCCGCCGCCCGCTGCGCTATCGAGCCACGCAAGCGGAGCCCACAACGAATGCGCCTGTGATTCACTCATCGCTCACGGCCCGAGGGCGTCCATTGAAGCATGCTTTGCAGAAGCTGTTTCAGGGTCGGCTGAATCTGCGCAGCCAGCGTTTCATCGTACGTAAAGGGCGGCGTCTCCTGCATGTAGAGCGACTGAC
Organism: Burkholderiales bacterium; assembly: GCA_025352105.1. Taxonomy (GTDB): domain Bacteria; phylum Pseudomonadota; class Gammaproteobacteria; order Burkholderiales; family Casimicrobiaceae; genus Casimicrobium. The sequence goes on along the minus strand of JANXUB010000118.1, from coordinate 6,057 downwards.
ACATCTCCATTTGTACCGCATGAATGCCAACGTCCGGGCGACCATAGTTCCGGGTGATGTAGCCCCCCTTAAAGCGGCCATCAACTGCGTGCGTGCTCTTCGTATCACTGGCCAACCGGTTGGCCAGATGTGCTCGCAATGTCGGGGCACAACTTGCGCCGCTCGCCGTTCCCAAATTCAGCTCCGGCAGCTTGCCATCAAACAACCATGGAATCTCGGAGCGAATACTGTGTCCGTCCCACAGCAACGCATAACCGAATTTTTCGCGAACATGTGCGAGTTCACCTTGCAGCGCATCGTGGTACGGACGCCAGTAGGTTTCGCGTCTTTGGTCTACGTCGGTCACATTTGGTTTGAGGCCGTCGCGATACAAAGGCTCACCGCTGAAAAACGTGGTTGGGCATAGCTCGGTGTTCGCTGAACCAGGGTACATCGGAGCGTTATCCGGCGGACGGTTTAGGTCAATGACATAGCGGGAAAATCTGGGGACGATAACGCTCGCGCCCATTCCGGCTGCGAAGTCGTAGAGCTTTTCCAGATGCCAGTCGGTGTCCTCAACGGCCAGCGCGCGGTCAACGTAGAGGTGCTTGAGCGCGTCGGGGATTTCGGTTCCGACGTGAGGCAGGCTTAGCACGAGCGGCGCTGTGCCGTGCTGCAATGTGTAGGTTTGTTCTTTCACTCTGCGCTCCCAACAAGACGACCACCCGAAACCAATTGACTCAACGGATGATGCCCAAACCGATACACCAGGTCGCGCGGATGATCGGTGTTCCACACTGCAAAATCTGCACGTGATCCCGCGCGTAATTGCCCATACCTATCGGGTAAGCCCAACGCACGCGCCGCGTTCACAGTGAACCCGCGCCACGCCTCCTCGGGCGTCATTCGAAACAGCGTGCAGGCCATATTCATCATCAGCAGTGGTGACAGTGTCGGCGACGAGCCCGGATTATGATCGGTGGCGAGCGCAATGGGCACGCCTTTTTCGCGCAACGCAACGACAGGCGGTAGCTGCGTTTCGCGCAGGAAATAGTATGCGCCGGGAAGGAGCACTGCGACTGTTCCGGATGCCACCATCGCGTCAATACCCGCCGCACTGACATATTCGAGATGATCGCAACTCAGGGCATTAAATGATGCGGCAAGGGCCGCACCGCCCTGATCGCTCAATTGTTCTGCATGCAATTTGACGGGCAAACCGAGGCGTTGGGCCACATCAAAAACCTTCCTCGTCTGATCGGCACTGAAGCCAATACGTTCACAAAACACGTCCACCGCATCGACCAGACCTTGGTCATGCAAGCGCGGCAACCAGTCACAGACAGCGTCAATATAAGCATCGGTGTGACCTTCAAACTCAGGCGGCACCGCGTGAGCACCGAGGAAGGTGGTGCGAATCGTAAGCGGCAGAACGTACGCGAGCTTCCGCGCGACGCGCAACATACGCGCCTCGTCTGCCTCCGAAAGCCCATAGCCCGACTTGACCTCAATCGTCGTGACGCCTTCGCTCATCAACGCGCGAGCGCGAGCGACCGCGAGCGTCAGCAGTTCGTCCTCTGTCGCGGCTCTCGTTGCCGCGACCGTTGAGCGAATGCCGCCACCAGCACGAGCGATTTCTTCGTATGTCGCACCCTCCAAACGCAACTCAAATTCGCGCGCACGATTACCTGCATAAACAAGGTGCGTGTGGCAATCGATGAGTCCGGGCGTTACGCAGGCACCACCCAAGTCGTGCTCATGCATCACACTATTTTTGACGGAGATCGGCATGTCGTTCAACGCGCCGACCCAAACCACCGCGTCACCCGCAGTCACCATCGCGCCCTGCGCAATCCATCCCCACGGCTCTGCGCCATGAAAGGTTGCGACGTTGGCATTTCTCCACAATTGAGTTTGCATGATCACGTCGCGCTTTTAAAAACTGCGCTCAAGCAACATTGAAAACCCCAACAACCGGCTATGTCACTGATGCGCCAGTCGCGCACATCGTTCTGACTCCAAACGAGCGAACGAGGTGGCACCACAACGCTGTTGCGCCGCGTCCGCAATGTGATGCTAGCCCACGTAAAAATTCCGCACAAATCGACGCTCGGCGGTTCGCATGTAGCAAGCCATAATCCGTTTTCGGTGCTGGCATTGTCGGAAACAATGCGCCGTAGCCAGCCCGACGCGTGGCGCTCGTCGATCATCAAATTCAGGTCTGTCGTTGGGCCATCAATCAAGATACACATTGGCGCATATTCGCCCTGAAACCGATACGGCGGCATACCGGGTTCGATCCGAAAATTAAACGGATCGCCCAAGTCCATGCCGACACCGGTCAGCGCGACGATCCAGCGCCGGACTCCCGGAAACGCCGAGAACGGACCGTCTCGGTTGATGTCGGCAACGCTTAGCCGCAATGTCCAATCGTCTGCATTCGGCCATGCCAACAACTCACGTGTCACGCCTCCGCCATTGCGCCACGGCTGCGGCGCAACCTCGTCCAGTTTCACAACATTCAACGTCACGGTTTGAATACTCCGTCAATTTGATAGCGCCCTGCCGGATGCACCAGCCGGGCCTGCGTGATGGGGACGCCACGATTGACGGTGCGCCGCGAAACGATCAGTACAGGATCGGTGATTTTGAGCCCCAGCAACTTGGCTTCACGCGCAGTAGGCAGGCCCGCCTCAACCGCAAAACGCGCCTCCCACAACGGTGCCACATCAAGCAGGTAGTGCGTCGGGGTAATTTTCGTGAAATCAACAGACAAGTAATCCGGCGCGCATTCGGGGTTCACGTAGCGGTCTTCGCATTGCAACGCGACGCCGTTTTCGTAGTGGACGATGACGGTGTGAAAGACCGAAGCATTCAATCCAACACCCAGCCGTTGTGCGGCTGTGGCGCTTGCTGACTCTGCCTTTGCGAGATGCACGGTGGCATGGTGAACATGGCCTCGCTCCAGCACTTCCTCGTGTATGTCGCGAATGGTCAGCGAAGACGAAACGCGGTGCAGTTGCGCTGCGAACGTGCCTACGCCCTGCACTCGATCAACGAGGCCTTCAAGCTGCAATTCGCGCAGTGCGCGATTGACCGTCATACGACTCACCGCGAACTTCGCCACCAGATCGGCCTCTGACGGCATCAATGCGCCCGGCGTCCAGTGGCCATTTTCGAGGCGCTCTTTTAAAAAAAGCTTGATTTGCTCATACGGCGGCGCAGCGCGTTTTCCAGCGGATTGGGTGGGTTCGCTTTGCGATCTCATGGCGACGATGCTACTGCAAAATTTCCTACTTGCGCAAACTTGTCTAGACAAGTATATTTCGCAACATCCCGAATTTACGATGTATGCAGCGAGGCATTGATGACGCACCCCAACCATCCTCCTTTGTCCGTACTTTCGGCCGCGCTGCCGCATGCAGTGCGCTCACCACGCGGCACCGCGATCACCTGCAAAAATTGGTTGATCGAAGCGGCCTACCGCATGCTGCAAAACAATCTCGACCCTGAAGTGGCCGAGAACCCGGACGCGCTGGTCGTCTATGGTGGAATTGGCAAAGCCGCACGTAACTGGGATTGTTTCGAAGCGATTCTCAAAGCGCTGCGCGAGTTGGGCGAAGAAGAAACGCTGCTCATTCAATCCGGTAAACCGGTCGGCGTATTTCGCACTCATGCGGATGCGCCCCGTGTGCTGCTGGCCAACTCCAACCTGGTGCCGAAATGGGCGACGTGGGAACACTTCGACGAGTTGGATCGCAAGGGGCTCATGATGTACGGCCAGATGACGGCGGGCTCATGGATCTACATCGGCAGCCAGGGCATCGTGCAGGGCACGTACGAAACGTTTGTTGAAGCCGGTCGTCAACACTTCGGCGGCAGCCTCGCTGGCAAGTGGATTCTCACCGCTGGCCTTGGCGGCATGGGAGGTGCGCAGCCGCTGGCGGCGACGTTCGCCGGTGCCTGTTCACTCAACATCGAATGCCAACAATCAAGCATCGAGTTCCGGTTGAAAACGCGCTATGTCGACGAACAGGCAGCAAACCTTGATGATGCGCTGGCCCGCATTGCCAAATACACGGCAGAGAAGCGTGCCGTGTCTATCGCGTTGCACGGTAACGCTGCGGAGCTGTTGCCTGAACTGGTGCGTCGCGCCAAAGCAGGAGGCTTGCAACCCGACATCGTCACCGATCAAACCTCCGCGCATGATTTGGTCAACGGCTATCTGCCAATGGGTTGGTCACTCGAACAATGGCAGGCTGCACGCGCGGACGAGAGTCAATTTGCAACGCTTCGCGAGGCGGCGGCGAAGTCCTGCGCTGTGCATGTTCAGGCGATGCTCGACTTTCAGGCGATGGGCATTCCAACGGTCGATTACGGCAACAACATTCGTCAGGTCGCGTTCGATCAAGGCGTGAAAAACGCGTTTGATATTCCCGGATTTGTGCCCGCTTACGTGCGGCCTTTGTTCTGCCGTGGTGTTGGGCCGTTCCGTTGGGTAGCGTTGTCCGGCGATCCCGAAGACATCGCGAAAACCGACGCCAAGATGAAGGAATTGTTCCCGGACAACGCTCACTTGCACCGTTGGCTCGACATGGCCGCCGAGCGCATTGCGTTTCAGGGACTTCCAGCGCGGATTTGTTGGATTGGGCTAGGCGAGCGACATCGCGCGGGGCTTGCGTTCAATGAAATGGTGAAGTCGGGCGAACTCAAAGCGCCGATTGTGATCGGCCGTGACCATCTCGATTCGGGTTCGGTGGCCTCCCCCAATCGCGAGACAGAATCGATGATGGACGGCTCGGATGCCGTGTCCGATTGGCCGCTGCTCAATGCGTTGTTGAACACCGCTGGCGGTGCAACCTGGGTGTCTTTGCACCACGGCGGCGGCGTCGGCATGGGCTATTCTCAGCACTCGGGTGTGGTCATCGTATGCGATGGCACCGACGCCGCTGCTAAACGAATTGAGCGTGTGCTGTGGAACGACCCAGCAACGGGCGTGATGCGACATGCTGATGCGGGCTATGAGATCGCTCGGGCCTGCTCGCGGGAATGGGAATTAAATCTGCCGATGATCCCAAAGGCTTCATAAATTAAACCGCGAAGGCAAATTTGAAAACGATCACACTGCACGTCGGCACGCTAGCCCTCGATGATTTGCAAACGCTCCACACCGGTGGCGTCAAACTAACCATCACTCAATCAGTTCGTGAAACCATTCGCGTCAGCCACAACGTAGTCGCGAGAGCCGCAGCAGGTGACGTGGCTGTTTACGGCGTAAACACGGGTTTCGGCAAGCTGGCGAACAAACGCATCAGCGCCGAAGATCTGGAAACGCTGCAAGTCAATCTTATTCGCTCACACTCCGTCGGCGTCGGCGAACCGCTCGCCCCTGCCGTCGTGCGGCTCATGCTGGCACTCAAGGCGGCAAGCCTTTCGCGCGGATACTCGGGCGTCCGCGAGATCGTCGTTGACACATTGCTTGCCGTCTACAACGCCGGTCTGGTTCCCTATGTACCGAGCCAGGGCTCAGTCGGTGCGTCCGGCGATCTTGCACCGCTGTCGCACATGACGTTGGCGCTGATCGGCGAAGGCGAAATGCTGGAGAACGGGCAACGCATTCCCGCCGATGCTGCGCTGGCAAAAGCGGGCATCGCGCCGCTCAAGCTCGCGGCCAAAGAAGGCCTTGCCCTCATCAACGGCACGCAAACCTCCACCGCGCTTGCGCTGCATGCGCTGCTGACATTCGAGCCGGTGCTTGAAGCAGCGCTAGTCGTTGGCGCGATGACCGTAGACGCTGCGCGCGGCAGCGACGGCCCGTTCGATCCACGCATTCATGCGGTGCGTGGACAGCCAGGCCAAATCGACGTGGCACAGTACTACCGTGCTTTACTTGCAGGCAGTGAGATTCGTCATTCGCATAAAGAAGATGATGATCGCGTGCAAGATCCGTACTGCCTGCGCTGTCAGCCGCAGGTCGTGGGCGCGTGCCTCGATCAGCTTCGCCACGCAGCGCTCGTGCTGCTGCGAGAGGCGAATGCGGTCACCGACAACCCGCTGGTTTTTGCCGACACGAACGAG
>JANXUB010000116.1 GCA_025352105.1 Burkholderiales bacterium | reverse complement strand
CATGGCTGAATTCTTTCTGTATCGGGCGTTGCTTCGGGAGGCTGCTGCGCCAATGAAATTGCGTGCCGCAATTCCGGGGAGTGGCTCGCTTCGCTCGCCTTCCCATTAAAAATAATTTACAGAAAGAATGTTGCACTACCCCCCCAATGCCGCGCATGAGGCCGCGTCGCAATTTGAAGTTGAGTGCGAACAGCATTAACACTAGGATGAGCGCGAGCACACCGGAGCCAAAGAGACTGCCAACTAAATCTCGGTAACCCACCATCATGGCGTAAAAACTAAAACCGAGGCATAGCGCTGCGATAAGCAGCAGAACAACGCTTAATACTGCGTCTTCTTCTCGGTCGTGGTTGACTGCTTTACTCATATTGTTCTTGCGTTTGTGGTTAGAGGAGAGGCATGTCAGCCGATATCAAGCGAACGAATGGCTAGATCGCTGGCACGTTTGAGATTGGGCGATGACGAGACGTCGCTGCGCCACCGCAGTAGTTGCTCCCGAATAACGTCTTTGTGGTTAGCCAGTTGGTAATAGCTAACCAAGCTCTCTTTGGCCCATTCAACGTCACCCAAAGCGGCTAGAGTTTGTGCCAAGGTTGCATGCGCGGCGCTTCGCTTCGGATTCAGTCGGATGGCCAGCGCAAGTACATCTTTGGCTGCGGCGAATTGGTTCGTTTGGAAAAGCGCTTCCCCATAGTTCGCGACGGTGTCGGCATCTACGGGGTTGAGCTCGACCGCTTTTTTGAGCAAGGGTAATGCTTCGTTCGGACGGCTCGCGCGCAGCATTGACTGTGCTTTGCTGACCAGACCTCGCGCTTGCTGCACTTCAGTCGAGGTGACGGCAGTGCGCATGGGCATCGTCGATGCGATATCCGGTGCTAGGTCTTGTGCATAGCCGTTCTGGCCGGCACCGGGCGTACTGCGGTAGGTCATGCTGCGCAATTCGTCAGCGGTGAGCCATGCCATCGCATCCGGGCGTGCGGTAACGAGGCGACCCAGGATTGAGGTCGGCACGCCAAAATCGGCTAGCAGCCGCGCCATGTCGACTGTGACAGATTTAGCTAATCGGGTTTCTCCGTCGTCGGCAGCGATGACGCTATGAACCCCTATCCGCGCGTTCGGGGACGTATGACGGCTCATTCCGGCGGCAAAGACCATGAAGCACGCGCTGGCACATAGGTTGGCATCATCCACCGTTGTGATGATTCCGGCTTTGCGCACGGTGATGGCGAGATCAGCCCCGCCCACGACCGAGCCTCCTGGTGAATTGAGCGAAAGCACAGCAATTTTTAGCGCCTGTGATTGTGCAATGGCAATGAGTGATCGAAGCGATGCACCGTCGGTCGCATCGATTTGCCCCGACACGGTTACGGTGATGTTGCCGTCGCGCCGACCGCCAAGCTGAAAGTCAGATGCGCACACGACCATGGTAGTCATCATGCTGGCTACCGCTAGCAGCCGTTGCCGCGCCGCCCTATTGATCTGGCCGTGAGGCAATGAGCGGGCGGGTAGCACTGCGCCTGGGGTGAGTGTCAACGCGTGCTACCCACGACGACGGTGGCCGCTGACGTATCTGCCGTCGCGACGCAGGTGGGGGCGCACGTAGGCACCGTTTCTGGGCTTTTTGTACGCACCACTGAAGGGCTGCGAAAGCGCCGGGGATTTTGCGCGTTGCGCTTTTGTTGGTCGTGACGACGATAGTTTGAGTACAGTAAGCGGAGGGGTTAGACGAGCGTGTCGTTGCCACGGCACGTAGTCCGCGCCAACACCGCCGCGCGCGCCGATGTCACTTTGCGAAATTACCCGGCCACCCACCGACACTTGCGCAACAGTGCGACCATATTTGTCTCTTGCTACGGGACTGATCACGACATGTGCGCCCCGCACTAACGCGGCTAGTCGCGCCTTGGCATCCGGGCCGCCCGGTTCGGATAATTCCGCCGCGTAGACATTTGCGAGCCGCACCTTTTGCCGACCGCAGATTAATGTGTCGCCATCGATTGCGCGGCAAGTTGCAGCGTTCAGGTAGCCCGAGCCCAACACCAACGAAGCCACTGCGGCTGCAAGTCGTTTGGCCCAGTGCTTGTCGGCTTTCACTTGAAAACCTTGACTACGTCACAGGTTGTACCGCTGTTGAAGATGAGCTTGTTGTCGTAGGCGTATGAATCGTGCTTGAGGATCGCATCTTCCCCCATCACAAATTCGAAACAAAAACGCGTTTCGATGTAAAGGCCGTTCGAGGATTTGTACAAATTTTGGTCGAGACGCTTTATGTTGACTTTGTAGAACTCAGCGTGCGCGCTCAACGCTAGAAACGCTGTAACCAGCGCAACGATTTTTTTAGGACTCATTTGGTATTTCCATTTATTCGGCGCGTGAAATGTGAAGGAGGGCAGGTTTCACGTCTAAAAAATGAACAAACTGTTCATTTCAAAATAAACCGTAGGTTACCAAAAGTTTTGAATAGAAATTAACTTCCTGTTCATGAACCAGAAGCAGGAGTTTGCAGAGCGATTGCGTGCGGCGATGACCTCAGCTGGATACGAGCTACGGCCCGTAGTCTTAGAGCGGCAGTTCAATGCTCGTTACTGGGGAAAGTCGATGACCTTACAGGGTGTGCGCCGCTGGTTGCGTGGCGAGGCAATCCCGACGCAGGAGAAGCTGCAAGTGCTGGCGGAGTGGCTCAAAATTGAGCCGCATGTGTTGCGTTTTGGCAGCGCTACTTCTCAGAAAATTCTTGATGCGAAACATCGTTGGGACAGCGGTTTGGATCACCTCGAAAGAGAAACTTTTGCAGCGTTCCTCGCTCTGCCTGCTGCTCAGCGTAAGGTATTGCGCGAAGTGATTTTCACGTTCGCGAAGGCTCATAAAACTTAGCCGCCGTGGAGGTGGCGTCGCGCGGCAAAAAATGCCGCGCGACTTGGGGGCAAGGCTGTGCAGCCTGCTTACGCTAGCGAGGTCGCATCGGTGATGCGCTTCACGGTGCCCGTAGGCGAAACAACGACCCCGCGTTGCGAATTAGCCCAACCGCTTGATCAAACTAGACGTATCCAACCGCGCGCCGCCCATTTGTTGCACATCAGCATAGAACTGATCAACCAGCGCGGTGACAGGCAAACGAGCGCCGTTCCGCTTGGCTTCATCAAGGCAAATCCCCAAATCCTTCCGCATCCAGTCCACTGCAAAGCCGAAATCAAATTTGCCATCGACCATCGTGCCACCGCGATTTTCCATCTGCCAGCTTTGGGCTGCGCCTTTGCTGATGACATCGAGCACGAGTTTGGCGTCGATGCCTGCTTTCTGCGCGAACGCGAGGCCTTCGGATAGCGCCTGCACGAGGCCCGCGATGCAGATCTGGTTGACCATTTTAGTGAGTTGGCCTGCACCGCTCGGGCCCATGAGCGTGACGGCTTTTGCGTAAAGTGCCAGCACGTCTTTCACCTTGTCGAACGCTGTCTGATCGCCACCGCACATGATGGTGAGTTTGCCGTTTTCTGCGCCCGCCTGACCGCCGGAGACAGGGGCGTCGATGAAGTGTTTTCCGAGCTTTTTCGCTTCGGCATCAATCTCGCGTGCGACGTCGGCTGAGGCTGTGGTGTGGTCGACCAGCACCGCGTTCGTACCCAGGCCCACGAGCGCGCCGTCAGCGCCGTGGATCACCGAGCGCACGTCGTTGTCGTTGCCGACGCACATCATGACGATGTCCGCGCCGTGTGCCGCTTCACGGGGCGTGGCAGCCAACGCGCCACCGTACGCTGTAACCCACTTCGCAGATTTTTCGGAATTGCGGTTGTACACGGTGACATTGTGACCGGCCTTCTGCAGGTGGCCGGCCATCGGGTAGCCCATCACACCCAAACCTAAGAATGCCAATTTCATCGTGGATCTCCAATAATTTTTTTGTCAAAACGAAGCTTCATCATGCAAATGGCGAGTGAGAGCAGAAAGGTGATCGCGTTGGCAGTCATGATTGACGCTGAGCCAACTTTAATGCCGTACAAAAGCCATAAAAACGTGCCCAACGTAAACACCGCCACCATCGCCCACGACAGGTCACGCGCCGAGCGCGTGGTCCAAATTTTCCACACTTGCGGGACGAACGACGCGGTAGTGAGGGTGCCAGCGATTAGGCCTAGAGTTTCTTGATTCATGCAGTGTTTTTGTGGGAGCGGTTCCACCGCGAAAGGCGTAATTTCAAGCGGGGCTTCGCGGTGGAACCGCTCCCACAGCGTCAAGCGCAGCCAACCGCGCCTTCGCCAGCGCAATTTCCGCACGCACGCGATCGGGTGCGGTGCCGCCGATGTGTTTGCGCGCCGCCACCGAGCCTTCGAGCGTCAATGAGGCAAATACGTCATCGGTGATGACCGACGAGAACGTTTGCAATTCAGCAAGCGACAAGTCTGCGAGATCCACACCTTTCACTTCAGCCGCTTTCACCGCCCGCGCCACGCATTCATGCGAATCGCGGAACGGCACGCCTTTGCGAACCAGGTAATCGGCAAGATCCGTGGCCGTGGCAAATCCTTCGCTCGCCGCCGCGCGCATCTTGTCCGCTTTCACGCGAATGCCGCCGATCATGTCGGCATAAATAATCAGCGTTTGCGTGATTGTTTCCACGGTGTCGAAGAGTGGTTCTTTGTCTTCCTGATTGTCCTTGTTGTAGGTCAGCGGCTGGCCCTTCATCAAGGTCGTCAACGCCACGAGATGACCCTGAACGCGCGCCATTTTTCCGCGTACGAGTTCGGCCACATCGGGGTTCTTTTTCTGCGGCATGATCGAGCTGCCGGTGCAGAAACGATCTGCAATGTCGATGAAACCAAAGCGTGGGCTCATCCACAAAATCAGCTCTTCACTCATGCGCGACAAATGCATCATGGTGATCGTGCAGGCATTCAAAAATTCAATCGCAAAATCACGATCACTCACCGCGTCCAGCGAATTGCGGCATACGGCGTCAAAGCCCAATTCCTTCGCCGTCATTTCTCGATCAATCGGGAATGTTGTGCCCGCAAGCGCGGCAGCGCCGAGCGGCGAGCGGTTCACGCGTTTGCGGCAATCGAGAATCCGTTCATTATCACGCGCAAACATTTCGACATAAGCCATCAAGTGATGACCCAGCGTCACCGGCATCGCGACCTGCAAGTGCGTAAAACCAGGCACGATGGTGTCAGTGTGCTGCTCGGCAAGGGCAACAAACGCAAACTGCAATTTAACCAGCAGATGCGCGATCTGGTCGCAGGCGGCGCGAGTATAAAGACGCACGTCGGTTGCCACCTGATCATTGCGGGAACGACCGGTGTGCAGTCGCTTTCCGGCGTCTCCTACGAGTTTGGTCAAGCGCATTTCAACGTTGAAGTGAACGTCCTCCAGATCGAGTGACCATTCAAATTGGCCCGACGCGATTTCGTCCTTGATCGTGGCCATCCCGCGCTCGATGTCGGCCAGATCCTGCGCGGTAATCACACCGACGGCAGCGAGCATGCGCGCGTGGGCGAGCGAGCCCGCAATGTCAAATTCGGCGAGACGATAATCGAATGGAATCGAAGCGGTGTAGCGCTTGACGATTTCGGCGACGGGTTCGTCGAAACGACCGGACCAACCGGAGGAAGCTGAAACAGCGGAAGGGGCGGATGTGGCGGATGGCTTGGCTTGCATGTTCGGAAAGTCTGGAATAGGCTCGTGTGAGCGTTACCGTTACAGTTGCGACCGTGGGCGGAGGATAGATTTCTGCGTTTGGCCTGAGCCCGTCGACGGCTGTGTCGCTTGCGCCCAAAGTGATTGAGCAGGTTCCACCCGCACTTCGACGGGCTCGGTGCGAACGGAAATGAATCAAATCTTCTCTGGATATCGACAACCGCTGCGACGATTACATTCACACCATGAAGTCCCAAATTTTAGCCCGCAAGGAGCGTGACGCGCGGGAGGCCTTGTTTCCTGACCTTCGAAACGTTGGCATCCTCGCCCGTGCGCTCATGCTGTATCTTGCGATGGTGCTTGCCTATGCGCTCGCGATCACAGCGCAGCCGTACGAGCTGGTGATCAACATCGCCGTGGTGCTGGCCGGCGGTTTACCGGTGGCGGCGTTGGTTGCGGCGGCGTGGGCCTCGCTGGCACCGTGGCTGCGACGTCTGGCTTACTGGCAGGCTGCGGCACTGCTGATCGCGCTCACGGTCGCGGTGGCCGCATTGGGGGCGCGCCTGACAGAAACGCCAGCCTGGCGGGCAATTCCGCTGGCTGTGCTCGGTTTGACGGCGGTTCTGGTGTACTTTCACACATTGGGCCGCGCGCTGTCTCCGGCGGTCACCGAGGCGCGATTGCAGGCCTTGCAGGCGCGCATTCGACCCCACTTTCTGTTCAACTCGATCAACGGCGTGCTCGGCGTGTTGCGCGCCGATCCGAAACGGGCGGAAACAGCGCTCGAAGACATGGCGGATCTGTTTCGCGTCCTCATGCGCGAAAATCGCGACCTGCAACCCCTCGCCGACGAAATCACGCTCACCCGACAGTATCTGAATCTCGAAAAAATGCGCCTCGGCGATCGCCTGAACGTCGTGTGGAAGCTCGACAAAATGCCGCTTGACGCCGTCGTGCCGCCGCTCGTATTGCAGCCAATTGCCGAGAACGCGGTGTATCACGGCATCGAGCCAACACAAGCCCCCGGTGAGATCGAAATTGAGATCGCCCGCTTGCGCAGCGAGATCATGATCACCGTGAAAAATCCGTTTCTTGAGCAAGCCGGCGCGCATCACGGCGGCAACAAAATGGCCATGAGCAATATTCGCGAGCGCCTCGCGCTGCACTTCGACGCCGAGGCACGCATGAGCTCCGGCCCGCGCGATGGCCGCTATCAGGTGCAACTCGTTTTGCCGTATGTGCCGTTGCGAAAATCGTCTGGCAAAACCACCGACACCCGAGCTATCGTATGAGCACCATGACCGCCACTACCCGCCCCAAACGCATCATCATCGCTGACGACGAAGCACCCGCCCGTCGCCGCCTGTTTGATCTGCTCGACGAATTGCAACCAGCGTTCCCGCACTCGGTCGTTGCCGAAGTCGATAACGGTCGTGCCGCGCTGCAAGCCGCGCAGCAGGGCGCTGATGTGATCCTGCTCGACATCAGCATGCCGGAAATGGACGGGCTGGAGGCGGCACGCCATCTGCTCAAAGTGGACAACCCGCCAAGCGTTATTTTCATTACGGCGTACGAGCAGCATGCGTTGGCTGCGTTTGAAGTGCATGCCGTTGACTACTTGCTAAAGCCGGTTCGCCGTGAGCGATTGCTCGCCGCGCTGCAACGCGTCGTGCCGCTCACCGAAACGCAGCTTGAAGCGCTGCCACGCGGCGCACGTCGCTATCTGAGCATCAGCGAGCGGGGCCGTCTGCTACTCGTTCCCAGCGACGACGTGATTTTCTTTCGCGCCGAGCAAAAGTACCTCACCGTCGTCACCGCCGAGAAGGAGCATCTACTGGAGGATTCTCTCACCCGTATCGACGAAGAATTCGGCGGCCGATTTTTGCGCATTCATCGCAATTGTCTGGCCCGCGCCGATCTCATCGAAACGTTTGAACGCGACGCCGATGCCGACGGCGAGGCGCAGTGGATCGTCACGCTGCGCGGTCGCCCCGAGCGCCTGCCCGTGAGCCGCAGACAGCATGCGCAGGTGAGGTCGTTGGCGAAGCGGGTACGGGAGTAGCGGGGGCTTCTGACCGGATTTTCGCTGTCGCTGGGCTGAACAGCTTTGTGCCGAAAGTCCCTACTCACTTGGGCATAAGGCTGATAAGTTGCAAAAGTCGACTGATACGTTTTTGCTGCGGAATCCCTATGGAAGCGGTCGTTTCTCATAAAAGTTGATAAAAATTCTAATCACAATTTCGTAGATACCGTCTTAAAAAGCAAGCAAATAAAGTGAACATTTCGCGAGCTGCCCGACTTGCGCACAGGGGCAGCCGAAACGTGCTTTTTAGGGGGAAGCTTTCGGCTGCCCCTGTGGACAAGTCTACGTTGGCGCGCT
>JANXUB010000115.1 GCA_025352105.1 Burkholderiales bacterium | reverse complement strand
CGATCCACAGGTATTCCGGGGCCTGCTGGTGCTTGAGGCGCTCGAAGAATTGCGGATCGTCGCGCAGGACGCCGTCAACCCAGGCACGGTTGTTGGCGAAAAGCTGGGCGAGAGAATGGGGTGCTGGCAAGGTGTGGGCGAAAGGAAAGTCGTCGAAACGGTTCGAAATGCTATTTTGTCTCGTTATACAGTTCGCGTCCGATCAGCATGCGGCGAACCTCGCTGGTGCCTGCGCCAATTTCGTAGAGTTTCGCGTCGCGCCAGATGCGCCCGGTCGGATAATCGTTAATGTAGCCGTTACCGCCCAGCGCCTGAATCGCTTCGCCCGCCATCCATGTCGCTTTTTCAGCGCAATACAGGATGACTGCGGCTGCATCCTTGCGGCTAACTTGTCCACGGTCACAGGCCTGCGCGACGGCATATAAGTACGCGCGACCGGCGGAATAGATGGCGTACATGTCCGCGAGCTTGCCCTGCATGAGCTGAAATTCGCCGATGGACTGGCCAAACTGCTTGCGCTCGTGAACGTACGGCAGCACCACGTCAAGGCAGGCTGCCATCAAACCAACCGACCCGCCCGCCAGCACCGCGCGCTCGTAATCCAGACCGCTCATCAGCACTTTCACGCCCTGACCGACTTCGCGCATCACGTTTTCGACCGGCACTTCGCAGTCCTGAAACACCAGTTCGCAGGTGTTCGAACCGCGCATACCCAGTTTGTCGAGCTTCTGCGCCGTCGAAAAACCCTTCATTCCTTTTTCGATGATGAACACCGTGATACCGCGCGAACCCAGGCTCAAGTCAGTTTTGGCGTAAACCACCAGCGTGTCGGCATCGGGGCCGTTCGTGATCCACATCTTGTTGCCGTTCAGGACATAGTGATCGCCCTTCAGATCGGCTCTGAGCCGCATGCTCACCACGTCCGAACCGGAGCCCGGTTCGCTCATCGCGAGCGCGCCGATGTGCTCCCCAGAAACCAGTTTCGGCAGGTACTTTTTCTTCTGCGCGTCACTGCCATTCAGCTTTAGCTGGTTCACGCACAGGTTCGAGTGCGCGCCGTACGACAGTCCCACGGAACCGCTGGCGCGACTGATCTCTTCCATCGCCACGCAATGCGCCAGGTACCCCATGCCCGCACCGCCATATTCCTCCGGCACTGTGATGCCGAGAATGCCAAGATCGCCCATCTTTTTCCACAAATCCATCGGAAACTGATTGGTGCGATCAATCTCGGCGGCGCGCGGCGCGATTTCGTCTGCAGCAAACGCGGCGACCGTGTCGCGCAGCATGTCGATGTCTTCGCCGAGGTCGAATTTGAGTTGTGGAAATTGCATGTTGGCCTCCTGTTGCTCCGTGTGTCGTGGGAGCGGTTCCACCGCGATGGTGGCCTCAGTCGTAACCTCGGCGCACTGCTATCGCGGTGGAGCCGCTCCCACAAAAATCTACTTTGCCGGGATTGAAATCAACGTCTGCTGCATCAGCGCACAGAGCGTCTCCACCCCGTTCTTCGTCACAAAAACTTTTCCCTGCGTAATCGTCAGTGTGCGCCCGGATTTGATGACTTCGCCGCGCGCTCGCAGCTTTTCGCCATCGCCCGGAGCCAGCAGATTCAGCTTGAATTCAACGGTCAAAACGTTACTGCCCGGTGGCATCATCGTGACGCCTGCGCACCCACCCGCCGTGTCAATCAACGTGCTGATGATGCCCGCGTGAAAATATCCGTGCTGTTGCGACAGTTCGGGGCGAAAGTCCAGCTCAAGTTCTGCGACACCCTCATCAACCTCACTCAAACGCGCCCCGATCAGCTTCATCGCACCCTGTGCGTTGACGATGTTCAGGATGTCAGCGGTTTTTTGCGGCGTGATCATAGGGCTGCATTGTAGCGCGCAAGTTGACGTTTACGTCAACGTAAGCGCGAGCGTTTTGCCGTGCCTTTGTGGCAGCGGTTGTTCGTCGTAACTATTTGGCAGAAGTTTTGAGTCGTTTTCGGGTGTCGCGCTCGATGGTCGAAATTTCTTCCAACACCACATCAATGTCCTCGCGTTGCTGTTCAAGCAACACGCGGCGTGCAGCCAACACCTCGAGAAATTTCATAAGCTGTGGCCGCTCGTTGTGATCAACGTCGTACAAATCAAGGATGCCGGAAATGTCAGCGAGACTCATGCCCAGCCGCTTGCCGCGCAAGATCAGCTTCAGCCGCACCCGTTCGCGGGGCGTGTAGATGCGCCTCGTGCCGCGCCGCTCGGGCGACAACAATCCCTGATCCTCATAAAAGCGAATCGCGCGCGTGGTCAGCGCGAACTCATCAGCGAGATCGGTAATCGTGAATGTTTCGCGGCGATGGTTCGACGCTGTGGCAGACGAGGGCGAGGCGGGCTTGGGCATGCGCAAAGTTTAGCGGCACGGTGCGGCGCGTCGGCTCCCCTCTCCCCCGGAGGGAGAGGGGCTGGGGGAGAGGGGGAAGGGTGGACTGCAAAACCAAATTGACTCTGACTCCTAGCTTCCCCCTCTCCCTAACCCTAACGAGTAAGGTTAGATCGCGCAAGCGCAGCGCAGCCGCGATCTGAACCGTTTGTTGGACGAGCCCGGCTCTAGGCGCTGCCGTTGCGCTACTGAAAATATCTGTTTTATGCTGGCTACGCGATGAGCGCTAACGTGGCTCACACGAGATGACTGCGGCGCGGCGGGTGCCATTGCGGTACAATTTTTGGCAGACGGCTGCGCTGTGTGGCTGTTTTTGGCCGAGCGCATGCACAGCCCCCTGCGGCGCTGCTGAGCGGGCGTGGCTTGGTGAGTTACTTCCTCGTGTAGAGCTCGCTTTGGTGTGCTGGCGGCGCGTTGGTTGATGGCAAGATTCGGCGGCGAAGCACGACCATGGCGGCACCGCAGCAGGCGCACTTCCACTGCGTCCGCGGTGTGCTGGCAGAGCTTGGCGGCGCGGTTGGCATAGTCCTTGGCCGCTTGAACACCAGCAGTTTCAGCAAGGCGATCAGCCTTTTGCTATTGGGGTGCAGAAAGCCAAAGTTGCGCGCCCGTCTGAAGCCTTTGGGCAAGACGTGCTGCAAGACCAGGCGCAGAAACTCTGCGCCGCTGACGGTGCGCGTGGCGATGCGTTTGGTCTTGCCGTCGCGCCAACGGTAGGTCACATGGTTGCCGTCGCAGCGCAGGATGTCTTTCTCCGGAATCACGCCTCGGTACAAATAACGCCCCAAGTAGATGATGGCTTTCTCGCCGTTGCCCACGCTCTTGCAATCGACCACCCATCCTTTGGGCAGCTGTGGAGGCAATGCCAAATCATGCTGGCGTAGCGCCGCTGTGAACTTGCCACAAAACACTTTGGCTAAGGCCTTGTGGTTGAACAAGTAGCCGTCGCCCTTGTTGCTGCGGCGCATGGATCGCCACAAACCCTTGTCGGCATCGAGCGCGGCCGCTGGCATGAGCATGTGCACATGCGGATGAAACTCCAACTGCCGCGAATGGGTGTGTAACACAGCCACCGCGCCGGGCGTGCCGTGTAAATGTTTGTGGTTCTGGCTGAATGTACGCAGCGTCTGCCAAGCGCAATCCATCAAGGCGGTGAAGGCCACGCGTTGGTGCTGCCAGATCAGCGCTCTGAGCTCGGCGGGTACGGTGAAGGTGATCAGGAAGTAGTTACCCGGTACCAGGCGCTGTGTTTGCCTCTCAATCCAGGCTTGACTCTCGTGTGCTTGGCAGTGCGGGCAGTTGCGGTGACCGCAGGAATGCGGCACCATTTGCTGTTGCCCACAGTCGCCGCACTGGGCCAGCATGCGTGGCGCCAAGGTGGTGCGGCAGCGCTGCATGGCGTTGAGGGCCTGACGTTGGGCGGGCAACGCGCACCGCGGATACTGCGCCAGGTAGTCTGCGCCAAAGCGCTCAATGAGGGTGGCCAGCAGTATCATTTGACGACACCCCAATCCATGGAAAAGCGCGCCATCAAAGCCTCAATACGAACGCTCGCCTGGGTGTTGGTGATGTGGGTCAGGTGGGTGTAGCGGGTGGTGGTAAGAATCGAGTGGTGGCCCAAGATCTTTTGCACTTCGAGCAGATCGACCCCGGCTTCAATCAGGTGCGTGGCATAGCTGTGGCGCAGGCTGTGCGGGGTGATCTTTTTTTTAGGCCGCAATCAATGGCCACTTGGCGCAGTGTCTTTTGTACGCCGCCCCGGTCCAGCGGCGTGAGTGCCGCGTGCGCGCCAGCCAAACCGCTGAGACGATTGGGAAATATGAGTTCAGGGTTGCGGTGTGTGGCCCAGAAGCGGCGCAGCACTGACAGCGTGGCTATGGGCAGCGGCACAAGTCGGTCACGGTTGCCCTTAGAGTCACGCACATGCACGCGATGGCGCACCGCATCAATGTCGCCGAGCTTCAACGCCAAGCCTTCACTCAGACGCAAACCCATGCTGTAGACGGTGAAGTAAAACACCTTGTAGCTCAAACAGCGCGTGGCAGCAAAAAGAGCCTGCGCTTCTTCGACGGTGACGATATCGGGCAGGCGTTGCACCTTGGGCGGTTTGATGAAATGGGGCATGGCCCAAGGCTTGCCCAGCACATGCAGGGTGTAGAACTTGAAGCCGTAGAGATCAAGTTTGACCGCGCTCCAGGAATGCGAGGCAATCAAGTCGCTGAAATAGTGGGTCAGTTGCTCGGGCGAGAGCTCATCAATCGCAAAATCAAAGTAGTCGCCCATACGCCGAATCGAGCGGGCGTAGGCGTCGATGGTCTTGGGCTGTAGGCCTTTGAGTTTGAGGTGTTGCAGGTGGGTCTGATAGCGCTTGTCAAAGTCAGCACGAACACGGGTTTGCATGGCATGAAGTCCTTACGATTTGTTGCACAATCGCCCCATCGGAATTAACGGGGCGATGATGCAGAATAAATCGACTCCGAACAGCATTGCGCTTCTCCGCGCAGCGGCTTCGTCCAACCCTCTCCCTCCGGGGGAGAGGGAACAAAACCGTCGTGACACTTACTGCCTCAACCCGTCGGTCGTGGAATATCCGCTTCGCCATAAACCAGATGCACCTTCGCGTCCTCAGGAATCCCCGGCATGGTCAAAGCCCACGCCTCCCAATCCGCGCGCATCGCCAGCAGCCGCTCCGGTTCGCGCTTGGCCATGTTGGCCTTTTCACGCGAGTCCGTTTCCACGTCGAACAAATATTCGTACGCATCCACCATCAAATATTTCCAGCGCCCGTCACGCAGCGCGCGCTGCTTGCGGTGGTTCATCCGCCAGTACAGTTTTCGTGGCGGGTTAAATGCCGGGTCGTCCAACACCGGCGCGAGATCAACGCCATCCAGCGGCGCATCCGGTGGATCAACACTGCCCGCCGCGTGCAGCATCGTCGCCGTCCAGTCCATCGTCAGATTCGGTGTCGCCGACACGCCACTCGCCTTGATGCGCGCGGGCCAGCGCGCCACCAGCGGCACCCGCAAACCGCCCTCCAGCAAATCCATTTTGCCGCCCACAAACGGCCAGTTTTTCGAGAAGCGCTCGCCGCCGTTGTCGCTGGTGAAAACCACCAGCGTGCTCTCCGCCAGACCCTTCGCTTCGAGCGCCGCCAGAATGCGCCCGATACCCTCATCCATGTGATGAATCATGCGCCAGTATTTGTCGAGCGATCCGCCATCGTTGTGACTGATGCGCGGCGTGATGCGCTCAGCCTCAGCGCGATCGTCGCGCGTCTCCCAAGGCCAGTGCGGCGCGGTGTAATGCACCGACAGGAGAAACGGCTGCTCAGATGATTGCTCAGAAATCCAGTTCACCGCACGGTCACTCACCAGGTCGGTGAAATACCCGTCCTCATGCACCTCGGTTTCGTTCTCCCACAAGTCATGCGTGCCTCGCGAATCCTTGTGCGTGAAGTAATCAATCGCCCCCGAGGTCGCGCCATAGAAATAGCCATAACCACTCTTGCGCGGCCCAAACGCAGGCGCGTAGCCCAGGTGCCACTTGCCCGTTAGCGCCGTGCGATAGCCCGCATCCCGCAATCGGCTCGCCAGCGTAGGGATCGAAGGCGGCAAACCCAGCACGCTGCTACCCCGCTCCGAACGGCCCAACGGCTCC
Source organism: Burkholderiales bacterium (assembly GCA_025352105.1). Taxonomy (GTDB): domain Bacteria; phylum Pseudomonadota; class Gammaproteobacteria; order Burkholderiales; family Casimicrobiaceae; genus Casimicrobium. The sequence continues at coordinate 530 of JANXUB010000115.1, read as the reverse complement.
TCCGCCGCGCCACGAAAACGATACTGATAACAACCAGTCAGCAACGCAAATCGGGTGGGCGAACACACCGGAGAATTGGCCAGCGCGTGCGTAAAGCGCAGACCCTCGCGCGCCATGCGATCAATGTTGGGCGACACGTCATAAGGCGCACCCGCCCCGCCATAGCAGCCAAGGTCAGCAGAGCCCAGATCGTCGGCGAGGATGAAGATGAAATTGGGACGGGTGTTCATGGAAGAAAGCTGACTCCAGTCCTTTCGCCGCTGTGGCTACGCGGTTCGGTCCCCTCTCCCCTCGCGGGAGAGGGCTAGAGTCTGCCCCGGCGAAGGCCGGGGGTGAGGGGGCGGTGGAATGAGGTGAATTGCATCCCACACCAGCCGTTCGCCCTGAGGTTCGTAGATACCGTCTTAAAAAGCAAGCAAATAAAGTGAACATTTCGCGAGCTGCCCGACTTGCGCACAGGGGCAGCCGAAACGTGCTTTTTAGGGGGAAGCTTTCGGCTGCCCCTGTGGACAAGTCTACGTTGGCGCGCT
>JANXUB010000087.1 GCA_025352105.1 Burkholderiales bacterium | reverse complement strand
CAACAGCGCGTAGAAGTAAAGCACCACTATTGATACGGCACCACACACGGCAAACAGCGTGAAGCGCATCGCAGGTGTGAGAATTTCAACGCTGCTGCGCGAGCCTGCTTTTCCGGTAACGGTCACGAAGCTGCGGCCCGCGAGCCAATAGCGTTGCAAGAAGAAAACAATCGCGGCCGGCACCAGCAAAAGGATGGAAAGCAGCGCACCTCCACGCAAGTCAAACTGCCCGGTGATCTGCAAATAGGCCTCCGTTGGTAGCACAGGAAGGTCATTGCCGGCCAGGATTAAGGGCGTCGCGAAATCCGCCAGCGAACAGGCAAACAGCAGAAGAAACGCGTTGGCTATTCCAGGCATCGACAGCGGTAAAGTCATCGTGCGAAAAACCCGAGCGCGCGACGCGCCCATGCTGAACGCAGCGTTCTCGATATTGGGATCGATGCTCGCGAGAATGGGCCGTAGCGTGAGATACGCAATCGGGAAGTAGGTAATCATTTCCGCCGCTGCCGTGCTCATGAAACCATAGATCGCGAAGCCCTTGATGCCCAGCAAATCGTAGGTGATCAGGCCGCGTGCGCCAAATGAAAACAGGATCGCCACGGAGATCGTGAACGGAGGCGAAATGAGCGGCAGCAACGTCGCGGTATCGATGAATCCAATCACGCGCCGCGAAAGCCCGCCGCGCACTGCAGTAAACGCAAAGAGGAAACCGAGCAATGTGCCGCCGATGCCAACCGCCAGCGCCAGAATCAGGCTGTTGCCAAACGCGCGGCGATGATGCGGATTGTTAACGACATCCAGCAGCGGCTGCAACGAGATTGCACCGCCGTCGACGAAAGCCCGCCCAAACAGGCAGGCCAGCGGATACAACACAAACAGCGCGAGCAACACCCAGAGCAACAGGATGATGCCCGCGAAGAACGGGTCGCGATCAGCAGCACTGCCCGGCGAGCGGCTGGCTAAAGACACTGTGTCAGCGGTGCCTGTTACTTCGCGTTCAGTACTTCCTGCACCCAGCGTTCAACGATGCGCTTGCGGTTGGCACCAGCGTACTCGTCATCAATCGGAATGATCTTTGCGTCTTTCAGCACGGCGGCGAGCGAGGCTTCGGTCTTCACCTGCGGATGTGCGGGAATGAAGTTGATCTTGTTAGGTGCGTACAGCGACTGCATTGCGGGGCTCGTGGCCCAGTCGATCAGCTTCTTCGCCGCGTCGGGATTTTTCGCACCTTTGACAATGGCAATGCCTTCCGCTGCCGCGCCGATGCCCTCTTTCGGAAAGCTAATTTCTACGTCATAGCCTTTGGCCTTGGTGTCCAGCGCATCGACAATAAAGAAGATGCCGCCCGCCGCCTGACCGAGCCCCACGGGCAGCGTGCCGCCACCGCCGCTCTTGGTGTACGTCTGGATGCTTTTACCCATCCTCTTCATGAAGTCGAAGGTTTTGGTTTCATCACGACCATAGATCTCAAGCACCGAGAAGATGCGAGTGACCGCCGTGCCGGAGGTTCGCGCATCGGCCATTTGCAGCATGTTGGCGTAAACCGGATTGAGCCAGTCATTCCACGACGTGGGCGCGGCGAGCTTGTTGTCAGCGAGGAACTTTTTATTGGTCATGAAGACCAGCGGATCGTCGGCAATAGCCGTCCACATGCCGCCTTCGTGCTTGAAGCGGGCGGGCAGCACGGCGGCTGAAGGCGGTTTGTACGCCTCGAAAATGCCTTCTTTCACGCCCGCACCAAAGGTCTCTACCGGGCCGCCGAATAGCACGTCCACTTTCGGATTGCCCTTCTCCGCAATCAATCGGGCCAGCGCTTCGCCCGACGAGAAGCGCAGAAAATTCACCTTGATTCCGCTCGTCTTTTCAAACTCCTGCAACATGGGGCGTGCCCAGTTCTCCGGCCAGATTGAATAGACATTCAGCGTTTCGGCCGCGTGAGCCGAGGTCATCGGTACGACCAGAGTCGCGGTCACAGTCGTGATCAATGCGGCGACAGCAAACAAATGCTTTACCGCGTGATTGAGTGATTTCATGGGTTCCTCCTTTTGAGCCGTGAGATTGCACTCAGAACTTTTCTGCGCGTTTGACGTTCAGTAGTGTGAACAACCTGAAAAGCCATCGCGCTCGTCTAGTTGCTTATATTACCTTGGCAAGTTCAGCCCGCGCGCAATCCGTTACGATTGGACGCATAAGCGCAAATAACAAGCGGCGCTGCATCGTGTACTGCGTCGTGCTACATCGTTTATTCGGCAGCGGAAATGTGAGGACATCATGAACACCAGCGCAGAGGTTGCAGCGCGTCTCGTGCCAACGCACGGCCTTCGCAATGCAGGCATGCCGCTCAACCTCGATTTGATCGCCAATGCTCGCGTCAATTTGAGCGCTGTCGAGCGTCGCGCTGCAACGCTGACAACGCGCCGCTCCGTAAAGAAAGAATGGCAAGCAGCGTGGCTCATCAAGGCACTGACCTGCATTGATCTGACCACGCTTTCCGGAGACGACACACCGGATCGCGTTGCCCGGCTGTGCGCGAAAGCACG
>JANXUB010000081.1 GCA_025352105.1 Burkholderiales bacterium | reverse complement strand
GATCTGGTGGGTGAATTTCCGCTACCGGTGAGCTGCCGGGTGCTCTTAGTGACGCAGGCGGGCTACCACGCTTGGTTGAAGCGCCCCGCCTCAGCGATGGCCGTTGCGCGCGACGCACTCGCCGATTTAATCAAGCGCGTGTTTACTGCCTTCAAAGGCAAATACGGCGCGCCGCGCATCTACCGTGAGCTCTGTCGAGAGCACGGCTACACGGGCAGCCGCATTTGACAACTTCGGCGCGTACGCGTGCTCATGCGGGCGCTGGGTCTCAAAGCCAAAGCGGGTCGCAAATACAAAGTGACGACCGACTCAAAGCATGCGCTGCCAATTGCACCAAACTTGCTGGGACAGGATTTCACCCACACCCACGCCAGCGCACCCAATCAAGTCTGGCTCTCCGACATCACTTATTTGTGGACAAAAGAAGGCTGGACGTTTGTGGCGTGCATGCTCGACCTGTTCACCCGCGAGATCGTGGGATGGGCGATCGACTCGCACATGAGAAAGAGCCTGGTACACGATGCATTGAAGATGGCTGAATTCAGGAACGGCTTCACCCAAAAGAGCGGCGTGCGTTTGAAGCGAAACAACTCGACCCGACTCCCCCCGTCAATGCGGCGATTGACGACAACACCATTTTCAATCGGAAGCCGAGCCCAAGAGGCGGGGACATGGCTGAGTCAATGTCCACAAATCATCGTGATCGCCTGTGGTCGATGAGTGCAGAAATGTCCCTTGAACAGGCCCCGCGAATCAGACTTTGATGATTCGCTAAATCACTCAACGAAATGTTGACAGGATCACCACGCCTAATTGTTGTGTTGAGCTTCCGCTAGGCGATACGCATCGAGAGTTTTGTTTACCGTTGAGGTCCAGGTAAATCGTGAAGCATGTGCCCGCCTCGGCGCTGCCTCTGTATTTGTCCATGCCTGCTCCAGGTTGGTCTTGATAGCTTCGGCTATTTCATCGGGTTCACGAACGTCGACCAAGCAAGCTAATCCGCTGGCAACCTCTGGTATGGACGAATGGTTGCCAGCAATGACACGACAGCCGGCAGCCATGGCTTCGAGCACGGGAAGACCAAAGCCCTCGTGCAGCGACGGATAGACTACCAGCTGGGCTTGCGAGTAGAGAGAGAGCAACTCGACATCAGAAACGTAGCCAAGATAGTGCAGCCAACCTTCGCGTTGCCCGATTGCGATGCGCGCGTGAGTTTCGTCACTCTTCCAGCCGTAGCTTCCTGCGAGTAGTAGTGGAAACTCACGGCGCAGCGTTGCTGGAATCGCCTGGTAGGCGGTCAGCAGGGCGTCTATGTTTTTACGGGGCTCAATGGTGGATACGCAGAGCGTGTGCTTGCGCCGCAGGTCAAGCGGTGCACTAAACCAGCCAGCATCAACGCCAAGCGGAATCGACAGAATGCGCGCGCGCGAAACGTTGAACCGCTCGACGATGGCGTCCACAGTAGCCTCTGCATCTACAACGATGAGGTCAGCGCGTGGAATTGAATCACGCAACACATGGCGCATGCGCTGCACGCGCTGCTCTGGATGCCAATCGGGGAACAGTTCGGTCGATAGGTCGTGAACCGTCACCACCCCCACGTTGCCACGCATGATTTTGCGTGGAAGAAGGTAATTGGGGCCGTGCACAATCCAGCCCGCGCGCTTGCTCATGGCGCGAGCATATTGCCACTGTTGTACCTCACCATAAACGTACGACACCACAGGCCGATCAATCAACCAACCGCGCATACGCACGGGGTCAATTTGCAAGCGTTTTTTTTTCGCTGTGAAGGGTGTCGTATTTACCGTCTGGCAGTTTGATTGCAGCACCTGCCAGGATTCGATACCCCGATAACTGACGTACTCCACTTGGCCGATCTCAGGGTTTGACTGCAAACCTGCTGCGATTTCGTAGGCATAGCGCCCGATGCCCGTTAGCGGAGGGAGTATCGCGTCGCACAGGTACGTTACGTTCACGCGACGGCGGCGTTCGTTTCGGCATTTGGCAACATCCAGCGCAGCAGTGATCGCAGGTCATTCGCGCTTCCCGGCGCGACGGTTGCTAGCAGCTTCGTCGGGTCACCGCACAGCCGATGAATTTCGTTTGCACGGAGCAAGTCAGGGTCGACTTCTATTTCGGGAGTGTGTCCGGTGAGATCGACGAGCAGGTCGAGAACATTGCCCACGGAATACGTGTTGCCGGAGCAAAGGTTGTACGTCTCACCTGGCAAGCCTCGTTCCAGCAATTGCAAATAAGCGTCAACAATGTAGCGAACATCGTTGTATTCTCGCTCGGACGAAAGATTACCCAGCGTGAGACTAGCTTCCTTCCGAGCAAATGCATTGACGATTTTCGGGATGACAAACCGCTCGTCGTGCCCTACACCGGTGTAGTTGAATGGCCTCGAAACCACAATAGGTAAACGATCGGCAAATATTCGAGCGAGACCTTCTGCGGCAAGCTTGCTGAACGCATAGTGGTGATTGGGTGCAGGTAGCGCATGTTCGGCGAACGGGCTGGATTCGCTGTTGCCATAGACATATGCACTGCTTGCGATCAGTACCTTTTCAATGGGGTATTTGCAGACGGAAAGCGCGCGCAACAAATTTTGAGTGCCAAACACATTGACCCGGTAGTAGTCCATGGGATCTGCATGCGTGAGCGCGCTGATCGCGGCCAGATGAACTGCGACGGTCACTCCACAGTCAGTGACTTCAGTGATGACACCTGCCTCGTCGGTCAAGTCTGCCTCGAGCACGTGAACCTGATATCCGCGCTCGATTGCAACCCGGGTCAAATGGCTACCGGTAAATCCGTTGGCACCAGTGATCAGAAGCTTCGGCTGTTGCTGCATGTTGCCGCGAAACCTAGAAGCTGAAACCCAGGCGGTTGCGGCGAATGTCGGCGGCTACCATCATGGCGCACAACTCCTCTAGAGTCGTTTTTGCTTGCCAGCCCAGTTCATTTTTTGCCTTCGTCGCATCGCCAATCAGCAGATCAACTTCGGCAGGCCGATAAAACTTGCTGTCTACCCGAACCACAACATCACCCGCTTGGATGTAGCGCGAAGCTTCAACGTCGGCTGTATCAGTAATCGAAGCTACGGTGCCAATCTCATCAGCACCCGTGCCGGTGAAATGCAGGTCAACTCCAATTGCATGAAAAGCCAGGCGCACGAAATCGCGCACAGTTTCGGTTCGATTGGTGGCCAGTACGTACGTGTTTGGTTGATCGACTTCGAGCATGAGATGCATGCCTTGCACGTATTCTTTCGCGTAACCCCAATCACGCTTTGCATCAAGGTTTCCAAGACTAAGTAGAGACTTTTTTCCACATACGAACTTGGCAACCGTGTCAGTTATTTTTCGGGTCACAAACTCTTGGCCACGGAGTGGACTTTCGTGGTTAAACAGAATGCCGCTGGCTCCGAAAATACCGTAACTTTCACGATAGTTGACGGTCATCCAGTGCGCATATAACTTGGCAACGCCGTATGGGCTGCGTGGCCAAAAAGGAGTGTCTTCTTTTTGGGGAATCGCTTGCACTTTGCCAAACATTTCCGACGTGGACGCTTGATAAAACCGTATTTTTGGATTGACGAGCCGAATCGCCTCAAGTAGATTCAGCGCTCCAATACCGGTAATGTGGGCGGTGGTAGTAGGCTGCTCAAAACTCACGCCGACAAAGCTCTGCGCCGCCAAATTGAAAATCTGGATCGGTTGCACACGCTGCACTAATCCGATGCAAGTACCCAAATCGGTCAGGTCGAACTCGACCAAATGCAAATTAGGATGTTCGGAAACTCCAAGCTCTTCCAGCCGCCACAGGTTGACAGAACTGGTTCTACGGTAAGTGCCGTAAACCGTATGACCTAGCCCGAGTAAGTGCTCGGTCAAATATGCGCCGTCTTGTCCAGACACGCCTGTGATGAGAGTGTTAGCCATGTATTTAGTCAGATCAATCGGAAAACATGTTGTTCAGTCACCCACGAAAGCGTGGAGACTCGGTAGGCAGCACTGTACAACCATTGGGTAAACACAAAACGATGTGTGCGGCAATGATTGAGGCGCTAGCATCGGTTGGGTAAGGCCACCCAGTTGGCAGAGAATCCCGAATTTTGACAGAAAGCGAACCGGATGTTGGCACCGACCCGAGGGTCTGCGGACATCGGTCACGCGTGCAGCGCGCCATGCAGTGGGTAACGAGCGGCAATTGTGGAGTTGCCATGGTGCCTGCGTCAGCCTCGACGTCTGGCAAAATATGCAGCGCAGTTGATTTGAAAGCGTTTTATTGCACTTGATGAGACTTTCTTCAAGGCTTAGTTTTCTTAATTTGCATGCCATTTGATCCGGGTCAAATTCGTTGAGCCGTGGACTGACAATTGTTTGATACTAACCTTATGCCGATTTTTCTGCGTCAGTTGTACGCGTACCGCTCTTTTGTGCTGCAAGCGGTTATCAACGATTTCCGCTTCCGCTTCGTACGCAGCAAAGTGGCCGGATTGTGGGTAATTGCGCAGCCTTTGGTGCAGGTTGCAATTTTTGCGTTGATCCTTTCCAACGTACTGGGCGCAAAACTGGCCGGTGTGGACGGTACGTTTGCTTATTCGGTTCACCTTATGGCTGGAATGCTCATTTGGACGTTGTTTCTGGATTGCGTGACCCGGCTCGCCACATGCTTTGTTGAACATGGCAATGCGATTAAAAAAATAGCGTTTCCGAGGATTTGTCCTCCTGCCATTGCTGCGTGTACTGCGATTGCCGGTTTCATATTGTTTCTGCTGATTGCGCTAGTTTTTACCTTCGCAATTTATCGGGCGCCAACGTGGGCCAGTTTTCATATGGTTCCTATCATTGCAGTCACTCTGATGTTGGGCATCGGGTTCGGTCTGGTTGTCGGAACACTAAATGTTTTCATGCGCGATGTGTGGCAAGTAGTAAACGTGATTTTGCAATTTGCCTTTTGGCTGACGCCGGTGGTTTACCCGGCGCAGGTGCTGTCTCCAACGTTGCAGTCGATACTGGTGCTCAATCCGCTTTATGCCGTGGTCACAGGAATGCAGGAAATTCTCATTCGTGGTGTTACACCTGACTATCTGGGATTGCTCTATCCGGCGGTATTAGGGGCGGCGTTGCTGGTTCTGGGTTTCATTCTGTTCCGCCGAGCGGCACCCGATATGGCTGACGTATTGTGATGGCGAGACTAACTGATTCAATGTGCCTATTTGGAATTTCTGAGTGATGGGGCGAATAGGAGTGGACCGTGTCGGGAAGTCATATCGGCAGTACCGATCTGAGTGGTACCGGGTTCTCGGCTGGTTCGATACTAAGTCAGACCTAGCAGCTGATAGTCGGCTTTTGGACCATCGCGCGTCGTGGGTGCTTCGTGACGTTAGCTTTGAGATCGCAGCGGGCGAGGCTGTAGGCATCATTGGCTCAAACGGAGCGGGCAAGAGCACACTATTGAAACTGATTGCCGGAACCATCCAGCCTACAGAGGGAACCGTGGCCGTAAGTGGTCGCGTAAGTGCCATTCTTGAGTTGGGCTTGGGTTTTAATCCGGAGTTGACTGGCCGCGAAAACGCAGCGTATTCGGCCGCCATGATGGGCTATCGGCCTCATGAGGTCGCCGAGCGCATGTTAGCTATCGAAGAATTCGCGGAAGTGGGCGAGTACTTTGACGCGCCGCTGCGCACGTACAGTAGCGGGATGCAAATGCGTGTGGCCTTTGCGGTCGCTACCGCCTGGCGTCCAGATATTCTGATAGTCGACGAGGCACTTTCGGTTGGTGACAGTTATTTTCAGCACAAAAGCTTTGAGTGCATTCGTCGTTTCAAGGCCGAAGGAACTACGCTTTTGTTCGTGACACACAGCCTCGCTGATGTTCGTGCACTTTGTGACCGGGCTTTGCTGATGGCGAACGGCGGAATCGCCAAGGACGGTTTGCCTGATGAAGTTGTCGATTTCTATAACGCGCTCATTGCAGATCGTGAAAACGGCAAATTGACTATTGAACAGCGACGGGAACGGGATGGCTGGCTTACCACCACTAGTGGCGACGGCGCTGTGAAGGTGGAAAAACTGGTGCTCACCGACAACGTAAATGCAACACCGGTTCGACTGGCACGTGTTGGGCAACCGCTGCGTCTGACTGCCTCGCTACAGACGCTTCGTGCGGTTCCGTCTCTTGTGTTTGGTGCGATGATTCGTGATCGTATGGGCCACGTCGTATGGGGCTCCAATACGTGGCATACGCGTCAGCAGATTGAAGCTGTTCAAGCTGGAGACAACATTACTATCTCCCTGACCTTTGATTGTGCGCTTGGGCCCGGCTCATATGGCATTACGGTTGCGTTACACGCTGGGGATACGCATGCGGATTCTAGTTTTCAGTGGACCGACAATATTCTTGTGTTTGACGTAGTCAACACCGAGCATCCGGTGTTTATCGGTTCGAGTCACTTGAATGCATCGTTCGAGATTGTGAAATGACGACACCTTTAGTCGATGATTCACAAGGATTTGCGGCCGTCTATCGACGATTTGAAGATCGTTTTCGCGGTTCGCGCGAACTCATTAAGGAGCGATTGCGAATTTACCTGCCGTTGGCGCAGACTGTGGTGTGTGGCACTAGCGGTGGCATGCGGGCGCTCGACATCGGTTGTGGTCGCGGCGAATGGCTGGAGTTGTTGCGGGATGAAAACTGGCAGGCGAGCGGGATTGATTTGTCAGCTGATATGGCCGCAATATCAACGGCGAACGGTCTTGATGTTTCTGTCGCGGACGCGATCGATGTTTTGCGATCGGTGCCGGATGCTTCAGTCTCACTTGTCAGCGCCTTTCACGTTGTGGAACATGTCACAACAGACTACCTAATTGCAATGCTGCGGCAGATGGTCAGGGTTCTCGCGCCTGGCGGCATTCTGATACTGGAAACACCAAATCCAGAGAACCTGCGTGTGGGCACATGGGCGTTTTACATGGATCCGACGCATGAAAAGCCGCTCCCACCATTGCTGCTGCAGTTCTTTGTACGCGACGCTGGACTACCCGACGCAGAGGTGCTTCGACTTAACGGCGAACCAGAGTCGGTGTCGCAAACGACACTCGAATCGGCTCTGCGACCTTTGCTCGCCACCAGCATGGACTACGCAATTGTTGCTAGAAAACAGGTTGATGACCAGGCCTCTGATTTGCTGGGGGACTTTGTACGTGCCAACACGCAGCGCAATCCTGACGACCTGAGCCGTCTAACGTTAGCGTCGACCCGACTGGATTCAGCATTGACGACGGCTCTCGACACGCATCGTGAGATTGCTACGTTCACCGGTTCTACCAACAGCCATCTGCAGGCCCTTGCAGATCGAGTTGAAGTACAGTCCAGTTTGACTGCGGGTCAGTTTCGCGAACTTCGCGATCAGGTAGATCATCGGACATCGTCCACTAACGATGAGTTGCAGACGCTGGCTGGTGTTGTCGCGCGGAGGGTGGTGGACTTGCAGCTAGTCGTCGAACAAACACAGATACCACTCAAGCATTTAGGTGAGGTCATCGCCGCCAAGGTTGACGATCAACGCTTTCGTCTCGAAGGCATTGGTGAAGCTCTGACACACGTTGCCGAAGAGGTCGTTTCGCGCAATGCTGTCCTGAGCGCTGAAATAGCGAATGCGAGGATCGCGCTGGAGGCGGCCTATCGCGTCTCTGCTGAGCGAGAGCAATCATTGACCACAGAGTTGGCGCGACAGCAAGCGGCATGGTTTGAAATGTCTGACAACGCAGCTCGTCGCGAGATAGTACTCGGCGAACAGCACGAAATATCCGTGCAGGGGCTCCTAGAGCGATTGGCTGTTCGTGATAACGAGTTTGCTCAGGCCAACTCGAAGGTTCACGAGCTCAACGCGAGCAGTCATCACTGGTGGAAAGCGGCCCAAAAACTGCAAATCGAAAATACCAGAATCGACGATCTGTCCGGCGAGATCGCAGCATTGCGCCATAGCTGGTCATGGCGAATCACCGGACCGATTCGTGTGTCAGTCACGCTCGCGTTCGCCGTCTGGGCAATTGCTAATCGTTTCGCCAAGCGCGCTTGCCTTCGAATGACCTGGTTATTGGCACTGCCAATCGTCGTACTAATGCGATTTGTTATGAAGCGACCAGCGTTGCGCGCTAGAGCGTACGCCACGGTGATGCGTCTAGTGCCTTGGGCTGGAGAGCCCCTGTATCAGTTTGCGCTCGCGCGCGGCGTCAATATGGAACCACCCGTCGGCACTGGCTCAACGGCGGTGATTGCGGATCACACGCCGCCAGTGGCTTCTGCCGTAGCGGGTAATGCGGTTGAGACAACCGTCGAAAACCTGACGCCGACTGCACGAGAAATTTACGCTGCTCTAGTAAGCGCGCATGCTTCAAAAACCAGAGGCCTTCGGTAATGCGCTTGGTCATCGATTTGCAGGGAGCCCAGACCGAGAGTCGATTTCGTGGGATAGGCCGCTACAGCATGGCTTTGACTCGGGCAATAATACGTTCTCGCGGCGGTCACGAGGTTATTGTCATACTTAATGGCCGTCTACGAGATTCAATCGAACCGATTCGAAGCTCGCTTGCGGATATGCTTCCAAAAGAGAATATCCGTGTTTGGTACGCGGGTGGCCCAGTGCAGCTGAGTGACCCCGCCAATGCTTCACGATACAAGGCGGCGGCGGTGTTGCGGGACGGCTTTATCGAGTCGCTTGCCCCTGATGTCGTTCATGTCTCCAGCCTCTTCGAGGGGTTCACCGACGAAGCAGTTGCCTTGGGTTCGAGCCAGTCGGGTCTAATCCCTACGGTTGTGACGTTGTATGACCTGATCCCTTGGGTGTACCCAAAGGAGTACCTGCGACCTAGCCCGGGATATGCGGGCTTTTACAAGAGTAAAGTGGACGAACTGTCGCGTGCACAAGGCTGGCTTGCCATTTCCGAAAGTACTGCGACCGAGGGGCGCAAGCTGTTGGGGTTGCCGCCAGACAAAGTGATCAATATCTCAGCGGCTTGCGACGACGTATTTTCGCCACGGCATTCTGCGAAATCCGACACTTCAAGTCGACTTGGTATCGATCGCAGCTTTGTGCTCTATACCGGGGGCGCGGATAGTCGCAAAAACCTTGATCGATTGATTCAGGCGTACGCATTGTTGCCTGCTGCGATCCGGGCAAAACATAGGTTGGTTATGGCGGGGCGGATGCCGGATGCTGCGGTGTATGCCCTGCAAAAAGAATCGCGCCGAGCCGGACTGGATCGCAAGGATGTCGTCTTCACAGGCTTCGTAAGTGATCACGATCTGGCTGAGCTTTATCGTCAATGTGCAGTGTTTGTTTTTCCGTCCCGGCACGAAGGATTTGGATTGCCCGCGCTAGAGGCCATGAGTTGCGGGGCACCGACGATCGGGGCCAACACGACCAGTGTTCCCGAAGTCATTTCCGACGAGCGGGCCATGTTCAATCCGTACTCAGTGACCGACATGGCCACCAAGATAACACGCGTACTGACCGACGCGGCTTTTAGTCGTGAGCTATCGGAGGCAGGCAAGGCCCGTGCACAACACTTCAGTTGGGACAGTTCCGCCCGAATAGCGTGGCAGATGTTTGAGCAGGTTCAACGTGCTCCCGTTCCCGTTCCTGATCGCGACAAGATGGTGCAACACTTGATTTCGCGACTGTGCCCCAGCGATGGTTTTGTCACGTCGAAACGCGATCTGCTGCAAACAGCAATTGCCATTGACAAGAATCATCCAGTGCCCGCGTTGCCAACGATTTTTGTCGACATTTCCGAACTCGTGCAGCGGGACGTAGGCACGGGTGTTCAGCGTGTGACTCGTAGTATTCTGAATGTAATGATACGCACGCCACCCGCAGGGTTTGTGGTTGAGCCTGTGTACTCAACCATGACGGATACAGGGTACCGATACGCCCGAGCCTTTAAGCGCAAGACATTTGAGGCCGACACGGACGCCGATCTTGCGGACGAGCTAATTAACCCTGGGCCGGGTGACATATTCTTTGGCCTCGATTTGCAGCATCACGTAGTTCTTACACAACTCGACTACCTGGTGAACCTTCGCGAGCGCGGCACCAGGCTGGTTTTCGTCCTGTATGACCTGTTACCAGTTGTGATGCCGCAATTCTTCTCGCCTGGCATGGAGGAGATACACGCCCGATGGTTGGGTGCGCTCGCGCATGCTGATGCTGTGCTTGCTATTTCGAAGGCTGTCGCTGAAGAATACAAGCAATGGCTGGTCATGCATTTGGGCAGCAACCTGCCCTCCCCTGAAGTGGACTGGTTTCACCTAGGCGCTGACCTCTCAGGCTCAGTGCCCAGTACTGGCCTGCCGGTAGACTCATCGGCTGTGCTGAGCTCACTCGCCGTTCGCACGACGTTTCTTATGGTAGGCACGGTGGAGCCTCGCAAAGGTCACAGCGAGGTGCTTGCCGCATTCACGCAGCTCTGGGAACGCGGCGTGGATGTCAATTTGGTTATCGTGGGCATGCAGGGGTGGCAAGTCGAGGCGCTTGCGCAGCAGATCAGGGCTCACTCTGAGCACGGCACGCGGCTTTGGTGGATTGATTCAGCAAGCGACGAATATCTTGATCGCATTTATGCATTGTCTGACTGCCTCGTTGCCGCCAGTTTTGGTGAAGGCTTTGGGCTTCCGTTGATTGAGGCCGCTCAGCACGGCATCAGAGTCATTGCGCGAGATATCCCGGTTTTTCGCGAGGTCGCAGGTGATGCCTGCGTCTACTTTGGATCACCTGGCACGTTGACTCTGGCGCAAGCAGTTGAGCGCTGGGTCAACGGACCTCATTTGCCGATACAAGGAAACGTGCCTACGTTGAGCTGGCTTACATGGAAAGAGGCGGTAGCGAAACTTGAGCCCAAGGTCCTCGGCCTGCTGCCAGCCGCTGTCGATCCGGTAGCCGGCAATTACACCTCGCGCTAAGCCTTGATCGGTTGCGCTGATCGCTTCGGAATCGTCGCCGGTTGAGGCATTGTTTTTGCCTCTGGTTCCCAGCGCAAGCTCATGATGCCGATACCTAAAATCCGGTCATCACCAGCGCCGCTTACGCTGCGCGGAGACGACGGGTTGGCCGGAAACAAATCGATTTCGGCTCCACCACCACTGCTCAAAGGCAGAGTGATCTCTTGTTCTGCCACTCCTCGTAGATCAATCAAGTGTTCGACCGCGCCCATGCGAACGCGCACTTTGCCGTTGCAACTGGCTGCGTAGCAGCGAACTTTCAGCAGCAGGCGCCCCGATGCGGGCAGTGGGCGGATGAGCTTGATGATTCCTCGGTCAGCCAGGTTGGCGTCTGTCCAGCGACCCCACGGCTCCATCACAGAGAACCCCTTGAGTTCTGACACCACAAGTGCACGGTTTTTTTCGTCGGTCGAGAACGAAATTCCGCCCCGCAAGATCGCTTCGTATTGCTCCGTAGTCATTGCCTCCGCCAAAACGACTCCGAAGTCAGCCGTGCTAAGGGGGCGACTACCGGTCTTTTTCACGCCGTAAAAGGCAAAGGAACCGTCATCGCTCAGCTTGGGTGGGCCTAGCACGGCGGCGAATATGGAGTCAGCCTCACGTCCACCATCTTTGAGCGCGCGCCGCGCAACCACGATACCGGAGATGCCGCTTTTTCCGGCAAGCGTGGGAATCAGCGCCAACGGCATATTCGCCAGCGCTGATAGCCAGCGATCAGCTTCCGACCCAACCATCGCGCCATAACTCCAGCGCGAGCGTTGGGCATGCAGAGGTAATCGCAGCAGACCGTTGTAACCCTCTTCGTGCAAGGGAGCCTGCTCCGGAAACCTTACGTAAGGCCATATCAGGATGTTGCCTTCCGGTTCAACCGTGGCCTCAACCGAGCGAACAAACTTCGCATCAGACTGCCACACCGAATCGATCTGCACATGATTGGCCCGAGAAGCTTCAGACGTCTGATCCCAGGTCGCAAACAGGATCATGGCGATTGCAAGAGTTGACGTCGCGATCACGCCAACGCCGCCACGAAATCGCGCTTGCATGAAACGTTGCGCGCAAAGCACAAGCATCGCGGTCGCCAGAAACGAAATGACAACGCTGATGCGGTTATAACCACGCAAGGCTGGGCTCACCAAGAATGCAAAAAGTGCACCGAGCCCGCCGAATGTGCCAACGGCGATCACAACTATTGTTTGAGTCGAGAGCCATTCGTCGATTTCGGACCTAGTCGGGTCGTTACCGGCAAGACGGCGCCACGCAACGATGAGCAGCGCCAGAAGCCCTACTGATCCCATGATTCCCAGCGCGGCCGACCGATTTTCATTGACAAGTACCATCGTTTGCGAATAGCGATTACCTATTGCTGCAAGAGTGCGTGACCTGTGCGCTGGTGTTGGCAGTACCAGCAAACTGGGCCGAAGCGAATAAAGCTCACTTTCGCTGGGGCTGCGGGTGCTGGTTGCGCTGGCGACCGCGCCTTTACTGACGGAGTGAATCAAATGCGGGGAGACGTTCAGCAGAACCACCAGTCCAACAAAGCCAATCCAGCCCAGACCCGGTAAAGGGCCGCGAATCGACTTTCGGGCGAACGTGGCGCTCACTGCACTCACCCCCAACAAAAGGCAGGCGAACGCCGCGTAATAAACGCCAGCACTTCCAACTATTAACGCGCCGACGAACAGCAGCACACGCCTCCAGCCTTCCCACGGCAGTTGATTGCCGATACCGCGCAACCAGGCGTAGTAAGCCAGTCCAACTGCAATCGGCACCGTCACGTAAGATGCAAGAAATAGATGTGAAAGGCGCAAAAAGTGATACGGGATGATGGCGTAGATCACCGCTCCCGCTACGGATAGCGGTATGGCGACGCCAAACATCCGCAGGACGACGTAGCTCGCGATCGCGACGGTCGCGAAGCTGCCGATGTAGAAAAGGTTGAAAGTGGCTGCGTACGACCCGGAAACGAACGCTAAGACTTTCAGCAGTACAAGATGAAACCCCTCGTCAATCGGATACGAAAGAAATGACGCGGAAAACGGTGCTCCGACGCGACTGAGCTCCAAATACCAGCCCGTGTCAACGATCGATTTGATCAACAGGCCGTGGCTTAGCGCGTCGCCATCATATGCAATCGGGTATTGCAGTTGTAGCGCCGCTGGACCGATTACAAAAATGGCGAAAGATACGGACAGCGCTGCCGCCAGCAGCGCAAACAAGGCATCTAACCGTGGAAATGCGGTGGTAGGTTGCACCATTATCTTTGCTCGATCTTATTGATGGGTTGAGCGGGACGGAGCAGCGAAAAGCGCGACAACACGAACCCCAGCGGTACCTGCACTGCGACAACCACTATGGCTGCGATTGCTGGAGACAACGGCGCGTTGCTAACCAGCAGCTTCAGCAGCAACAGCCCAACTGCGAGGTTGACGAGATAGGCTGCCTTGAAGCGGAACAGCGCAGCCCACTCGAGCTTGCTGCGAAACACCCAGAGGCTTTGTAAAAAAAATGAAAATACCACGCCAATGACAAATACGATGCCATAGGCCAAAAGGTAATTCAGCCGCTGTGACAGCGCCACGAACATGAGCCAGGTCAGCCCGGTGTTGAACGCTCCGGCCACCAGATAGCGCACAAACTGATCGCGACTTTCTCCGCGCACGTTCAAAATGCAGCCACTACGCAACGCGCCATAGGTTTCACTCAATTCGCTCGATCACGGCGTCTGGCCTGCGATTAAGTTCAGCCCACATGCGCCACAGATATTCGCCAATGACACCCAGCATTAGCAGAATCAGTCCGAGCAAAAAGGTGACTAGCGCCACCAGCGTGGCGAACCCTGGCATCGTACGCTCTACCAACAGCGCCCACAGGACGACGCTGGCACCATAGGCAAAACTCAGCATCGCGACCACCGCACCAAGCATCGACATCACGCGGATTGGTGTCGCCGAAAATCCGATGATCACATCCATGCAGGCATTGAGCTTTTTGCCGAATGTCCAACGTGACTTGCCGTGCTCACGGGGCTCCCGGTGATACTTGATCACGGCTGGTTTGTAGCCGAGCCAATACGCCAGTAGCGGCGTATATGTGCTCTTTGCGCTGTCGATCATGTAGGGCAATAGCGCCTTGTCCATCAAAGACAAATCAAATCCCCCGTTGGGATAGTCGCTGATCACCATGCTGCGTACCAAACGGTAGTACAGAGCCGAATACAGCCGTGAAAAGAGCGGGTCGTCGCGCGACGCGCGCTCACAGATCACAAATTTTGCGCCTGCAATCCATGCGTCTACCATCTTGTCCACCACCTCGGGCGGGTCCTGCAGGTCGGCTGCGAGCGTGACGCACGCGTCACCCGTGACCTGTGCAAATCCGGCCTTCAACGCCGAGATCACACCAAAGTTTCTGGAAAGCTTTACCAACCGTGTCGACGGGCGTTGCGCTTTGATGGTTTGCAGCGCGGCGTATGATTGATCGCCTGATCCATCGTCGACAAAGATCAGTTCAAGCTGCACCTGTTTGGTCGCAAGACGTGTCTCCAGCGCTTGCAAGCGATCATGCAGCGCGGGAAGCGAACCCTCGTTGTAATAAACCGGAACGACAACCGACAGGACTGGCATAAATTTGCACACGCCGATGCGTGAGGTGGGCGCGAGTGGTCGATGGATGCGGTGCGCCAATAACCTGAGCGGCTTTGCCTGCAACCAGAATGGTGATTTTTCGAACTAATCCATAATTGTAAAGGCCGCTTCCACGACAGCCGATGAAAAAACGCCCACGTGTATCTGCACGCGGGCGTTCAAACGAGTCGAGCTGACCCAGTTAATACGCCACACTCTCTACCCGTTATCGAGGTTGCACCACCAAAATGTTGAAGACGTCACCGGCCACGTGAGCCGATCCGTCGTTACGACGCACCAGCCACCGTGCGTTTCCGTCACTGATACATGAGCCGTAGTACACCGATACTGGCGTCGTTAGCGTTGTACTGATAGAGTATTGCGTAACGTAAACCAGCGCGCTGGGGTTATTCAGCAGTGCCGAATTGCCGGGAACGCCGCTGAACGCAGTGCTGCCGCAAAGTGTTCCTCCTGAGCCGAAGGTGCCCGCAACCACGGTGTGCTTGATGGCAAACGACGCGACGGTTGAGTTGCTGGTGCCTGCGCCAACCACGCCCAAAGTGCCAGCTATTTTCACAGCGTCGCCGCTGTCGTTGAAAAAGTCACCTGGTGGCTGTGGGGTGCTCGCTGCCGGGTCACCGTCAGTGAAGTACCCGACCACATCCACCACCACGTTGGCACTGCCAAAGCGGTTCTGAATCGAGAAACCTCCACCGGCACCGGTCGTAATGGTTGTTCCGGCCACCTGGTAGTTGGCGTTTCCGCCGTCATAAACGAGCGATACCGCAGTCCCGGTAATTGAAGAACCGGCCTCAATATCGCCCGAAGTGCCGCCAACAGGCTGCGCAAATAAGTTGGCTACTACACCGGCCGAATCGATGGCCCCTGGAAAAGACTGGATCCCGCAAGCGCCTCCAATGGCGTAGATGCGCGTTTGACCTACCGTGAAGGCGCCACCGCCCAGAGTGCCGCCGCTGCCGACGGCACCGCCTTGAGCCGCCGAACGGGTGTCAATCAAGCGGCACGGCGTAATTGACTTGAACGTAAATTTTTGATTAGTGTATGAAAACTTCTGTCTGTCGGCACTGCGAGTTTTCGCCAAGTCGCTCTGCAGCATTTTCATTTCGGCTTGAGTAGGTGCCCACGACTGTAGCGGCGGACTCCAGTCATTCATGATGCGCGCGCCCGGCATGTACTGTGCGTTGGCAGGAGACAGCGCTTGCTGAGGGTTGCTCAGGTCTGCGTGCGCCATGTTTGCGGCTGACAGCAGCGATGCTGCCAGCAGTCCCAACATAAGCTTTGCTTTAATTCGGGTCATATAAATTCCTTTGGTAATTAATTGAATGACGACGATCAGGCTCGCACCAGCTTGTTAATACGCACGATCCCTTCGCACCCAACGTATAGACGAAATCTGGCCTAGGAGTGCGACATGAAACAAGAATTTTGATAACGCAACGAACATGATTCACCCGGCTTTGCCATGCCGTTGTCATAGGTGCCGAGTGGGTCATTGTTTTCCTGATTAGTTACGTGCCTCAGACAGGCAGATTACACGTCGAGGCAGGGGTGAAGTGTGAAGCATTGCATGAATCAGACGCGGGACGATGGCGGGCAGGTCGTAGCGGCGGTTGAAACGGTAAGCAAATTCAGCAAGAT
>JANXUB010000074.1 GCA_025352105.1 Burkholderiales bacterium | reverse complement strand
AGCCCACGTTGTCATGTTGAGTGAATCGAAGCATCCGGTGGGGCGCGCAAAAGCTCGTAGCGCCCGTATTTGTATGCTTACTGATCCTTCGCGATGCTCAGGATGACAACTTTCTATCTGAGGCACGTAACTAATCAGGTCATAATTTATAGAATTGCCCTACAGCTTGCCGTCAAACCAGTACGAAAAATCGCCGCCGACCACGTAGCCACCGCGCCACGGCACTGACGCTCGCAGATAGCCCGAAATGCCAACGCGCGTCGCGCTGATTCGGTCGCCGCCCGCGTCGCTTCGGGCGCTGTCGAGCAACGCCCAGCGCCCAGCGGCGTGCGTAGTCAGCGCTGTGCCATCCTCGGCAATTCCACTCATTCTGTACTGCGGAAAACGCTGCGTGAGTTTGCGGCCGCCAACGAGATCGAACGTCGTAAGGCGATTGACTGGCGGCGCGCCGCCGATATAGTCGGCGATCACGATGCGGTCGGAGACAACCCGCACAACGGAGCTGACGTTGCTTGCCATTTCGATGTCCGGTGTCCATGCGGTGTCAACGCTGCCGTCGGATCGCAGGCGCAGCAGGTTCGCCGTTTTGCCGCCAACACTCACTGATTCACCGAGCAGATAAACGCGGCCCGCTGCGTCCGACGCAAGGTTGTGCGCGCGCCCACCACCCACGACCTGTGCCCATAGCTCGCGGCCCTGGCGGTCTAGCTTGCGCAGCGTGTAGGTGGCGGTGTAGGCGGGCTCGGGCGCGACAACCACCTCTAGCGAAATGAGCGACCCGTCGGCAAGCGGCAACAGGCGTGGTTCGGGGCCTGTGTTTTGCTGGAGGTCGATGCTGTCGCGCGGCGGCAAGTCCGCCACAGTGGCGATCTCGACCGGCGTGATATCGCCAATGCTTTCGGGCGTGAGTCGGTACCAGCGCTTCTCATACGTCGGGCTGCCTTTGATGTAGGCCTGGACGATGAGCGCGCCGTCGGGTGCGAGGTACTGCTCAGTGGTCTGAAAACCGGTCGGTAAGCGCCACTGGGTGTCGGGCAACCCCGCGTCACTGAGGCGAAACAGCCATTGCGGAAAGGCCACGCCCTCGACATTGCCAGCGGCAAAGTTCGCCCCGAAGTACGTCCAGCCGCGCGCCGCATCGCGCAGGACTGGTGACTGCCCGATTGGGCCGATGGCGAACAACCCCGTGAGATCCGGTTCCTGCAGAACCACCGGCTGGGCCGAAACTGTTGGCATGGCGGCCCCGACCGTGATGATCATCATGAGCGTAGCCAGCGTGGAGGCCGTGATTGCGCGGGCGAGACGGACACAGCGGAGCACGTGGTTGGTGTTTAGCGAGACGTTCATGCGAGAGGAATTTTTCGGATTGTGTCCACGCAACTTTGATCGTCTTGCGAGCGAATGGCGGCCGGACGGAGGCATCAGGGTTTTGACCAGTTTATGTAAATGGAATGCTGCATGCCAGACACGGGCGTACAACTTCTGGCGGAACGCGCAGTTGACCTACGAACGGCTTTTAGCTGCAACGCCCATTGCACTTGGGGTGAGCGGCTAATCTCGAAAACGTTGACTATTACGCTTTTGAGCCTTTAGCCAGCGTGTGCAAAGGAAAAAAGCAGAAAGCTGTTGGCCACGCCAATTCAGGTCAATCCGTCTTGAATGCAGTTTGACTAAGTACCGTTCATGCTGCATAATCTCAGGTTCCTCCAAGTGGAGAGGTGGCCGAGTGGTTAATGGCAGCAGACTGTAAATCTGCCCTCTTAGAGTACGCTGGTTCGAATCCAGCCCTCTCCACCAACTGACTCTGACCAGGTCAAGGAATTAGTAGGTAGAAGCGTCCTTTCCGCCAGCGCGCCTGTGTGGGTTTTCGCGAAACAGTGTGTGTTTCGGTGTTGGTGTTTAAGTTTTTAGCACTCGCGGGTGTAGCTCAATGGTAGAGCTGAAGCCTTCCAAGCTTATGACGAGGGTTCGATTCCCTTCACCCGCTCCAAACGCCGCTAGAGTCGGGCCTTTATGGTTCGATGTTTGCGATTTCCCGCCCCGATTGTTATGACGGGCGCTTGAAAATTTCAAACATCCGCCCATGTAGCTCAGTGGTAGAGCACTCCCTTGGTAAGGGAGAGGTCGTGCGTTCGATCCGCATCATGGGCACCATAGATATCAACATTCTTTGAAACACACCTCACGAGGGTAGCGATCATGGCAAAAAGCAAGTTTGAGCGAACGAAGCCACATGTGAATGTAGGCACGATTGGTCACGTCGATCACGGCAAGACCACCTTGACGGCAGCGATCACCACCGTGTTGTCACGCAAGTTTGGCGGCGAAGCCAAAGCGTACGACCAGATTGACGCAGCGCCGGAAGAGAAAGCCCGCGGTATTACGATTAATACCGCGCACGTTGAATACGAAACAGCGAACCGTCACTACGCCCACGTTGACTGCCCTGGCCACGCCGACTACGTCAAAAACATGATCACTGGTGCCGCCCAGATGGACGGCGCGATTCTTGTTTGTTCAGCAGCTGACGGCCCAATGCCGCAGACGCGTGAACACATCCTCCTGTCCCGTCAGGTCGGTGTTCCGTACATCATCGTGTTCCTGAACAAATGCGACATGGTTGACGACGCAGAACTGCTCGAACTCGTCGAAATGGAAGTTCGTGAGCTTCTGTCGAAATACGACTTCCCTGGCGACGACATCCCAATCATCAAAGGCAGTGCCAAACTCGCCCTTGAAGGCGACAAGTCAGAAATGGGCGAGCCCTGCATCGACCGTCTGGCTGACGCACTCGACAACTACATCCCCATGCCAGAGCGCGCCATTGACGGCGCCTTCCTCATGCCCGTAGAAGACGTGTTCTCCATCTCCGGGCGTGGCACCGTGGTGACCGGGCGTATCGAACGCGGTATCGTCAAAGTCGGTGAAGAGATCGAAATCGTCGGCATCAAGCCCACGGTCAAGACCACCTGCACCGGGGTTGAGATGTTCCGCAAACTGCTCGATCAAGGTCAAGCCGGTGACAACGTCGGCATCCTGCTGCGCGGCACCAAACGTGAA
>JANXUB010000017.1 GCA_025352105.1 Burkholderiales bacterium | reverse complement strand
CAATTACGGCAAATCTTCTTTACCGAAGCGTTGACTTTCATGTGTCGTTTCCTGTTTTGGTTATTTGGCGCGGAATGTAATCCGTGCCCGTGTCAAGTCATACGGCGTCATATCGACCGTTACCTTGTCACCCGGCAATATTTTTATATAGTTCATGCGCATCTTGCCGGAGATGTGCCCTAGGACAACGTGCCCGTTTTCCAACTTCACTCTAAATGTCGCGTTAGGCAACATTTCAAGGATTTCTCCCTGCATCTGGATCATGTCTTCTTTCGCCATGGGCTTAGACTTTTAATCCACCTTTCAGGTTAGCTTTTTTCAGCAATGAATCGTATTGCTGTGACATCATGTATGCCTGTACTTGCGTCATGAAGTCCATAGTGACGACGACCACAATCAACAAGGATGTGCCGCCAAAATAAAATTGAACGTTCCATGCACTGATCAGGAATTCCGGAATCAGGCACACTACGGTGATATAGATCGCACCGATCAGCGTCAAACGCGTCGTAATTTTTTCGATGTACTTCGCGGTCTGATCGCCAGGACGGTAGCCGGGAATAAAGGCGCCGCCTTTTTTCAGGTTCTCAGCGGTCTCTTTCGGGTTGTACTGAATCGCCGTGTAGAAGAAGCAAAAGAACACGATGAGCGCCGCATAGACAATCATGTGAATCGGTTGTCCTGGCCCCAATGCGTTTGCCACATCGCGCAACCACGACGGTCCAGTTCCCGGCCCCATAAAGCCCAGAATGAGTGGCGCAAAACCAATCAGACTCGAAGCGAAGATCGGAGGAATCACGCCAGCCATGTTGAGCTTCAACGGAAGATGCGAGCTTTGACCGCCATACACTTTGTTGCCAACCTGCCGTTTGGCGTAGTTCACCAATACCTTACGCAGTGCCCGTTCAAAGAACACCACTGCCGCCGTCACCACAATCACCAGAGCGATCAGGAAGAGCAGTTTCAGGATACTCAGGTTGCCCGACGATTGAAGTTCGAGGGTGTTCTTCAATGCAGCTGGCAGACCCGCAGCAATACCTGCGAAGATCAGCAGCGAAATGCCGTTGCCCAAACCACGCTCGGTAATCTGCTCGCCGAGCCACATCAGGAACATCGTGCCCGTGACGAGCGTTACGGTGGTCACAATGCGAAACGTCAGCCCCGGATCAGTCACAAGCCCCGGTTGGCCTTCCAGAGCGATCGCGATGCTGATGCCTTGAAACAACGCCAGAAACAGCGTGCCGTAACGCGTGTACTGAGTGATCTTGCGACGCCCTGCTTCGCCTTCCTTTTTCAACGCTTCCAGCGACGGCACAACGACCGAGGCTAGCTGCATGATGATGGAAGCGGAGATGTAGGGCATGATGCCGAGAGCAAGAATCGAGAAACGTGACAAAGCGCCCCCCGAAAACACGTTCATCAGACCAAGGATGCCGCCTTGCTGCGACTTGAAAAGCTCTTCAAGGACAGACGCATTGATGCCCGGCACCGGTACGTGCGTACCAATGCGATAAACGATCAACGCACCCAACAAGAACAAAAGGCGACGTTTAAGGTCGCCGTATTTGTCGCCGGGTTTTTTAGCTGGGTTTAACGCCACGCGCTTTTCCTAAATTCGCTCTTCGTGTTTCCGTGAAGAAACGAGTGGATTATTCAAATTTGCCGCCAGCGGCTTCGATAGCTTTGCGAGCACCGGCAGTAGCTCCGACGCCACGCAGGGTAACAGCAGCAGTGATATCACCACCGGCAATTACTTTGCACATCTTGGCATCATTTGCGATCAATTTGGCGGTTTTCAATGCCAGCATGTCGACTTCGGCCAAACCGAGTTTGGCTAGCATGCCAACGGTCACCTGACCACGGAAGTCACGCATCAACGAGGTAAAGCCACGCTTTGGCAGACGACGTTGCAAAGGCATTTGACCGCCCTCGAAGCCGATCTTGCGCGATGCGCCCGAACGTGATTTTTGACCGTTGTGACCGCGACCGGCTGTTTTGCCGAGACCGCTGCCCATGCCGCGCGCAACGCGGCGGCGAGTTTTCTTGGAGCCTTCTGCAGGCTTGATCGTATTGAGTTGCATGTTTGCTTCTTCTTACAACTTAAGCGACAACGACGACGAGATGGCGAACGGTGTTCACCATGCCGCGAGCCGAAGGCGTGTCAACGAGGGTGCGGATGTTGCCCATGCGCTTAAGGCCCATACCCTGCACAGTTGCAACCTGATTGGACTTGGCACCGATCGGCGACTTGACCAATTTAACTTTAAACGTCTTGGCAGTCATGATCAGGCCTCCGACAACTGTTCAACCGACAGGCCACGCTTGGCAGCGATTTCGCCCGGAGTCGATACGCGCTCAAGCGCGTTGAGCGTTGCGCGAACCACGTTGTAGGGATTGGTTGGGCCGAAACACTTGGCGAGCACGTTCGTCACGCCAACTACCTCGAACACTGCGCGCATCGCGCCACCGGCAATCACGCCAGTACCGTCAGACGCCGGCTGAATCAGAACCGTCGTCGCGCCGTGCTTACCCGTGACCGCGTGATACACGGTTCCGGATTTCAGGCTGACCTTGATCATTTGACGACGAGCTTGCTCCATCGCCTTTTGAACGCCGACCGGCACCTCTTTCGATTTGCCTTTGCCCATGCCCACGCGACCATCGCCATCACCGACTACGGTCAAAGCGGCGAAAGCCATGATGCGACCGCCCTTCACCACTTTGGTGACGCGATTCACACTAATCATCTTCTCGCGAAGGCCGTCACTCGGCTCATCGTTTTTCTGTACTTGGGGACGTGCCATCCTGGTACTCCTTTAAAACTTAAGACCGCCGGCGCGCGCAGCCTCAGCGAGGGCTTTTACGCGACCGTGGTATTGATAACCAGAACGATCAAATGCGACCACTTCAACGCCAGCGGCTTTCGCCTTCTCGGCGATGCGTGTGCCAACCAGTTCAGCAGCGGCTTTGTTGCCGCCGTTCTTCAAGTTAGCGCGCACTTCGGCTTCAGCCGTCGATGCGCTGGCAAGCACCTGACTGCCGTCACCGGAGATGACCTGAGCGTAGATGTGTGAATTGGTACGGAAAACCGCAAGGCGCGTTGCCTGCTGTGCCGTCAAACGCAGACGCGTTTGACGTGAGCGACGAATGCGGGCGGCTGCTTTACTTTTATTCATTTAAGTGCCTGCCTTACTTCTTCTTGGTTTCTTTGAGCGCAACAACTTCATCCGAGTAGCGAACGCCTTTGCCTTTGTACGGCTCTGGCGGACGATAGGCACGAATTTCGGCAGCGACCTGGCCAACCTGCTGGCGGTCATAGCCAGAGATGACGATTTCGGTTTGCGTCGGGGTGACCACTTTGACGCCAGTAGGCATCTTGTGAGCGAGCGGATGCGAGAAGCCTAGCGACAAATTCAACGTGTCGCCAGCAGCGGCAGCGCGGTAACCCACGCCCACCAACGTCAGCTTCTTCGTGAAACCTTCAGACACGCCCTTGACCATGTTAGCGACAAGCGCGCGGCAGGTGCCCGACATCGCACGGCTATGTTGATCGCCATTGGCGGCAACAAATGTGATCTGGTTGTCTTTGCGCTCCATCTTGACCGAGCCGCCAAAATCGTGCGCCAACGAGCCAAGCGGCCCTTTGACGTCAATTCGACCACCGACCAGAGCGACTTCAACTTTCGCCGGAATATCTACGGGATATTTAGCAATACGTGACATGCATCATTCCCCTTTAAGCGACCGTGCAGAGCACTTCGCCGCCCATACCCAGGCTGCGTGCTTTGCGGTCAGTCATCACGCCCTTGGGCGTAGACACGATGGCGACACCAAGGCCGTTCATCACGTTCGGCAAATCGTCTTTGCCACGGTAGATACGAAGACCGGGCTTGCTCACGCGGTGAATTGCCTCGATAACGGGGCGACCAGCGTAATACTTCAGGCCGATTTCGAGTTCAGCGATTTTGGTTACATCACCGGCAACTTTGAAATCTTCGATATAGCCTTCGTCTTTAAGAACGCGAGCGATCGCGGCTTTGACTTTGGAAGCCGGCATCTTGACCGACAGTTTTTCCATGGCTTGCGCGTTTCTGATACGAGTCAACATATCAGCGATAGGATCGGACATACTCATAACCGAACCTCCTTACCAGCTAGCTTTGGTGAGACCGGGGATCTCACCTCTGAATGCAAGCTCACGCACCTTGTGGCGCGCGAGACCGAATTTGCTGAACACGCCGCGCGGACGGCCCGTCAACTGGCAGCGATTGCGCAGGCGGGTCGGGTTTGCGTTGCGGGGGAAAGCCTGCAATTTGGCGCGTGCATCGGCATGCGCTTCTTCACCAGCTTTATAGTCAGCAATGATTGCCTCAAGTGCCGCACGCTTTTTTGCGTACTTGGCGACGAGGCCTTCGCGTTTCTTTTCGCGATTGATAGTGGCTAGTTTTGCCATTTTTGTTCTCGCTTGCCTTTAAGCCGTTTGCGGGGCGCGGAATGGGAAACGGAACGCAGCCAGCAGGGCTTTCGCTTCGTCGTCGGTTTTGGCGGTGGTTGCGAACGTGATGTTCATGCCACGCAGTACGTCAATCTTGTCGTACTCGATCTCGGGGAAAATGATTTGCTCTTTCACGCCGAGGTTAAAATTGCCACGACCGTCGAAACCACGCGGCGAGATGCCACGGAAGTCACGAACGCGAGGCAGCGCCACGTTCACGAAACGGTCGAGGAATTCGAACATTTGCTTGTTGCGCAGCGTCACCATCGTACCGACGGGATAGCCTTCACGAATTTTGTAGTTCGCGATCGCTTTTTTAGCCTTGGTCACGACGGGCTTTTGACCGACGATTGCCGTCAGATCTTTAGTTGCGTGCTCAAGGACTTTTTTGTCGCCAACCGCTTCGCCAACACCCATGTTGACCACAATCTTGGTCAAGCGCGGCACTTGCATCACGGATTTGTAGCCGAACTGTTTGACCAGTGCGGGTACGATTTCTTTGCGGTATTGCTCTTGTAAACGGGCCATATTTTTCTCCCCGCCTAGACCGGCTGGCCGGTCGATTTGAAGACACGCTGCTTGCGGCCATCATCAAGCGACTTGATGGTGACGGCGTCAGCCTTTTGCGTGCCTGCGTTGTAGATTGCGACGTTTGACGATGAAATCGCCATTTCTTTCGTCATGAGGCCGCCCACTTCGTTCTTCATGGGGTTTGGCTTCACAGCGCGCTTGACCTGATTGATACCCGTCACGAGCATCGAACTGTCGAACACGCGCACGACTTCGCCGCGCTTGCCCTTATCGCGACCGGTTGTCACAACAACCGTGTCGCCTTTGCGAATTTTTTGCATTTTTTTTCGCCCCGGCTTAAAGAACTTCGGGCGCCAGAGACACGATCTTCATGAACTTTTCAGTGCGCAATTCGCGCGTCACTGGTCCAAAGATGCGGGTGCCAATAGGCTCGAGCTTTGCGTTGAGAATCACGACGGCGTTGTTGTCAAACTTGACCAACGAACCATCACTACGACGAATGCCTTTGGCAGTGCGAACAACCACTGCGTTATAAACCTCGCCTTTTTTGACGCGACCGCGTGGCTGCGCATCCTTGATGCTGACTTTAATCACATCACCAATGCTGGCATAGCGTCGCTTTGACCCGCCCAGCACCTTGAAACACATGACGCGACGAGCGCCCGTGTTATCGGCGACGTCGAGCATCGACTGCATTTGAATCATATTTTCTTTCTCTCCAACTTGCCTCAAAACCTTGATTCACCGCGGTTCCGAGAAGTCTTGGGACCCCCGCGTCGACCGCTAGGTCAGCACGGATGGGGCACAGTGTGTGGTGGCAGCTCGATTTATGATGCGCCGAAAGCGGATCAAAAAGCTACCAAGCCTTGAAGTATGTCACAGCGAAGCGCGGCTGTCAACGAATCGACAAGTAAAAGCTAAGCGTGGAGCACTAATTGCGCCGTTTTGATCCGTCACTCAAGGCCAATCCCGTTCAGCTACAGGAAATTCGTCCCGCACTTTAGGTTGAGTCCGTCGCGAATCGTCTCCCACGGCGTGGTGATGCCAGTGCCTTGGGTAACCGTTGTTCCTGTGAAGCCGAGCATGGCGCGAATCAGGATCAACCCCTCTTTCGACGCAAGCATGGGATTGGTACCGTCCATGCGCAGATTGCAAAGGAGCGGTGGGGCACCGATACTGAAGCCCTGGTTTGCGGCGGCGGCAAGATACGTTGCGTTGGTGGGTGCTGACGCGGTGATCGTGCAGACGCCTGCGTTGACGCCAGTGACAACACTGTTATTCAGGCCGCTTAGCGTGCATACGCCGGGCGTGAGCGTGGCGAAACTCACCGGCGTGATGCCTTGGTTGGATGTGGTCGACAGGATGCCTGTGCCGCCCATGTGGACCGCAGGCGCTACGCCGAACGTCAAGCTCTGCGCGCCTTTGCTGATGACGATGCTCTGCGTCACTTGCGTGGCCAGCGCGTAGTTGTCGCCATTGCTAGCTCGGCCGCATTGGTTGGCGCTGACGGTGCAGGTGTTGCCCACTTGCGCACCGACGGCGAGGCTCACCAAGCCGGTGCTAGCGTTAACGCCGCACACGGCAGGGGTTGTGCTGGCATAGACGATGGGGTTGCCTGAGTTCGGCGCGGTGCTCGTCGCCGCGATCACGGCGGTGCCGCCGAATGGCAGCGTGGGCAGCGCGCTAAACGTGAGCGTTTGCGCAATGGGAGTCAAGATATTGAAGGACTGTCCGTCGCGGACAAGCCGAATGTAGCGGGCCTCATCGCGGATGTTGCCAAACGTGGCGCCCACATTGAAGTTCACAACCCACACACCCACCGGCGAACTGGCAAAGGGCGAGCCCGACCAGTAGAAAATCAGGGGCGTATTAGGAAACACAACGGTGTTGATCTTTGGGCTGGTGCAGTCACTCGGCAACAACGATTGCAGCTCGGTGAGTGTAGGCAGCCGCCAGTCGTTATAACCCGCAAAGGTGCTGCCGCTGGCCGTGGCAACGCCCGCGTCCCAGCTCATATTTATCGCACCGCCGGTGGCGCAGGTGGTTCCGCTTAGGCCTTCAACAAATTGCTTCCACATGAGGCCGCTCTGCGTGTCAACCACAGTGCCAGTACTTTGCACTCCGTAGATCCCAGTGGATTTCAGCGCGGTGCCGGTATCCCAACATGCGGCGAGACTAACGCCAACGGCGGTGCTGGCGACCACGGCGAGCGCGACGATGGCGCAAGAAGCTTGACGTATGGGTGTGGTGTTCAAAACGTATCCGCTCGACGTGGCTACGCCGTAGTTATGATTTGCGACAAATTCAACGGACGCTACAAGTCAGCTCGAACAAAAGCGAGTGCAACGCGCGGATTTTTGAATCACGGCGACAGTGAATTTCTTGCGTCACTCTTCAACAGCTTTGCTGTCTCATGCCCATTCTATATGGGCTAATTGCTCATTTATTTTTATAGTCGACTTTGTGCTAAAGTAAGGGCTGAGCCCATATTTATTTTGGCTTTTGTCGTTAAGTTGTTAGGCAATTTTGAGATTGCAACCGATGTGGCCACTGCGGTGGGCCTCCATCAATCGCCATGCCAGTGTCGCTCAAACGCGGACCGCGATCGACCGCGCTGGCTTGCGTGCAGGGCGCGGCGATTCGGTAGTTGTATCGGCGAAAACTGCAGGGCAGGCGATTTATGACCCGTTCAGGCCCGTCCTTTGTCAGGAGCGGGCACTTATCGCATTCTTTGCCCAAAAAGCAAAAAGGCAACCGAAGTTGCCTTTTCTACATTGGTAACTGAGACGGCTTACGCCTTCTCGATTACCCGCGACACGGTCCAGGACTTGGTCTTGGAAAACGGACGGCACGCTTTGATTTCGACCAGGTCGCCCATTTTGGCGGTGCTGGTTTCGTCGTGGGCGTGGTATTTCTGCGACTTGGTCACGACCTTGCCGTAGAGCGGGTGCTTGACGCGACGCTCGACGAGTACGGTGATGGTTTTGGTCATTTTGTCGCT
>JANXUB010000187.1 GCA_025352105.1 Burkholderiales bacterium | reverse complement strand
GTGAAACTGAATATCCGGCGTAGTGGATTCAGGCAGCACTTGGGTGAACATGCCGCCGTGGTTGATGCCGATAGCGAGCGGCCCAGCGCGACGCGTAAGCCATTCCCAGCCCATCAAAAACTTACGCCAGTTGCTCTTCAAATCATCGTTGGTGGTGATCGGTTTCTTGACCTTGTACAACAGCCGCAATTGCAAGTGATCCTGCAAGTTCTGACCGACACCGGGCAGGTCGTTGAGCACGGAGATACCGTGTTGCTTCAGTTCATCGCGCGGGCCGACGCCGGAGAGCATGAGCAGCTGTGGGCTCTGAAGCGCGCCCGCGGCGAGCAGCACTTCCTTGTTGGCACGCAGCGTGATTTTTCTGCCGTACTGAATGTATTCGACGCCCACCGCGCGCGTTCCCTCGAACAGCACGCGCGTCGCCTGCGCGTTCACCTCAGTGCGCAAATTTTTACGCTTTTGAGCAGGTCGCAGATAAGCCACAGCGGTCGAGCATCGCCAGCCGTTTTTTGTAAAGAGCTGGTAGTAACCCACTCCCGTCTGGTCGCCGCTGTTGAAGTCGATGGTGCGCGGCACGCCAAGCTCCTCGCCGCCCGCAATGATCGCGTCCATCACCGGATGCGGGTCGGGGATGGAGGTGCCCCAGAGCGGGCCGCCCTGTCCATGCGTGCCGTTGGCGACAAGACGTTTATCGCTGTTGTGCTCGCTCTTGATGAAGTAGGGCAGCACTTCGCGCCATGACCAGCCATTGTTGCCCGCCGCGCTCCAGCGGTCATAGTCAGCCGATTGCCCGCGGATGTAGATGAGCCCATTGATCGACGACGACCCACCCAACCCGCGCCCGCGTGGCCAGTAGACCTTACGGCCATTCATGTTCGGTTCCGGCTCGGTGTAGTAGCCGTAGTTGTAGACCGGATGGAACATCGTTTTGGCATAGCCAATCGGGATGTGAATCCACAGATAGTTGTCTTTCGGGCCCGCCTCCAGCAAGCACACCGAATTGCGGCCGTCCTCCGACAATCGGTTCGCCAATACGCAGCCGGCCGTGCCAGCGCCTACGATGATGTAATCAACATTCATGACCATCTTCTAGCTCAATTTCAAAGTCATAAAGAGCACGTCCGGCTCGGGATTGTGCGTGTAGGGCTCGGCGTCGACGAAACCGAGCGAGCGGTAAAGTGCGATGGCGGCGGGCATCCGAGTTTTGAGCGTATCGAGCTTCATTTCGGCATAACCGGCGTCACGGGCAAAAGCAATCGCCGTGCGCGCCAGTTCGCGGCCGAGCCCGGTGCCCTTGGCTTCTGGCTCGACCCAGAGGCGCTTCAGTTCGCAGGTTGATTCCGTGAGCTGGCGGACGGCCACCACACCAACCGGCGCGCTCACTGGCTCGGTTGGAGAGTCCACATCCGCGAGCCACAATCCACCTTCTGGTGCACTGTATTTCCCCGGCAGCGCAGCCAGCTCGCCTTCAAAATTCTGAAAACACAAATCGATCCCCGTCCAGCGCGCGTAGTTACGCATCAGCTCGCGAGCGTGTTCGATGTCCTGCTCTGATCTCGCCAGTCGAATACGGTGGGTCATGCCTTGATTTCGGGGCAGGCCCCCGTTGTGATCGTGGTTCCCGGAATCTGCGCTTTAAATTCTTCCAGCTTGCTCACGGTGGACTGCGGTGGCTCGCGCAGCACGAGCGCGGTCATCGTCACAGTCTGTTCGCGCTGCCGGTAGGTGGCCGTCTTCACGCCCTTGGCGCGAATCGCGGCAAGGCGTTCATCCGCCTCCGCCTTTGTCCGAAAAACGCCGAGCGAAATCGCGAAATTCCATTCTCCGGGTTCGAGCAACACGTTGACGCCGGTGACGTTAAGTTTCTTCAGGTCGGCAAGCGCGCGATCCGCCGCAGCACGATTGGTTTTTGGCGGGATATAGACCCAGTGCTCAGCCTGAACGTCCACGCGTCGCGCCAAGAGCGTTCGACCCAGCAGCAGCGGCTCCAGCAATTTGGTTGCGCGCACGCGATCCGGGTCAGACAACGGCCCCCATTCAGCGCAGGCCAGCGTGAGCTGGGCCACTTTCGCGGGGCCCAGCTTCGACATCTGTTGCGCGGTCAGCGACTTCACCGCATCAGCATTGATCGGTTTGTAGCGCTCAGCGCTGGCATTCGCATTTGCGTTCATGCCGTCGACGTAGGCGTAAGCGAACAGCGCAGCGTTCGCAAGCAACAACAGTACGAGCAGTTTTTTCATTCAGCAGACGGAGCGGGTGCAGCAGATTCAACACTCGATTTTGCCAGCAAGCGCACGCCCTCCAGCACCAGCGAATCAATCACCGTGTTGCCATCGGCCAGATGCTGCAACAGGCGGTACGCGCTGCCACCGGTGAGTACGATTCGCGGCGCAGGCGTCACGCCGCGCTCACGCAGGCGCTGGGTGAGCCGTTGATGGCCGTGCTCAATCGCGCCGACCATCGCGTCGATTGCGCCGGTAGCAAGCGCATCGCGGGTATTGGTGGGTTGCGCCGTCCAGTCACCAGCATCGACCGATAGCGCTGCTGTGTTACCTGCCAACCCACCCAGCATGGCGTGATAGCCAGCGACGATTGCGCCACCCAGATAGTTGCCGCGTTCATCGAGCTGATCGACCGTCAAAGCCGTGCCTGCGCACGCCACGACGCACGGTGCGAGTCCGCGATGCCATGCCGCAATCACCGCCGCCCAGCGATCCGTTCCAAGGCGCGTGGGATCGTCGTAGCCATTTTTTACGCCGCAAGCGCTGGCAGTCGACACAATCCAGTAAATGCGGATGCCCAGAGCGGCAAATTGCCGCTCGACGCGCTCTTTCGACACGAGGTTGGCGACGTGACTGCCGACAACTTCTGTGGGCCTGTCTGAGGCCAAACCCGCACGCTCGACAAAGTGCTCAATCTCGGCGACGAACATGGCGCCGCGCGTCACGATGCGATCACCGTCGAAACCGGCCCATTTCAGTCGGGTGTTGCCAATATCAAGAACCAAGAGCACGAAGGGTTACCTCTCCAGAAACAAATGTATGCCGACCCGCTTCGCTTTCTATCACCAACGCGCCCTGTCCCGTTACGTCCACGATGCGCCCGCTGATGTGCTCGCCGTCGGGGAAGCGCGCAACGATCATTTTGTCCGCGTAGGCGTAAGTCGCCAGCCATTCGTCCCGGAATGCGGCAAAGCCCGATGCCGTAAATTGCATCAATGCATTGTCGAGGCTGGCGAGCAAGAGTGGGACCACGTCGTCCCGAGAATGACGAACACTGGCAACTTCATCCAGCCCAATTGATGGCAGCGCACCGACCACTGGCGTAAGGCGCGGCGTGCGTAAGTTCAAGCCGATACCGATCACCGCGGTGCGGGTAGAAAAGGGGCCGAGCACCGTCTCGATCAGTATTCCGGCCAGCTTGTGCGACTCGTCGATCAGCACGTCATTCGGCCATTTGAGCTTCGCTCGCCGCCCCAGCGTAGAGTCCAGCGCGCGAGCGACTGCAACGCCCACCACAAGGCTCAGCCCATCGAGCCGCTGCGTGCGCTGAAACTCCCACGCGAGGCTCATCAGCACAGCCTCACCCGCGCTCGCCTGCCACTGCCGACCCCGCTGCCCGCGACCTAATGTCTGCACATCCGCGACCAGAACCTGCCGATGCATCGACCGCCGCGCCGCACGCTGCAAGAGCTGGGTGTTGGTGGAGTCCGTCTGGGCGACGAACTGAATCTGGAAATCAGACATCTACGTCTTAGTGAACTGCTTTTAGTGAACTGTTTACCGACCCGGTCCCGCCGAGACGGGATTACCCTTGTCAATCAAGTCTTATATAAGACCTATACTACAAACATTCCCGACCAGAGCGTCGGTTTTGTTTGCGATCCTGCGCATTGTGCACTGCATGACTGATAGATTAGTGGCAGGCGTGTGAGCGTGCGCCGCGACTAGAGGAGGATTGACGCGATATGTCTGCAACCAGTGCTTCGGTGACTGCCGATACCTTTCCGCGCCTGTTGCGCCAACACGCGTCGCAACGGCCCGACGCACCAGCGTTGCGCGAAAAATATCTGGGCATCTGGCAGACGTGGTCATGGCGCGAAACTGCAGCCGAAGTGCGTGCGATGGCGTTGGGATTGGCGGCGCTGGGTTTCAAGCGTGGCGACAACCTCGCCATCATTGGTGACAACCGCCCCCAGCTCTACATGGCGTTCGCCGCAGCGCAATCGCTCGGCGGCGTCGCGGTACCGATGTATCAGGACGCTGTTGCTGTGGAAATGACGTTTGTTCTGGAAAACGCGGCGATTCGGTTCGCAATCGTTGAGGATCAGGAGCAGGTCGACAAGTTGCTTGAAGCGCGCGACACCCTGCCGCAAATCGAACACATCATCTTCGCCGATCCGCGCGGCTTGCGTAACTACAACGCGCCGGGCCTGATGAGCCTTGAGGCGTTGCGCGCGAAGGGCGATGCATTCGATGCCGCAAATCCTGGATTTTTCGACGCCGAAGTCGCGCGGGGTCAAGCCAATGATGTGTCGGTGATGCTCTATACGTCCGGAACAACGGGCAAGCCAAAAGGCGTGTGCCAAACCCATCACGCGTTCATCACGGCAGCGCAAGGCGGCGTGCAGTTTGACCATCTCGTTGGCACCGACAACGTGCTGTCGTATTTGCCGATGGCGTGGGTGGGCGACCATCTGTTCAGCTATGCGCAGTTTCTGGTGGCGGGCTTCACCGTCAACTGCCCGGAATCCGCAGAAACCGTGATGACGGACTTGCGCGAAATCGGGCCGACGTATTACTTTGCGCCACCGCGCGTGTTTGAGAGCGTGCTGACCAACGTGACGATTCGCATGGAAGACGCTAGCCGCTTGAAGCGCTGGCTTTACGACGGCTTCATGGCGGTGGCGAAACGTTGTGGTGCCGATATGCTCGACGGTCGCCCGGTGGGCACGAGGGACAAACTGCTTTACGCGCTGGGCAATGTGCTGGTTTACGGTCCACTCAAGAACACGCTGGGCATGAGCCGAATTCGCGTGGCGTACACAGCGGGGGCCGCGATTGGGCCCGACCTCTTCCGCTTTTATCGCTCGATTGGTATCAATCTGAAGCAGCTCTACGGCTCCACCGAAACCTGCGCCTACGTTTGCTTGCAGCCCGATGGACAGATCAAATTCGACAGTGTCGGCACCGCCGCACCAGGCGTCGAAGTCAAGCTTGCCGACAACGGTGAGGTGATGGTGCGCGGCGCGATGGTGCTCAAGGAGTATTACAAACGGCCCGATGCGACGGCCGAGTCCATCGACGCCAATGGTTACTTCCACACGGGCGACGCCGGCGTCTTCGATAGCGAAGGCCACCTGCGCATCATTGATCGTGCCAAAGACGTGGGCCACCTATCGACCGGGGCCATGTTCGCCCCGAACTACATCGAAAACAAGCTAAAGTTTTTCTCGCACATTAAAGAGGCCGTGTGCTTCGGTCATGACAAGGACAACGTCACTGCTTTCATCAATATCGATTTGACGGCAGTCGGCAACTGGGCGGAGCGGCGCAATCTCGTATACTCTGGTTACATCGACCTCGCGGGCAAAGATGAGGTGTATGCGCTGATCAAGGAGTGTGTCGAATCAGTGAATGCGGAACTGGCGACCGAGGGCGAACTTTCACATTCGCAGATCGCGCGTTTTTTGATCTTGCATAAAGAGCTGGATCCGGATGATGACGAGATGACGCGGACTCGCAAAGTGCGTCGCGGTTTTGTCGCGGAAAAATACGGCGTATTGTTGGACGGTCTTTACGGCGGCAAAACCGTGCAGCACATCGACACCAAGGTCAAATTTGAAGATGGGCGCAGCGGCAGCATTGCAGCAAACTTGAAGTTGAGCGATGCCAAGCGCTTCCCTGCTGTTACGAAAGCAGCCGCATGACCGACGCGAGAAAAATCGGCGACGTCATTCTCAAAGTTGACAACATCTCATTGCGATTTGGTGGCGTCAAAGCGTTGACCGACATTTCGTTCGATGTCCGCGAACACGAAATTCGCGCCATTATCGGGCCGAATGGCGCGGGGAAAAGCTCGATGCTGAACGTGATCAATGGCGTGTATACGCCGCAGGAAGGCACGATCACTTTCCATGGCGAAGTGCGTCAGGACATGGACACGCATCAGGCCGCCGAAAACGGCATCGCGCGAACGTTCCAGAACATTGCCTTGTTTACCGGCATGACCGTGCTCGACAACATCATGACTGGGCGCAACTTAAAAATCAAATCGACCTTCATCGAACAGGCGTTCTGGTTTGGGCGTGCGCGTCGCGAGGAAATCGAGAACCGCAAAAAGGTCGAAGAAATCATCGATTTTTTGCAATTGCAATCGGTGCGAAAAACACCCGTCGCACGCTTGCCGTACGGCATCAAAAAGCGCGTGGAACTCGCGCGTGCGCTTGCCGCCGAGCCCACAATGTTGCTGCTCGACGAGCCCATGGCCGGCATGAACGTGGAAGAGAAGCAGGACATGTGTCGCTTCGTGCTCGACACCAACGATCAGTTTGGCACCACGATTGTGCTGATCGAACATGATATGGGTGTGGTGATGGACATTTCTGATCGCGTCGTAGTGCTCGATTACGGCAAGAAAATTGGCGACGGTACGCCCAACGAAGTTCGTAACAACCCGGACGTGATCAAAGCCTACCTGGGAGCACATTGATCATGGAAATATTCCTCAGATTTCTCGAGGTCCTGATTAGCGGCTTGCTGTCCGGCGTCATGTATTCACTAGTGGCGCTGGGTTTCGTGCTGATTTACAAAGCCTCCGGGGTGTTCAACTTTGCGCAGGGCGCGATGGTGTTTTTCGCGGCGCTTACGACCGTTGGCGTCACCGAGAAATTCGGTGTGCCACTATGGGTGGCGATCCCAATCGCCATCGTCATCATGGCGCTTCTGGGTCTGGCAATTGAGAAATTTGTGCTGCGGCCGCTGGTCAATCAGCCTGATATCACTTTGTTTATGGCCACGATTGGGTTGACGTTTTTCATTGAAGGGCTGGCGCAGCTTGTCTGGGGCTCGACTGTTCGTCCGCTGGAGCTAGGCATCCCTGATGTGCCAATTGAATGGCTGTTGGATAAAGCAGGCATGTTCATTTCATTTTTCGATTTGGTCGCGGCGGGGATATGCGCTGTTCTGGTAACCGCACTAGTGCTGCTTTTCAACAAAACGAAGATTGGCCGCGCCCTTCGCGCGGTGGCTGACGATCACCAGGCGGCACTGTCCGTTGGCATTCCGCTGCATCACGTCTGGGGCATTGTTTGGGCGGTCGCGGGCTTCATCGCGCTGGTCGCCGGGTTGTTGTGGGGCTCACGAAATGGCGTGCAGTTTGCGCTGACCTTTGTCGCGCTTAAGGCGCTACCAGTGCTGATTCTGGGCGGCTTCACGTCGGTACCTGGTGCCATCGTCGGCGGGCTCATCATCGGCGCGACCGAAAAGCTTGCTGAGGTTTATATCGGCCCGCTCGTCGGAGGCGGCATCGAAGGCTGGTTCCCTTATGTGTTGGCGCTGCTGTTTTTGCTGGTGCGGCCCGAAGGGTTGTTCGGTGAAAAAATTATTCGTCGTATTTGATCGGGCACGGCAAGTGGGAACCTCAAAAAAGTCACTTTATCGGGATGCAGTGTTAGGCGCGCGGCGCACAGCAACCGGAATGTACGCCCTGGTACACGAGGATTGCGCGCACCGCGCAACGACACAATGCGCCCGAGAAATGAGTTTTTAGAGGTTCCCCATGATCTACAGAGAAGCCGGTCAATACAAAACCACCTACCTAAACGACTCGCAAATCTTTCCGATTGCGCAGGATCGCGTCGCAGTGGCGCTGCTGCTCGTCGTCGCGTTTGTCGCGATTCCGCTGTTTGCAACGCCCTATATTTTTTCGGGCATTCTGATTCCGTTTTTGATTCTGGCGCTAGCCACTTTGGGACTCAACATTCTCACCGGGTACGCAGGTCAGATTTCTCTCGGCACGGCGGCGTTCATGGCCGTGGGCGCTTTCGCGAGCTACAACTTCATGCTGCGCGTACCCGGAATGCCCGTGCTGCTGGCCTTCGTGCTGGGCGGCATTTGCGCGGCGCTGGTAGGCATTCTGTTTGGCCTGCCAAGCTTGCGAATTCGCGGCTTCTATCTGGCTGCGTCAACGCTGGCTACGCAGTTCTTCGTGGTGTGGTGTCTGACCAAAGTGCCATGGTTTACCAACAACTCCTCATCAGGCGTGATTACTGCGCAGCAGGTCGAAATTCTGGGATTCAAGTTTGAGACACCGCAGCAGAAATATTTGCTGGTGCTGGCGGTCGTTGCCGTCATGGCGCTGCTCGCCAAGAACATGGTACGTTCGACCGTGGGCCGCTCGTGGATGGCGGTTCGCGATATGGACGTCGCAGCCGAGGTGATCGGCTTTCGCATCATGAAATCCAAGTTAACCGCCTTCGCGGTCAGTTCGTTCTACTGCGGCGTTGCCGGTGCGCTGTATGCGTTTTGCTACCTTGGCACCGTGGAGCCCGAGGCGTACAACCTTGATTTGTCGTTCCGCATTTTGTTTATGGTCATCATCGGCGGGCTAGGGTCAATCCTAGGTTCTTTCCTCGGCGCAGGGTTTATCGTGCTGCTTCCTATTTTCCTCTCGGTCGTTGTGCATTACACCGGTCTGCCGAATTCCGTCACATCCAATCTGGAACTCATGGTGTTCGGTGCGCTCATCATTTTCTTTTTGATTGTCGAACCGCATGGATTGGCGCGGCTCTGGCAAATCGGCAAAGAGAAACTGCGACTTTGGCCGTTCCCGCACTGATCCACACCGCCATACAACGACACGCACCGCGCTCCGTCACTTGTACCGCTCAATATTTACGACACGCTTTTCACGACACACAATTCGCAAAAACAGGAGGTCCCATGAAATTTAGATTTACCAGGTTGCTGGCCATCACGGCAGTGGCAGCTAGCACTGCGCTGACCGGCTCGCTAGCGGCCGCGCAAGAGCAATACCTTCCACTGCTTTCCTATCGCGTCGGCCCCTACGCTGCGGGCGGTTCTGGCTTTTTCGGTGGCATGATTGACTACTTCAACTTGGTCAACGCCAATGGCGGCATCAACGGCGTCAAGCTTTCGTGGGAAGAGTGCGAGACGGAATACAACGCATCGCGCGGCGTTGAATGCTATGAGCGCCTGAAATCGAAAAACGGTGGCGCATCGGTCGTAGAACCGCTCGGCACCGGCATCGCCTACGGCATTCTGGATCGTGTCGCGACCGACAAGATTCCGATGACCACACTCGGCTACGGCCGCTCAGATGCGGCCAACGGCGCGGTTTTTCCGTACGTCTATCCGCTCATTACGAGCTACTGGTCGCAGGCGGCTGGCATGATCAAGTATCTGGGCGACAAAGCCGGTGGTATGGACAAGCTCAAAGGCAAAAAGATCGTGCACCTGTATCACGATTCTGCGTTCGGCAAAGAACCGCTGCCAGTGCTTGAGGCGTACGAAAAGTCGCTCGGTTTCACGCTAATCAAAATCCCGGTGCCACATCCTGGCAACGAGCAAAACTCACAGTGGCTGCAAATCCGTCAGGCTAACCCTGATTACGTGATTCTGTGGGGCTGGGGCGTGATGAATGCGGTGGCGGTGAAGACGGCGGCCCGCGTTGGCTTCCCGCGCGAAAAGATGCTCGGCGTTTGGTGGGCAGGCTCTGAGGAAGACACGATTCCAGCGGGCGACGCAGCTAAAGGCTACTCCACGATGACGTTCAACACACCGGGCAACTATCCGGTGATTGACGACATCCGCAAGAAGGTTTACGGCGCGGGCAAAGGCAATCTGTCAGATAAAGATCGCATCGGTTCGGTGTATCACATGCGCGGCATCACGGCTGGCATCATCTGGGTTGAAGCGATGCGCAACGCTCAGGCCAAGTACGGGAAAGGCAAAGTGATGACCGGCGAGCAGGTGCGCTGGGGCCTCGAAAACCTGAACATTGACGAGACACGCCAGAAAGCGCTTGGCGTGCTGAACATGTTCCCAACGATCAAAACCAGCTGCCAGGACCATGAAGGCTCAGGCGCGACTAAGGTTCAGGTCTGGGACGGCAAAGCATGGAAAGCCGTGACGCCCAGCTGGGTGATGGGCGACCGCGCAATGATCCAGAAGATGGTTGCTGAATCGTCTGCGAAGTACGCAGCCGAGAAGAAGATTACGGCAGCTTGCGCGGCAGGTTAGTGGCTTTTCTCCCGCATCGCGGGAGAATGAGTCAGTCCCCTCTCACCTCGCGAGAGAGGCGGATTTAGTTCCCTCTCACCTCGCGGGAGAAGGTTAGGGTGAGGGGGCTCGTGGCAGTAAGAACCACCTCACCCTAACTGAGAAAAAAATGTCAGCCTACCTATCTGTCAACAACA
Organism: Burkholderiales bacterium; assembly: GCA_025352105.1. Classification (GTDB taxonomy): domain Bacteria; phylum Pseudomonadota; class Gammaproteobacteria; order Burkholderiales; family Casimicrobiaceae; genus Casimicrobium. Next base: position 15,632 of record JANXUB010000187.1, on the reverse strand, counting down.
TCGAAGTCATCTACGACCACGTCATCCTCGTGTTGAAGGGCGTGTCGTTGGAAGTCCCCAAGGGCAAGATCGTCGCGCTTCTAGGAGCCAACGGCGCAGGTAAAAGCACCACGCTCAAGGCCGTGTCGAACCTGCTGCGCACCGAGCGCGGCGACGTAACCAAAGGCTCCATCGAATTCGACGGCAAGCGCACCGACAAGCTCACGACAAACGATCTCGTGCGCATGGGCGTGTGTCAGGTCATGGAAGGCCGCCACTGTTTTTCGCATCTGACCGTTGAAGAAAATCTGCTCACCGGTGCGTACACAAGGAAGCTTTCGCGCGCTGAAATCAAGGCCGAGCTGGAGCGCGTCTACGCCTACTTTCCACGCCTTAAAACACGCCGCAGCTCGCAGTCCGGCTACACCTCAGGCGGCGAGCAACAGATGACCGCCGTCGGCCGCGCGCTGATGGCAAAACCGTCAATGATCCTGCTCGACGAGCCAAGCATGGGCCTCGCCCCACAAATCGTGGCCGAGATTTTTGAGATCGTCAAAGACCTGAATACCAAAGAAGGCGTGAGCTTTCTACTCGCCGAACAGAACACGAACGTCGCGCTCAAGTACGCCGACTACGGCTACATCCTTGAGAGCGGCCGCGTGGTTATGAACGGCGACGCCAAAGAACTCGCCAGCAATGAAGACGTGAAAGAGTTCTACCTCGGCGTGTCGTCCGGCGAACGCAAAAGCTTTCGCGACGTGAAGAGTTATCGGCGACGGAAGCGGTGGCTGGCGTAGCCAGCAAAAGCCCCTGAGGGAATTGACGTGCCCACTTTTTGCAAGAACTGCAATGCCACTATCGATGGCTAGAAGGAAAGCACGACCGTACGTCTGCCATGTCAGATATGTGGTTCGTTGAAACGTAGATACGAGGATGTGATTTCTTCGCGCGCCGACAATGCTGGGATTCGTGCCTCAACCGCAGCCTACGATCTAATGGCTTTTCACTGTAATCCCGATTACGTGTGGGCTATGGGTCATTTTTTACGGAAATCAACTTTCCGTTATTTGGTTCGCTAGCCCATATTCAATAAGCGTTTCAGCGCTTAGCTGATAGACATCTGACTACAGCGCGCGTTTTTTGCTGCAATTCGTCAGACTAAAACCATAACGAAGCGACGCTTCACGCGGGAAATTTTTGCATATCCGACAAGTCGAATGATGGCGAACGACCGGCAACTAAATCCGCCATGACTCGCCCTGACCCGCAGCTCATTGTCCAGCCGATATGTCCCTGTCCACGATTCCAGTAGAGATTGTCGAAGCGGTGCTGTTGAATGATCGGCAGCGACGAGGGCGTCATCGGGCGCTGGCAGGCCCAGTGCTCAACGGATGGATTTGACCAATCAAGCGCGCCGGGGAACAGCGCTTCAAAATGTTCACGATGGCGCGCGAAATCGGATGCGCGAAATGATGCGTCTTGACCTGAGAAAACGGCTCCGGTCGTGATGCGCATCACAGGTCCGGATTCGCTCTGCAAGGGGCAGTGGGCGATCAAGGAATCTTCGCAAATTCCGCCGAGTTTTGGCGCGCGCGTTAAGTCCTTGATGGGTACGGTGGCTGAGTATCCTTTCACCGGATAAATGGGGACGTGAACGCCCAGCATGCGCCCAAATTGTGGCGTTTTGGGGCCGAGCGCGATGACGAATGCGTCAGCGTTGATTTGCCCCTTTGACGTGTGCAATTCGTATTTTTGGGCGCGCTGCGTGAGCCGAGCGATCACCGCTTCACCCCACACAAATTTAACGCCCCGCCCGGCGAGCCATGTCGCCAGCGCTCTTGTAAAAGCGCGTGAATCGCCCTGCGCGTCGCTCGGCGCAAATGTGCCGCCAACGACCGTTGACGCGGCGAGCGACGGCTCCAGCGCGATCACATCATCCCGGGAAAGTACGCGCGTTTTGTTGCCGTGTTCGCCGACCAGCAGCGCGCGCGCATGGGCGGCAACCATCGTGGCCTCGCTCCGGCACACGTAGAGCAAACCGTTCCGCTGATAACCACAATCAACACCTGTTTCTTGCAGCGTCGATTCCAGTTCAGTCTGGCAAAAGCGCGCGAATGTAAGCTTTGCGCGCGTCAGCCGCTGGTAATCGGATGTGTTCGCATACGACATGAATTCGCGCCCCCAACGCCAGAGCGCGGGATCGAATGGCTTGGTGATGCGCATCGGTGCGGAGGAGTCCGTCAGCGCGCGCCATGCGGTTGTTCCTGCGGTCGGCGTCGGCCACGGCAGCGCTCGGGACGCGGAAATCAGGCAGGCGTTCGCATAGCTCGTAACGCTCGCGGGGTGCGCCTCTTCGTCAATGACTTCCACTTCGTGCCCGTCGCGCCACAGGTAATACGCCGTTGCGACGCCGATCAAACCGGCCCCGAGCACCACGACTTTCATAAGCGAAGTCCTACAGCGCGAATGTCGCCGTCACGGGTGCGTGATCCGAAGGCTTCTCACCTTTGCGCTCGTTGCGATCAATCACGCAGGCGCTGCACGTGTCAGCGACGGCGGGCGACGCGAGAATGTGATCGATGCGCATGCCGAGATTTTTCGGAAAGCCCAGCATGCGGTAATCCCACCACGTAAACGTCTTCGGCGGATGCTCGAATTTGCGGAAGCAATCAACCATACCCAGACTCACCCAGTGCTCATACGCTGCGCGTTCTTGGTCGGTGCAGAGCACCTGTCCCGCCCACAATGCCGGGTCGTGCACGTCCGCATCCGTCGGCGCGATATTGAAGTCGCCAACCACCACCAGTTTTTCGTACGTCGCGCGCTCTGTAGCGAGCCACGCGCTCACAGCGTCGAGCCAGCGCAACTTGTATTGATACTTCTCCGAATCAACGGCTTGCCCGTTAACGACGTAGAGATCGATCACCCGCGTATCACCAATGGTGGCCGCAATCGCGCGGCATTGCTCATCGGCAAATCCCGGAACGCCCATCACCACATCGGTGAAATCGGGTAGAGTTTGCTTTGCGAGAATCGCCACGCCGTTGTAGGTCTTCTGGCCGTAAACGGTGGCGCGGTAGCCCAGCGCTTCAAAAATTTCATGAGGAAATTTGTGCGTTTCGAGCTTTAGTTCCTGCAGGCACAGTACATCGCTCTGATTCGCGCGCAACCATGCTTCAGCGCGCGCGAGGCGGGCGGTGAGCGAGTTGACATTCCATGTCGTTATCTTCAATGTCACGCTCGGAACTAGCCTTTCGACGGCGCGGCCTTGGCCTTATCGGCATCAGCAGGAGCCTTTTGCGCAGGCGCATCCATGCCAGCACGATCCTCCACCGGCTTCGGTTTTGAGAAAGGCGGCGTCTTCGGATAACCCGCCGCATCGAGCGCGCTGGACCAAGCCGATTCGCTCCAGCCAGACAGGCGCTTTTCGCCAATCTTGATCACCGGAACCACCGTGCCGCCGGTTTCTTCTTTGAATTTTTTATTCAACTCAATCGTGCGCGTGGGATCCACCACCGTGTGCGGAATGCCGCGTTTGCCAAGGTACGCCTTTGCAGCATCGCAAGACTCACCGCATTCGCTGACATACACCGTGACCGGATTTTTCTTCTGTGCGTCTTGCGCGACCAGCGACAACTCGTTGTTCTGAATTGAGCTGCCGCTCACGTTTTTTTCCTGAACGCCCTTGGTGCCTGTAGGGGGCGGCGTATCGGAATACTGCACGCGACCATCGGCATCGACCCAACGATAAACCGCCTGAGCATTCGCCGTGCTCGCCAACGTGAGCGACAACACAACAACTGAGAGCGAAACAAACATCTTCATGCCAAAACTCCTGAAATTTTTCCGGCGCGCCAATTGCTGTGATTGGACTAATTCGCAGTCATGCCATTGTGCCGCAAAAGCGCGTCCACGGTGGGTGGGCGACCTCGAAACGCTACAAAATTAGTCATCGCGTCGCGACTGCCGCCTCGACCCAGAACTTCCCTACGAAACGCGCTGCCTGCGACGGGCGACAAAACGCCTTCCTCTTCGAACCGTCCAAACGCATCCGCCGATAACACTTCGGCCCATTTGTAGCTGTAATAACCTGCGGCGTAACCACCGCCGAAAATGTGCGCGAACGACCAGGGCATGCGGTTGTAAGCCGGTGGCGACAACACAGAAATTTCAGCCCGGACCTCACCCAGCAATTGAAGCAAACTTCTGCGGTCGGCGGGTTGCCCTTCGGCATGCAAACGCATATCGAACAGAGAAAATTCCATCTGCCGCATCGCGCCGAGCCCGGCCTGAAAGTTTTTCGCGGCAATCATCTTGTCGAATAATTCTCGTGGCAACGGCGCACCGGTTTCCGCATGCTGCGTCATGTGCGTCAACACGTCCCATTCCCAGCAATAGTTTTCCATGAACTGACTCGGCAGTTCCACGGCATCCCATTCGACATGACCGAATCCAGAGATGCCAAGCGTCGCCACTTCGGTCAGCAACAGGTGCAGGCCATGACCGAACTCATGGAACAACGTGATCACATCGTCATGCGAGAAAAGCGCTGGCTTGCCGCCCACCGGCGCCGGAAAGTTGCAGGTCATGTAGGCAACCGGCGTTTGCAAATGCGCGCGCGTCATCCGTCGGTCACGCGCGGAATCCGCCCACGCGCCACCGCGCTTGTTCTCCCGCGCATACAGGTCAAAATAGAACTCGCCGATGCGCCCGCCGCTTTGATCAAGCACTTCAAAAAAGCGAACGTCCTTGTGCCACGACGAAGATTTTCCTTCAACGATTTTCACCGAATAAATGCTTTGAACGACCCGGAACAGTCCGGCCAAAACGCGATCCTCGGGGAAGTATTGGCGCAGCTCTTCGTCGCTAAATGCATAACGTTTTTGACGCAGTTTTTCTGAGGCATACCCAACGTCGGGAGACTGCAAATCATTGATGCCGAGCTCGCTCGCGGCGAAGGCTTTGAGCTCCGACAAGTCCTTCTCCGCAAACGGCCGTGCGCGCCGCGCAATGTCACGAATAAAATCGAGTACCTGCTTCGGCGACTCCGCCATTTTGGTGACCAGCGATTGTTCCGCGAAATTGGCGAAGCCCAAAAGCTTCGCTTCTTCGGCGCGCAACGACATGATTTTTTCGATCTGTGCGCCGTTGTCGAAGCGAACATCGCCCTCGTCGCTGGCGCGCGTTGCGTAGGCTCGATACATCTGCGCGCGCAGCGTGGCTGAGTCGGCGTACTGCATCACCGGCGAATAGCAAGGCCCCTGCAGCGTGAGGCGGCACAGGCCCTCAGCAAGGCCTGCTTCCTTTGCCTTTTCGCGCGCGGTGGTCACCACGTCTGCTGGCACGCCTTTTAATTCCGACTCGGCAACATCAAGGGTGAACGCGTTGGTCGCGTCGAGCACGTTGTCCTCGAATTTCGATTGTGCCTCGGCAATGGCGTCCTGAATCGCCGCATAGCGTTCCCGCGCCGCGCCCTCAAGTTCTACGCCACTCAGGCGGAAATCGCGCAGCTCGTGGGTCAACAGCGCGCGTTGTTCTGCGCCTAGCGCGGCGGTGTTTTCGGAGAGCGCTTTGTAGCGTTCAAAAAGGCTGCGATTCAAGCCCAGTTCGGTGTAGAACTGCGTGATTTTTGGCAACGCCGCATTGTGAGCATCACGCAATTCGGGGCTGCTGATCACGGCGTTCAAATGCGCCACCGCTCCCCAGGCACGCCCCAGTCGTTCGGTGGCGTCCTGCAACGGCTCAACGATGGTTTGCCACGACACAGACTCCGATTTTTCGATCTGGATGATCGCGGCGCGTGCCTCAGCGATCAATTGCTCAACAGCGGGATTGACGTGCTCCGGTTTGATCTCGGAGAAACGGGGCAAAGCAGAAAAATCGAGCAGCGGGTTCATCATAAAAAACTACGTTATCTGTGCATTAAGGATTTCGACATCGGCGACCGTGGTGACGTTCCGCCAAAGCCCGGTAAACAGCTCGCCGGTAACAGCACCGCCATCGACCCACTGCTGATAGTGCGGCAACAGCTTGAAGCGTTCGCTGCGCGGCCACGTCTGGCAGGGACCGGTCGCCAACACTGCAATATTAGCGAGCGTCAGGCGTGGTTGCCCGGAATGAACTCGACCATCGGTAGCAAGCGCAAATTCAGCGCCCGGCTCACCCGGCGTCGGCTTCACCAATACGAAATGGGCGCTGGCGGCACCCTTTTCAATAGCGCGAGCAGGCTGCAAGAGCCGCGCATAGTCGAAATCGCTGTAAATATCGGCGCTGACCAGGATGACGGCAGCGCCAAGAAAATGCGAGCTGGCCGTCGCCACGCCGCCGCCTGATTCCAGCGGGTCACGCTCAATTGAGTAAATCAGCTCGCAACCGAAACGCTCGCCCGAGCCGAGCGCTTGCATCAATTGCTCGGCGAGGTAGCTCACGTTAATGACGATGCGCTGCACGCCAATTGCGACGAGCTTCTTGATGTGATGTTCGATCAGCGGCACGCCGCGCACAGGCACCAAAGGCTTGCACAGCGTGTCGGTCAAGGGCCGCATGCGTTCGCCACGACCCGCAGCCAAAATCATCGCGTCCAGAACGGCTTTCAAAACGTGTAGCCCACTTTCGCCGCATTGCCTTCGAGACGGTCAAACAACCGCAGCAAGGGCGTAAACGCCTGATAGCGCTTTGCCACGTGGCGCACATACGCGACAAATCGCGGCGTGTCCGCCAGATATTTGGGCTTGCCATCACGGTAGTTGATGCGCGCAAAAATGCCCAACACTTTGAGGTGGCGCTGCAACCCCATCCACTCCATCTCGCGATAGAACTCCGAGAAATCAGCGCGAACTGGCAATTCCGCTTTTTTTGCCTGATCCCAATAGCGCACCGCCCAGTCGATCACTTGCGGCTCTTCCCAACTCAAGAACGCGTCACGCATGAGCGAGGCTACGTCATAAGTAATCGGCCCAATCACCGCATCCTGATAGTCCAGCACACCGGGATTGCGTTCGGGCGTCACCATCAAATTACGCGGCATGTAATCACGGTGTACAAGCACCGTCGGTTGCGCCAGCGCGCTCGCGATCAAGGTGGCGTAAACCCGCTCCAACGCATTTTTTTCATCATCGCTGAGCGCCGCGTTGCAATGCCGATCCAGATACCAATCGGGAAACAGCATCATTTCGCGACGGAGCAAGGGGGCATCGTAGTGCGGCAGGGGCGCGTACGCGCGGCGAGGATCGATACGCTGCAACTGCACGAGTGTTGTGATGGCGTCGGCAAACAATGCGTCTCGGCGGTCAGCACTCGCCGTCTGAAGCGCGAACAAATACGTTGTGCCCCCCATGTCGCCCAGCAGCAAAAATCCGCGCGCCTCGTCGGACGCAAAAAGCTCGGGCACATGCACGCCGCTGTCGGCCAGCAAGTGCGTCATGTTCACAAACGGTCGGACATCTTCCTGCGGCGGCGGTGCATCCATCACAATCGCGGTCGCGCCCGACGCCGAGGTAGCGCGGAAATAGCGGCGAAAACTGGCATCCTCCGAAGCGCGCGCGATGCGCTCCCACGCGCTCTCATCAGGCGCTTGCAAAGCGTTCAACCACTCAATCACCAGATCAAGGCGAGCGTCGTGGGAAGGTGCAGGAAGATCAATACGAAGCATCAAAGTCGCCGGAATTTTGCATAAGAACACGCTGAAATGCCCCGTGCCGCCATCGTGCCATTGGGCAGTGCTGCGAACATGGCGATTAGCGGGAAAGCTGAAATGCTAGCAAGTGGCTGTAGCCCGCGCGTTTAGTTGCGTTTGGATCGCGCTTGAACGCCCTTACTCATGCGCGACAACCGCCTCGCCTTGCCACGTCCAGAGCCAGTCGGGTCGTACGATTGCGATGTTCAAACGAGCGCGTTTCACGCATCAGCTTTTTTGTGAAAGCCCTGCTGATAATGGGCTAAAGCTCATATTAATAGGAAGTCGACAATACAAATACTGGTGCGTTAGCCCATTTGCAATCGAGCTTTCCGACTAAAGCTGAATGCATCTGCTCGCCCGGCTTTAGTCGCTCCCAAAAAGTCGGTTCGACAGAAGCACGGCGCTGTTGAAATCAGATTTGTCAACCTGTTTTTGTGAAATTTAGTGCTGACTTTAGTGCTTAAGTTTCGAGCATTGCTGTAGCTATAATCTCCACTCTCCTCTGATTCCCCCCTACAGGTTTTTCTGCACACATATGTTGCGCATCGGCCCTTATTCCCTCAAAAATCGGCTCGTGATCGCGCCGATGGCTGGGGTCACTGACCGTCCGTTCCGCAAATTGTGTCGTCAGTTGGGTGCGGGTTACGCCGTCAGCGAGATGGTGGCGTCGAAGCCCGAGTTCTGGCAAACACCGAAGTCCATGCATCGCATGAATCACGATGGTGAAGACGCGCCGATTGCCGTGCAGATTGCGGGCAATGATCCGCAAGTGATGGCCGAGGCCGCGCGCTTCAACGTCTCGCGCGGTGCGCAGATCATCGACATCAACATGGGTTGCCCGAAGAAAAAAGTGTGCAAGGCCGACGCAGGCTCTGCGCTCCTGCGTGATGAATCGCTGGTCGCGCGAATTCTTGAGGCGGTCGTGAACGCCGTTGACGTGCCCGTGACACTCAAGACGCGTACCGGCTGGAGCCCCGAGAACCGAAACGCGATTCGCGTCGCGCAGATCGCGCAGAACGCGGGCATACAAGCGCTCACGCTGCACGGTCGCACCCGTGCGTGTGGCTTCGACCACGGCACGGTCGAGTACGACTGCATCAAGGCCGTGAAAGCGTGCGTGTCGATTCCCGTGATCGCGAACGGCGACGTGGACTCGCCGACGAAGGCGAAATGGGTACTTGAATACACCGGTGCGGACGCCGTCATGATCGGTCGCGCGGCACAGGGTCGGCCGTGGATTTTTCGCGATACCGATCATTTTTTTGAGTATGGCGCCGTGCCACTTGCGCCGTGCGTTGCCGAGGTCGCCGCCCTCATGCAGACGCACCTTGAAGACCACTACTCGCTGTACGGCGAGCACTCGGGTGTGCGCAGCGCGCGCAAACACATCGGCTGGTACACCGAAGGTTTGCCGGGCGGTGAAGCCTTTCGGGATGCGCTGAATGCGCTGACCGAAAGCGAGGCACAACTCGCGGCGGTTCGCGCCTATTTTTCGCAAATGGCAGATCAATTCGACCGTTTGCCAATGGCTGCGTACGCAGTTCATTGACTGAATACTGACTAGCAACACACAGAAAAAAGAGAGAACAAAAACAATGAAAAGACCTAAACTAAATGGCCACGCCGCCATCGCTGAAGCCGTTGGTAATTCGCTTAGCGAGTACATGGAAAAGCTTGACGGCGAGCCCGCTGACAATCTGTACGAACTGGTCATCGGCAGCGTCGAAAAATCGTTGATCGCGGATGTATTGAACCGTGCCCGCGGCAATCAGTCGGAAGCGGCGAGCATGCTAGGCATCAACCGCAATACGCTCCGCGCCAAAGTCGATAAATACAAAATTAAAATCAATTAAACACACGGTATGAATCGCAAGATCACGCGCGCCCTCCTCTCCGTATCCGACAAAACCGGCCTTCTCGACTTTGCAAAATCGCTTGCTGCAAACGGCGTCGAGCTGCTCTCCACCGGCGGCACCGCGAAGCTCATTCGCGATGCGGGCCTCAAGGTCATCGATGTCGGTGACTACACAGGTTTTCCGGAAATGCTTGATGGTCGCGTGAAGACGCTGCACCCAAAAGTGCATGGCGGCATCCTCGCCAATCGCCTGCTGCCAGATCACATTAGTGCTGTTCAAGCGGCAAGCATTCCATTGATTGATCTGGTCGTGGTGAACCTGTATCCGTTCCGCGAAACTGTCGCCAAGCCTGGCTGTTCGCTCGAAGATGCGATTGAAAACATCGACATTGGCGGTCCGACGATGGTGCGCGCCGCAGCTAAAAACTGGGAAGGCGTGGCCATCGTCGTTGACGGCGACGACTACCCGGCGCTCGTAGAGGAAATGAATTCCAACGCCGGTGCGTTGTCACGCAAGACCCGTTTCGCACTCGCGAAAAAAGCCTTCACCCACACCGCTGCCTACGACGCTGCCATCGGCAACTACCTGACCTGTCGCGAACTCGAAGGTGAGCCGCGCGCGTATCCCGATGTGCTGACGCTGCAATGGACGAAAGCACAGGACATGCGCTACGGCGAGAACCCGCATCAAAGTGCGGCTTTCTATCGCGACGAAACGCCCGCCGAAGGTACGCTGTCGAAATACACGCAGCTGCAAGGCAAAGAACTCTCCTACAACAACGTCGGCGACGCCGACGCAGCGTGGGAATGCGTGCGCTCGTTCGCTGATACCTGTTGCGTGATCGTTAAGCACGCCAACCCGTGCGGCGTCGCTCTCGGTGAGTCGACGCTGGTTGCTTACAACCTTGCGCTAGCAACCGATCCGACCTCTGCGTTCGGCGGCATCATCGCGTTCAACCGCACCGTTGATGCAGCCTGCGCAGAGGCCGTCAGCAAGCAGTTTCTCGAAGTGTTGATCGCGCCGGAGTACACGAGCGAGGCGCTTGCTCTTCTGGCGAAGAAGACGAACGTGCGCGTGTTAACCGTGCCGATGAAGTCTCTGTTCGACAGCGCCAATGCGCTTGAGATGAAGCGCGTCGGTGGCGGCCTTCTTGTGCAGAGCCCGGACACGCACAGACTTGATCCCGGCTCATTGAAAGTGGTGACCAGCAAAGCTCCCGATGCGCAGCAGCTGAGAGACATGCAGTTTGTCTGGCAGGTCGCGCAATTTGTGAAATCCAATGCAATCGTCTTCGCCAAAGATGGACGGACGCTGGGTATCGGCGCAGGGCAGATGAGCCGCGTTGATTCAGCGCGTATCGCGAAGATCAAATCCGAACTCGCCGGACTCACACTCGCTGGATCGGTCGTGGCGAGCGATGCATTTTTCCCGTTCCGCGATGGTCTTGATGTGGTGATTGATGTCGGCGCAGTCGCCGTCATCCAGCCGGGCGGCAGCATGCGTGACGACGAAGTCATCAGCGCCGCCAACGAACGCGGCGTGGCGATGGTGACCACTGGCGTTCGCCACTTCCGGCACTAGGCGCATGAAAATTCTCGTCATTGGCGGTGGCGGTCGCGAACACGCGCTCGCCTGGAAACTGGCGCAGAGCCCGCGCGTACAAAACGTGATCGTTGCGCCTGGCAACGCGGGCAGTGCGACCGAGTTCAATTGCGAAAACGCACTGGCCAACAACGTTGAGCAGTGGCTGGCACTGGCCAAAAACGAAAAGGTCGGCATGACAGTCGTCGGGCCGGAAGCGCCGTTGGCTGCGGGTGTGGTCGATGCGTTTCGGGCGGAAGGTTTGAAGATTTTTGGCCCGACACAAGCGGCGGCGCAACTCGAATCATCGAAAGATTTCTCCAAGGCGTTCATGAAGCGCCACGGCATTCCGACGGCGGAGTATCAAAGCTTTACGGACGCACAAGCCGCGCACGACTACATCAATGCCAAAGGCGCGCCGATTGTGGTGAAGGCCGATGGACTGGCAGCTGGCAAAGGCGTCGTTGTTGCGATGACACTCGACGAGGCGCATGCTGCCGTTGACATGATGTTGGCAGACAACACATTCGGCGCGGCGGGCGCGCGCGTTGTGATCGAAGAATTCCTTGTCGGCGAAGAAGCCAGCTTCATCGTGATGGTCGATGGACGCCATGTGCTCGCGATGGCGTCCAGTCAGGATCACAAGCGCCTGCTCGATGGCGATCAGGGGCCGAACACAGGCGGCATGGGCGCATACTCACCAGCACCGATCGTGACGCCCGCAATGCATGCGCGCATCATGCGCGAAATCATCTGGCCCACCGTTCATGGCATGGCGAAAGATGGCATTCAATACACCGGATTTTTGTACGCCGGTGTGATGATTGATGCGGAGGGCCGCCCGCTCACACTCGAATTCAATTGCCGGTTCGGCGACCCGGAAACGCAGCCGATTATGATGAGGCTCAAGAGCGATCTGGTCGATCTGATTGAGCACGGCATCAATGGCACCCTTGACACCGTGGATGCGGACTGGGATCGCCGCGTGGCGCTGGGCGTGGTGATGGCCGCGCACAATTACCCGGACAGTCCGCGCAAAGGCGACGCGATTCACGGTCTGGGCACGCCCGCCGATGATGCGCATGTGTTTCATGCGGGAACAGCAAAAGTTGACGGCCATATCGTCACCTCGGGTGGACGTGTGCTCTGCGTTACAGCCTTGGCCGACACGGTCAAGCTCGCACAAAAACGGGCGCTTGAAGTGGCCGCAACCATCACATTCGACGGCATGCAAATGCGCCGCGACATTGGCTGGAGAGCGATCAAGCGATGAAAGAAGTCGGCACCTCGAAGGGCACATTAGCAACGCGCAATGACGTTGCTCTGGTGCGTGAATTTTTGTTGGGCTTGCAGCACAACATCGTCTCATCACTTGAGACGATTGACGGTGGCAGTTTCATCCGCGACCAATGGCAACGACCCGAAGGCGGCGGCGGAATCTCGCGGCTGATAGAGGGAGGTCGGGTAATCGAGCGTGGGGGTGTGAATTTCTCGCACGTGCTCGGCAGCAAATTGCCCCCGTCCGCAACTGCTGTGCGTCCCGAACTGGCCGGCGCGAAATTTGAAGCGATGGGTGTCTCGCTGGTGATTCATCCGTTGAACCCCTACGCGCCAACGACGCACATGAACGTGCGCTTTCTGATCGCGACACCGCTGGAAGGCGATCCCGTGTGGTGGTTTGGTGGCGGCATGGATTTGACGCCTTACTACGGCTTCACTGAGGATGCAGTGCATTGGCATCAGGCCGCCAAGGATGCCTGCGTCCCGTTTGGTGATGAGCTTTATCCGCGCCTCAAGAAGCAGTGCGATGACTATTTTTTTCTGAAACATCGACAGGAGCCGCGCGGTATCGGTGGCACTTTTTTCGATGATTTCAGTGCGCTCTCTTTCGAGGAGAGCTTTGCCTTGATGCGCTCGATTGGCGAGCATTTCGTGCCCGGCTATGCGCCAATTCTCCAGCGTCGCATCGACATGCCCTACAGCCAGCGTGAGCGAGACTGGCAGCTCTATCGCCGGGGTCGGTACGTTGAATTCAATCTGGTGTGGGATCGCGGCACGCACTTCGGTTTGCAGTCGAATGGACGTACCGAAGCATTCCTCATGAGCATGCCACCGCTGGTCTCGTGGCGCTACGACTACAAGCCGGAACCGGGCACACCGGAGGCTGCGCTGTACACCGATTTTCTGATCGCGAAAGAGTGGGTGTGAGCTCGCGCGCGGCGGATGCCGATGTCCTCGCAACGGACGACGCCCATCTGGCTGAAACCTTCGTCTCCGGCGAAGACGTGTTCAAAGGCAAATTGCTTCACGTCGTGCGCGACACCATCACGCTGCCGAATGGACGTCCCGGCACACGCGAGTACATCAAACATCCCGGCGCTGCCTGCATCGTCGCGGAGTTCGAAGACGGCAAGCTATTGCTGGAGCGGCAATATCGCTATCCGATGGGCAAGGTAATGATCGAGTTTCCCGCTGGCAAGCTCGATCGTGGCGAAAATCCACTGGTCGCGGCGCAGCGGGAGCTGAAGGAAGAAACCGGCTACTGGGCGCGCTCCTGGCACACGCTGGGCCACATGCATCCGCTCATTGCCTATGCCGACGAGATCATTCACATCTTTCATGCGAATGGTCTCGTTCAGGGCGATGCGAAGCTCGATCAAGATGAATTTCTTGAGCTGTTCGCCGCGACGCCTGAAGAGATCACCGCCATGATTGCCGACAATCGAATCAGCGACGGGAAAACTATCGTCGCTTTTTTCAGGTGGCAATTGCTGCGGCGACCGGGGATCGTTTAGGCGGCCGTTCGGCCACCGCATTTACGCTTACAGCGGCTGGGCGAAATTGGCTTCTGTCGTAGTCGTGACCTCGACAACGGGGCTCGCGGGCGAAGCGGTCTTTACGTCCAGAACAGTTTTCACAATACCCAGCGCATCAGCGACCCAGCTGGTCGAGACTTCGGTAATCGTCTGCGCGGTGCCAGGGTATGAGGTGACGAGTTCGGTGACGAATTTGCAGGCATTGTTAAAGGTGCCGAGCGGCACCGTCACGCTTTCTTTGCCGATGTAGGTGCGTTTGCCAACTTGCGTCACGTTACCGAACGCGTTGGCACGCGAATACGTCAACTGCCGGTTGATGTTCACCACCTGACCGGTGGCAAATGCACGAGGGTACACGGTGGGAGTCGAGTAGTAGATTTCATTGAGGCCGTCACTGTCGATCACAGTTGAGCCTATCGCCGTCCAGCTCGTCGCGCCGTCGATGATCATGGTCAAAAACGTTGGGCCAGCAGAGAAGCGCTCGACCACCGCCGTTGCGTCAGGGTGACCATTGAAGTTGGTGGGACTGGTGTTCAGGAATCGCTGGAAACTGCCCGGTGTGCCTTCGCTGTTGATGGATTGGTAGCTAATCCGAACTGCGGGGTAGTAGAAAGTACCGCACTTCTGATTCGAGTCCACCGTTGGTGTGACGTCGGTTGCACTGGTCGCGCAAAAGGCCGCCTCTTCTCCGACATAGCCTTGGCTCCGCGCCAGGTTGTAGGTCTCGGGACTCGTTGTGTAACGGTGATTCGGCGTTTTGCCGCCAGCCGCCGGACGAAATCCGCGGTACACAGTTTTTGTGCCGGTTGGACAAACGCCGCCTTGTGGCTGCGCTACAGCAAAATCGTAGCCTTCATAGCTGAAACCGCTTGGGTTCTGCGCGAGGATTCGTTCGCAGTCGACGCCTTCACGACCATAAAAATGGCTGCTGGTAACCGGTGAAGCAAGGTTGATATAAAAGCGGCAAATCCGCGTGGCATTGGTAGTCGCCCCCGTGGCGGCGTTCGCGTCAAACGTCATTCCGGTGCGCCGAAAATCCGCCTGCGCATCCAGCGACTGCTGTTCGGCGACGCGACCGGTGATGAAGTAAGCGTCGAGCGCCCTGTTGTAGAACTCCACGACGGTGACGGCTTGAGCAAAGGCAGAACCCGCGCCAAGCGCCAGCGTGACGGCAATGATGCCGCGTAGATTTTTGGACATTGACACAATATTTCTCGCTCTGCCTGTTGGATGGAAAGGCCGCCGGAACGCCATCTAGGCGTCATGCGCGCGGCTTATAACTTTGTACATGAGTATAGAAATCGCCATGGGGCGCGGATGTAGGACAGTGCCTCGACAGCGAGTGGGTGAGATACCCCACTTTTCTCATGCCTGCCGTCTTGACGCCCCTTCGTTTCGTCTGCATCTGGGCAACGTGGTCAAATGTTTGTTGATCAAACTTGTATCGTTCCAACAGCAAAAATCGCCCCATGAAGCCGCAATTCGTACTCTCCTTTTGATAAAGCAACAAATTTTCTGTAATTTCGCGAAATTTCTTTCGTTACGTGGTGTCGGGGTTGTGGATAAGTTGTTGGTTTTGGCTTGACTATTTCGGTGTGCTTTCCGGTCTCATGGTGAGATAGATTTTTCCGCTGAGCCACTCCTCGTCCTGTTCGGACAAGAGCGCGCTGACCAGCCGCAAGCAGCTCTCGGGGTTGGGGAACAAGGTGGCCACCCGGGTGC
>JANXUB010000163.1 GCA_025352105.1 Burkholderiales bacterium | reverse complement strand
CACCGCGATTTCTCGCACGGCCAACAATCGCGGTGGAACCGCTCCCACATCCAGCGATACAAATCACAAACTCATGAAAAAAATCATCCTCGTCACAGGCGGTTCCCGCGGCATCGGAGCCGCGGTTGCTCTGCGCGCTGCCGACGCTGGCTACGCAGTGTGCATCAGCTATCTCAACAACCAGATGGCCGCCGACGCGCTGGTCGATTCAATAAACAGGCAAGGCGGCATCGCGATTGCGATACGCGCTGATGTGGCGGTAGATGCTGATGTCGTGCGAATGTTCAAGCAGTGCGACGCGTCGCTTGGCCCCATCACCGCCCTCGTCAACAACGCAGGCATTCTTGAGCAGCAGTCCCGCGTTGATCGGATGTCCGCCGAGCGAATTGCTCGCATTTTTGCGACCAACGTGGTCGGCAGTTTCTCCTGCGCACGCGAGGCGATTGTTCGCATGTCAACGCGCCACGGCGGAAGCGGCGGCGGCATCGTCAACATGTCGTCGCGCGCCGCGAAGCTCGGAGCGGCAGGCGAGTACGTTGACTACGCCGCCTCAAAAGCCGCGATTGACACGTTCACCATCGGTCTCGCCAAAGAAGTCGCAGCGGAAGGCATCCGCGTGAACGCCGTGTCCCCCGGCCTCATTTACACCGACATTCACGCGAGCGGCGGCGAACCGGGCCGCGTTGATCGATTGCAGGACAGCGTGCCGATGAAGCGTGGCGGTTCGGCGGATGAAGTTGCGCGTGCCGTGATGTGGTTGTTATCGGAGAATGCGTCTTACGTGACGGGGACTAATGTTGGTGTGTCGGGGGGGAGGTAGTTGGGCGACACGGATGCTCGCTTTTTTTCAAATGATGCGATGCATTGCGAAATCATGTTGAGCCCGTGATGAGACTTTCATCGCAACAAGTCGAGCCCGAGCAACTGGTGGCGCTTGCGAACGAAGCGGGCCGATTACTCATAACGGGTGAGTTCTCGAAGCTAGCTGCGCAGTTTGGGTACGCCGTCGCGCTGGGTCGTGACCCGGCTACAGCGATTAAAGAGGATCTGCACGCCTGCCTTGCGAAATCTGGACAACGCAGTCTGCTCAGCACCGTGCAACCGGACGTCCAGATCAAATACTTGAAATCCAATGATCAGCTGCTCGCCGTTGCTGAGTGCCGGCTTGCGATTGCGGGAGGCTGCCAACTTCTCGCGGAGTTGGTCATTTCAGTTGCGGGAAACGACATTCACGCAACGCTTGAGCAGATCAGCACCGCAGCTTGATTCTCCCCGGTCAAATTTCAAACGCAATCCGCCCGCAACAGCCGATCACAGGAGCCCCAAACACGCCTACGGGAACCCTCCGTTTTCAATTTGACGGGGAGCTGGGGCTCACGCAAAACTCTCATCGCTGCAACTGCACGATTTGCAGCCGTACGCGCTTCTGGCCAGCGGTCGTGAATGCGGACCAGCCGGCGCCTGCTCCGCATCGTCGCGATGACCTCGTTACTTGATCGCGTCGACCCCGGCCTTGGCCACCACGCCATCCTGATCGGAGGCCATGCCCGACACGCCAATCGCACCAACGATCTTGCCGTCCTGCATCAGCACGAGTCCGCCTTCAATTGGCACCGCGCCGGGCAGACCCAGGATGCGCATGCCCATGCCACCACCGGCGACCAGGTCCTGAAAAACCTTGGTCGAGCGGCGGTAAGTCGCAGACGAAACGGCCTTCTCAACCGCCACATGCACGCTCGCCGTCTGCGTGTTGTCCATGCGCTCGTACGCGACCAGTTGACCGGCGTTATCGACCACGGCCACCGCCATCGGCCAGCCATTTTTCTTCGATTCAGCGACTGCGGCAACCATCACTTTTCGCGCGGTATCGAGGTTGATGCTGTTGCCATATTGCGGCACTTGCGCGGATGCGTTCGTGGTCGCGCCCGCTACCGCCACCGCGAACAGCGTAACCGCCAGCGCGCCGCGCGTGATTCGTATTGCAGCGCGAAATGCACTTTTAGGATGAGTGGCAAGTTGCATGGGGTTCTCCTTAAAATTTATCGTGGCGATCGTGGCCAGAGCCGCTATCGGAAGACGCAGTCTATCGGCGCATGTAGGGGCGACGGGCGAGGGTAAACGCGGGCGGTGCTGCAAATTGATGACTACAGCTTTTCTATGAAACGTCGATTTTGTCGGGGCTGATTCGGTAAAAAACTACAAGTCGATATCTGGCAGTTTTTTAGAGCTATCCCCCACTAAATCTCGCTTTTTGACAAAAGCTGATGCGTTTTGGATGATGGTTGTATCGCTTGGGCCAAGGCCGGCACCACGGACAAAATCGCTGTGACATCTCCGTTTGCAATCTGGGAGAATTTCTGAGAGGGTTATTGAGGTTATGACCATTAAAGCCGCTTACGCAGTGAAACTGTCTCATTCGGTAGAAACTGCGGCGCAGCGTCTTGCCGCTCTGGATGGCGTTTCGCTGAACCAATTTATCGCCGTGGCTGTGGCCGAGAAGATTGGCGCGCTTGAGAGCGCAGATGTTTTCTTGAAGCTTCGCGAGGGTAAAGCTGATCCGTCGGATATGAAATGGGTGTTGCGACGGGCGCCGAAGGGTGCGGTTGTTGAAACGGATCGGTAATCCGGAGAAGCGAAGCGCGTCCGGGCAAATTAATACCGTTCGATGCTATCGTTTGGTTCGTTTTACTACCGACATTCGCTAATGCACCGAGATCAAAAGCCGTCAATGCAATATCCAGCTGGTATGTCGGATAGCTACCTCTGTCGAGAATGCTCTCGGGAGACGTCACATGAAGTGTTGGCAATTGTGAACTCGCGAGACTTCGACGACGGAGGTCATGTCCAGTATCTGAACAACTTCCTAACCGTCAAGTGCAACGGTTGTCACACAGTTAGCTTTTGCCACGTAACTCGGTGCAGCAAAGAAGAAGAGTACGAATCGGAGGGACGGCCGTTTCTTGTCGCACACAAGAAGATGTACCCTAAAGTGTCTTTAGTCGGCAAATTTCCCTCGGAGAACTTTGTTGATGCCGAGCGCATACTCGCGCTGCGTCGTATCGTCGCGAACAAATTTGATTGTGCCCGACTCGTCACAATGCTTGACGAGCTAAACGCCGCATACAGAACTGGTTGCTACATATCTTGCGTCGTACTGGTTCGAGCGCTGCTAAATCACATTCCTCCGATATTTGAATGCAAGTCGTTCGCAGAGGTAGCCAACAACTACGTTGGAAGCGGCAAATCGTTTCGCGAGTCGATGCTCCACCTCGAACAGGCGAGTCGAAAAATAGCCGACAGTCATTTGCACTTGCAAATCCGAGCGAAAGAGTCTCTACCGACGAAAATGCAGGTCGAATTTAGAGCGGATGTTGACGTCCTACTCGCGGAAATTATCTGGACGTTGGAGTTGTCGGCGAAAGAAGGCGGTAGCGTGGTAGGGCAGATATCCGCAGCGTGATCCGCCTTTGTTGCGCGCCACTGATGGCTGATGACGCTTCGCGTATTCGCCCTACGCATAGCCAGCCGCCTAGCTCAACCCCGTCACTGGCACCAGAGCTCCATGCACGGCGCGTGACGCATTGGACGCGAGGAAAAGCACCACATCCGCCAACGCTTCCGGTGCAACCCATTTGTTCGGATCAGCACCGGGCATGTCGGCGCGATTTTGCGGCGTGTCGATGATGGTGGGCAGCACGGCGTTGACGTTGATGCCCTGCTCGCGCAGCTCAGCCGCCATCGATTCGGTGAGGCGCATGACGCTGGCTTTGGAGGCAGAATAAGCGCCCATATGTGCGCCGCCTTTTTGTGCGCCGAATGCACCGACGTTGATGATCTTGCCGCGTGAGCCGTTCGCGTTGGCACCTTGGCCAAGCATCTGCGGCACCACGGCGCGCGCCGCGTGCAGCAACGTTCTGGCGTTGATGTCGAACAGGAAATTCCAGTTTTTGTCACTCGTCTCATGCACCGCTTCACCCATGCGAAAACCGCCCGCGATGTTGCAAAGTACGTGCACGCCGCCGAACTCGGCAACCGCCGCCTTGACCATCGCATCGACCTGCGTCTGATCGAGCAGATCGGTGATCGACAGCATCGTACGCGCGTCGTCCACGAAGCCTCCGTGCTCAAGATGCTCGCGCGAACGGTCAACGAGCACGAGGTTCGCCCCCTGCACAGCGAAGGCCCGCGCGACCGCCAAACCGAGGTTGCCTGAGGCACCGGTGATAACCACACATTGGTTCTGAAAATTCATGATTGCGCCCGTTGATGCTGATGCGCAATGATAGTGAACCGACGACAGCTAGGGCGGGCACTGTCCGCCTCGTAGTCCTCAACGAAGTGTGTTGGCGAATGCGGAGCGGGCAAGTGGTGAATTACTCCGGCAAAATCCCCGCCTGCTTGATCGTCTTGCCCCAGCTGTCGTATTCGCTCAGCTGAAACTTCGCCAGCTCATCGGGTGAGGTCGGCGCGACTTCCATGCCATTTTGCTCGACCCACTGGCGCACGGGCTCGGTGGCCATCGCGTGGCGCATGAGTTCGTTGATGCGGCGGATCACGGCGGGCGGCGTTCCAGCTGGCGCGTAGAGCGCATTCCAGTGATGCGCGACATAGCCGGGCAGGCCTGCTTCAGAAATCGTCGGCACGCCGGGCACAAGGGATGAGCGCTGCGGGCTGCTGACGCCTAACGCGCGCAATTTTCCGGACTTGACCTGCGGCAGGCTCGTCGTCAAATCCACAATCATCACATCTGTCTGACCGCCCACCAAATCCATAACCGCAGGCGGGTTTGCTTTGTACGGCACGTAGTTCAATTTGATACCTGCCATGTGCTGAAACAGCTCGGTGGCTACGCGGGCGGACGAGCTGCCGGAAGCGAAGTTGAGTTTGCCCGGTTGCTGCTTCGCGAGCGCGATGAACTCGCCGACGCTTTGCGCCTTGAGCGTCGGATTGACGACCATCAACATGTAGCCCTGAACCATGCGGCCCACCGGTGCGAAATCCTTGATCGGGTCGTAGGTGAGTTTTTTGAACAGGTGCGGGTTGGCGGCTTGCGTGGTGTTGGTGGTGATGAAGAGCGTGTAGCCGTCCGGCGCGCTCCGTGCGACAGCTTGGGCCGCGATTCCACCGAACGCACCGGCTCGGCTGTCGACGATGACGGGCTGTCCGGTCTCTTTGGTGATCTGTTGGCCGACCGCTCGCGCGAGACCGTCGGTGGTGCTGCCCGCCGTGGAGCCTATGATGATGGTGATCGGTTTATCGGGGTAGGTTTGCGCGCCGGCTGTGGCGGTTGCCAACGTGGCAAGAGCGACAGCTACAAGTGATTGGTATTTCATGTTATTTCCAAAAATAGTTAGGAGCTGCGTGAGGCGGGAATTCATGTTGTCAGGCTGATTTCGGGTCGCAGCCCGGCAAGCCCGCGCGCCAGACTGGCCAGCACCATTTCGCCCATTGCAGTGCGCGTTTCAATCGTGGCGCTGGCGCGATGCGGCTGTAACGCAACGCATTCCATCTGTCTCAGCGCGTCGGGTACATGTGGCTCGTCGGCGAACACATCGAGGCCCGCACCGGCAATGCGCCCCGCGCGCAGGGCGTCGATCAAATCGGTCTCGTTGACGAGCTTTCCGCGCGCGACATTGATCAGAAATCCGTCTTTGCCCAGCGCATCCAGCACCGCCGCATTGATGATGCCTCCGGCCTTGTCCGCTGCAGCAGCGAGGATCAGTGCGTCACTTTCTTGCGCTAGCTGCACGAGATCGGCGACGAAGGTATAGGGCACATCGTCCAACGCTTTCAGGTCGGTGTAGCTGATCGCGCAACCGAACGCGGCCGTGCGTGTGGCAATCGCGCGACCCACGCGACCCAGGCCGACGATGCCTACACGCATGCCGCTAAATCGGCGCGCCAAAGGCAGCGCGGGCGGCGGGCTCTTGGCCCAGTCGCCACCGCGCACATAGCGATCCCCGGTGCAGAGACCACGACACGCAGCGATCAACAGGCCGATTGCCATGTCCGCGACATCGTCGGTGAGAGCGCCAAGCGTCGCCGAAACATGGATGCCGCGACTGCGCGCGTAATCAAGATCAACGGCATCGCTGCCCACGCCATTGACGGCCACGACTTGCAGCGCAGGCATTCGCTCCATCAACGCTTGTTTGATGCCCGCATGACCACCGGTAACGACGCCGCGAATGCTCGCGCCGTGTTCGCGGATCAGCGCGTCCTTGTCGTCATGCTGGAAATAGCGCACCACGTTGTACAGCGCATCAAGCTCGTCATTAATCGCGGGGATGAGAATGGGGTTCAGTAGCAGAACGGTAGGTTTCATATTGCGAGGCATTTATCATTCTGGCTGAATGCCAGCATCCTTTGCGACTTTGCCCCATTTGGTGATTTCGCTGCTGATGAAATCGGCGAACTGTTGCGGCGTGCCGCCACCGATTTCGAGGCCTGCGCCTTGCAGTTTTTCGCGCACGTCGGGCATCGCGAGAATCTTGTTCATCTCGGCGTTCAGCTTGGTCACCGTGGCTTTTGACGTGCCTGCGGGTGCGAGGATGCCGCCCCAAGTGCTGGTTTCGTAGCCCGGCAAACCGGCCTCGGCCATCGTCGGCAGCGTCGATAAAACGCCGACACGTTTCGCGGTGGTGACGGCGAGCGCACGAACGTTATTCGCAGCGATTTGCGTTTTGATCGCGGCGACGGTGTCGAACATGATCGAGATGCGGCCACTCATCAAGTCAGGGTGTGCGAGCGTGCTGCCTTTGTACGGAATGTGCGTCATGTCGAGGCCAGCCATCGTCTTGAACAGTTCGCCGGAAAAGTGTGGCGCGCCGCCGGAGCCGCTGGATGCGAACGTAAGCTTGCCGGGGATGGCTTTGCCGTAGGCGATGAGTTCTTTTACCGATTTGACGGGCAGCGAAGGCGCGACGACGAGCACCAGCGGCACGACGTGCGTGAGCATCACGGGCTCGAAGCTTTTGACCGTGTCAAACGGCAATTTCTTGACCATGCTTGGGTTGATCGCGTGGCTGCTGGCGACGAGCGCAAGCGTGTGACCGTCTGGCGCGGCTTTGGCGACGAAGTCGGTGCCGATGATGCCCGTCGCGCCGGTTTTGTTGTCGATCACGACCGGTTGGCCCCAGGCCTCGGTCAGCTTTTGACCGATCAGGCGTGCGGCCAAGTCAATCGCGCCGCCGGGGGAGGCGGGGACGATGATGGTGATTTGTTTGGTGGGGAAGGTCTGGGCGTGGGCTTGCGTTGGGGCTAGCGAGGCGCAGGCAAGCGCGAGGGTGGTGAGGAGAAATTGCTTGGCGGTCATGGTGTAGTTTTCCGATTTTTGGTGTCAACTTTTTGTTGAAACGCTTATTTAATATGGGATTAGTACATGTTTTAGCGATTTGTCGACTTCGTGCACAAATTGGCTCTATGCCCAATTGCAGTGGGGCTTTAAGGCTAGAGCTACACACCGCGTTTGTCTCACCGGTCTGGATTCCTGCCTTCCGGAAAATGCCGGTGTTTTGCCCCCTCTCCCGCAGCGCGGGAGAGGGTTGGGGTGAGGGCGATGGAGGAGAAAACCATGATCGCAGATAACGAAGCCAAACGACGGAATCCTCATAGCGCAATCACTGTGTTGCTTTACCGCCGCCCTCACCCTCCGCCCTCTCCCGCGCTGCGGGAGAGGGGACCTGCATCACTACCCCGCGTTCGTATACGCCGTCTTCACCGTCGTGAAGAATTCCGCTGCGTATTTGCCCTGCTCTCTTGAACCGTAGCTTGATCCTTTGCGACCGCCGAACGGGACGTGATAGTCGACGCCAGCGGTTGGCAAGTTCACCATCACCATGCCGGACTGGCTGTGGCGCTTGAAGTGCGTTGCGTATTTGAGCGATGTGGTGGCGATGCCGGACGCCAGGCCAAATTCGGTGTCATTCGCCGTGTGCAATGCCTCTTCGTAGTCCTTGACTTTGATGACGCTCGCTACCGGGCCGAAGATTTCTTCGGTGTTGATGCGCATGGTGGATGCGCTCTCGGAGAACAGCGCGGGCGACATGTAGAAGCCTTCATGGCCATCGCTGCTGGCCTTCAAGAGTTCGCCGCCCGCCGCGAGCGTTGCACCTTCGTCTTTGCCAATCTGGATGTAGCGGTAGTCCTGCTCCAGCTGATCGCGGCTCGATACGGGGCCGATGTCGGTGCCTGCTTTTAGCGCGTCATCCACCTTGAGCGTGGCCATGCGCGCCTTCATCGCCTCGATGAATTTTGGGTAAATGCCTTCGGTGACGATAAGGCGGCTCGATGCCGTGCAGCGCTGCCCCGTGGAGAAAAATGCGGATTGCACGCAGAGTTCAACCGCGGTTTTCAGATCCGCGTCATCGAGCACAACCTGCGGGTTTTTGCCGCCCATTTCGAGCTGGACTTTTTTGAGCTTTTGCGCTGCAGCGGCAGCGATACCGCTCCCCACACCGACCGAACCCGTGAAACTGATTGCGTTTACCGATTTATGGTTAACGAGACCATTGCCCACCACGGAGCCCCGTCCCATCACGAGGTTGAACACCCCGGCAGGAATGCCGCTGCGCGAGATGATATCGGCTAGCGCCCAAGCGCAACCGGGCACGAGGTCAGCCGGTTTGATCACCACGCAGTTACCGTACGCCAACGCGGGCGCAATCTTCCACGCAGGAATCGCGATCGGGAAATTCCACGGCGTGATCAGGCCGACGACACCCATCGGTTCACGCGTGATTTCCACACCGATGCCGGGGCGCACTGAGGGCAAGGTTTCTCCCGCTAACCGCAGACATTCGCCTGCGAAAAATTTGAAGATGTAGCCCGCACGACCTGCTTCGCCAATGCCTTCCGCTTTGGTCTTGCCCTCTTCGCGTGACAGCAAGGTGCCCAGCTCTTCGCGACGCGCAAGAATCTCATTGCCGATCTTGTCGAGCGCATCGCTGCGTGCCTGAATGCCGCCCGTTGACCACGCGGGGAAAGCTGCTGCTGCCGCGCCTACTGCGGCCTCGACTTGCGCTGCGTCGGCTTGCGCATATTCACCAATGACGTCCTTAATGTTCGATGGATTGACGTTCGGTGTGTAGCTCGCGCCAGCGACCCATTCGCCGTTGATCAAGTTGTTATGTTGGGCCATGATTTAGAGTCCTTTTTCTTTTTTCCACGCTTCGAACATGGCTTTGGTTTCAGCATTGGGCGGATAAGTGCCCGCGAGTTTTGCGCCGCCCGCGACGCGCTCCAGCAGGAACACTTCTTGCACTTCCTGCGCGGCAGCGTCGGTGGCCACTTCGTCGGCCAGATGTGCTGGAATGACCACCACGCCCTCTTCATCGCCCACGATGATGTCGCCCGGATACACGGCCACGCCACCGCAGCCGATGGGCACGTTCAAGTCAATCGCGTGATGATGAATCAGGTTCAGCGGTGCGCTGCCACCGGCGCAATACACCGGGAAATCCATCTTCTTGATGTCGCCGCTATCGCGCACCGGGCCGTCGGAAACGAGGCCCGCAGCGCCGCGCACCTTAAGGCGTGTGGTGAGGATTTGTCCGCCCGAAGCGACGCGTTTTTCGCCACGACAGTCGAGCACCAGCACATGGCCCGGTGGCACGCTTTCGATGCCTTTGCGCTGCGGGTGATCAGGGTTATCAAACGCCGAAATCTGATCGAGATCCTCACGCGCTGGAATGCTGCGCATGGTGAACGCGGGGCCCACCAGATTGCCACCGCTAGGCGTGGTCAGACGTTGGGTGCCCTGAATGAAAACGTTGCGGAAGCCGCGCTTGAAGAGCTGTGTGCACAGCGTGGCGACGCTGACTTTTTTGAGATGTGCAAGTGTTGCTGGATTGAGTTCGGACATGATCAAAACCTGGAAAAATGTAATGAAGACACCAGCGCTAGTTCGCGGAAGCGCCGGATTTTTTTACGAGCTCGGCCCAGCGTGGAATTTCTTTCGCCATGTGCGCGGCGAGCTCTTCCGGCGTGCTGGCAACGATTTCCATGCCGAGCGTGGTGCCGAGTTTCTCTTTCACATAGGGCATATTGAGAATCTTTACGATCTCCGTGTTGAGCCGCTGAACGATGGCTTTGGGCGTGCCCTTCGGTGCGTAAACCGCCTGCCACGACGACATCTGAAAATTGGCGATACCGGACTCCATCATCGTGGGCAATGTCGGCGCAATCGCGACGCGCTTCGGTGTGGTGACCGCAATGATTTTGAGCTTGCCCGCATCGGCCAATGACTTGGCTGCGGTCAACTGGTCGAACATGAAAGGCACCTGCCCTGTCGACACATCAATCAGGGCTGGAGGCGTCCCCTTGTACGGGATGTGCGTGAGCGGCACGCCGATGAGATCAGCCATCATTTCGCCGGCGAGATGAGCGGATGTCCCCGCGCCGGATGAGGCGAAGATGCGCTTGGTGGGATCACGCTTGAGCAACGCGATCAACTCAGCGACGGTGTTGACGCCGAGCGTGGGGCTCACAATCAACACGTTCGGCAGCGTTGCCACCAGCGTGATCGGTTCGAAATCCTTGACCGGGTCGTACGACAGATTTTTGTAGAGGCTCGCGTTGATCGCGTGCGTGCTGATGGTGCCGCCGAAGAGCGTGTAGCCGTCCGGTTTTGACTTGGCGACGAAGCCCGCACCGATCGCACCCGCCGCGCCCGGCTTGTTGTCGACGATGACCGGCTGATGCAGCGCGTCAGTGAGTTTTTGCGAAATCGTGCGGCCGATCACATCGGTTGAACCGCCCGGCGTGAACGGCACGACGTAGGTGATTGTTTTGCTCGGCCAGATATCGGCGGTTTGCGCAAATGCGGCAGGCACCAACCCAACTGCGAATGCGAATGCGAATGCGGCGGCGACGTTGACTGAACGTAAAGCGATGCGAAGTGGGCGATGTGCTTTCAAGGTGATCCTCTGAATTAAATGTGTGGACGCGCCGGACTACTCGACCTTGATGGCGCGATCAGCGATCACTTTTCCGTAGCGTGCACGATCACGGTCGATGATCAATTTGAGTTCAGCGGGGGTCGTGGAATGCGGCGTCGCGCCTTGCGAGATCAGAGTCTTCTGCGACTCGGGCAGCGCGACCGCTTCCTTGATGTCGGTGGCGATCTTGTCGATGATGGCTTGTGGCGTGCCAGTCGGTGCGAACATCGCGATCCACGACCCGGATTCGGAGTTCGGCACACCGGTTTCTGCCAGCGTCGGCACATCGGGCAATGCCGGGGAGCGCGTCGCGCTGCTGATCGCGAACGCTTTCAACTTGCCTGATTTGAC
Source organism: Burkholderiales bacterium (assembly GCA_025352105.1). GTDB lineage: Bacteria > Pseudomonadota > Gammaproteobacteria > Burkholderiales > Casimicrobiaceae > Casimicrobium. The sequence goes on along the minus strand of JANXUB010000163.1, from coordinate 6,112 downwards.
GTGGCCCGAACCCTCCAGAATCGATGCGAACAAAATGTCGACGTGACCGGCCATCAAGTCGGTCATTGCAGGCCCGCCGCCTTTGTACGGCACATGGGTGAGCTTGATGCCTGATGCGGCCTGAAAAATCTCGGCAGTCAGATGTGGCGAGCCACCCTGGCCGGAGCTGGCATACGTTCGTTTGCCTGGTTCGGCCTTGGCAAGTGCGACGAACTCTTTGACGTTGTTTGCAGGCACCGCTGTGCTCGCCATCATCACAAAGGGCAAGTCTGCAATCATGGAAATCGGCGCGAACGCCGTGTCCGCGTTGTACGGCATTTTGTAGAGCGACTGGTTGATTGCCTGCGTGCCGACATTGCCCACGAGCAAGGTGTAACCGTCGGGTTTCGCCTTCGCCACAAGGTCTGCGCCAACGAGACCACCCGCACCTGCACGGTTGTCAACGATCACCGTTTGTCCCCATTTTGCGGTGAGCTTTTGCGCGATGAGACGTGCGCCGATATCGGTGCCGCCGCCGGGCGAGAACGGCACGACGATGGTCACGGGTTTCGTGGGATACGGTTGTTGCGCAAATGCAGCCACCGCAACGAGCGACAGCAGAACACCGACTCCAAAGCCGGAGATGGAGCGCACTTTTTGACCAGTTTTCATGGATGACTCTTTGGGATTCTGATTCCCTCCCCGTTGACGAAGAGGGACTGACAACTACACCGCGCCGACTGCCTCAACATAGAGCGCATACAGCGAATGGCAACTCGCCATGTAGAGACGATTATTTTTCGGGCCTCCAAAGGTGAGATTGGCGCAGCGCTCAGGCAGCCGGATGAAGCCGATAGCCTTGCCCTGCGGATTGAAGACCATCACGCCATCGAGATCTTCGGCCTTGGCCGTGGGCGAACCATTGCTGCCCCAACCACACCACAGGTTGCCGTCCGTATCAACGCGGAAACCGTCGATGGAGCCGGGGCCATTGGCGTCAACGACGGTTGCTTTATTCGAGATGGTGCCGTCAGCGCCGACATCGAACGACGAGATTTGGCGATTCGGCGTGGCGCGAGACTCGACGATATAGACCTTTTTCTCGTCGGGCGAGAACGCGATGCCATTTGGCCCAGCGAGTTTGTCAGTGACGAGACTCAGCTTTCCGTCGGCTGAAATGCGATAAACCGAGTGCGGCAAATCGGGCGTCGCTTTTTCGCCTTCCCAATGTCCGCCGATACCAAACGGCGGATCGGTGAACCAGATCGAGCCGTCTGATTTGCAGCAGATATCGTTCGGCGAATTAAAGCGCTTGCCGTTGAAGCTATCGGCGAGCACGGTGATCTTGCCGTTGTACTCAGTACGCGTCACGCGACGCGTCAGATGCTCGCAGGTCAGCAGACGACCCTGACGATCACGACACATGCCGTTCGCAAAATTGGACGGCTGACGCCACACGGTGAAACTGCCGGTCACTTCGTCATAACGCATGATGCGGTTGTTCGGAATATCGCTGACCAGCACATAGCGTCCGTCGCCGAAATACACCGGGCCTTCGGCCCAGCGCATGCCCGAGCCAAGTTGCTCGACAGTGCTGCTGTAGATCCGGTATTTCGCAAAGCTCGGATCGAGGATTTGCACGGCCGGATCGGGATAGCGCTGGCTCGGTTTGAAATCGAAACCGGGACCGACTGCGGAACCCGTACCTGCGTTTGCTTCTGCCATGCCTACCGCTCCTAATGTGACCGTTGTTGCCAGCGCGCCGCGCAGCAATTGACGGCGCGACAAGGTTGATGCCGACAACGATTCGGCCGAATGCTTTGTATCCACGACTCACTCCTTGATTGATTGATTTTTGATTTCATGGTGCTTTGTTTGACTCCTTCTAAGGCTCCGCGGGACAGCACTCTTTGTCTGCCCTACCTTTCCGGGCGCGCTTCTAGGGAGACGCTGAATAAATCAACTTTCTTGCCATACCGGCGAAGGCCGGTATCCACGCCCTCTGCAAAATCAACGACTTGCGTCGGGCGTGGGCCCCGGCCTGCACCGAGGTAGCGATGAAATCAGCGTTTCCCTAGTGAATCTCCGGCTCCGACGCCGATCCTGCCGCATCACCCGACTCCGAATAAGCCGGCTCCAGAAAGTCAAAGTCGCAGCCTTTGTCCGCCTGTTGAACGTGTTTCAAATACAAAACGCCGTAACCACGCGTAAATTTCGGAATCGGCTTGACCCATGCGGCTTTTCGCATCGCGATTTCTTCATCACTGACCAGCATATTGATGCTGCGAGCGTCGATGTCGATGGCGATCAGGTCGCCTGTTTTAACCAGCGCAAGCGGCCCGCCGACGTGCGACTCTGGCGTGACGTGCAGCACACAGGCACCGTAACTGGTGCCGCTCATGCGTGCGTCGCTGATGCGCAACATGTCGCGCACGCCCTGCTTCAAAAGTTTCTGCGGGATCGGTAACTGACCCCATTCCGGCATGCCCGGTGCGCCTTGTGGGCCGGCGCTTTGCAACACGATCACGCTGTCCTTATCGACGTCGAGACTCTCATCATCGATGCGCGCTGACATATCGGCGTAGTCCTTGAATACGACGGCCTTGCCGGTGTGCTTGCGCAGGTGCGACTCCATCGCTGCGGGCTTGATGACCGCTCCACCGGGCGCGAGGTTTCCGCGCAGCACGGCGAGACCGTCGCTCGCATACATCGGGTTACTGCGCGGACGGATAACGTCTTCGTTGTAGACCTTGGCCCCTTCGATATTTTCACCAAGCGTTTTGCCGTTGACCGTGCCCTGACTGCCGTCGATTTGCTCGCCAAGTTGGGTGAGGAAGCCGCGCAGGCCGCCTGCATAGTAGAAATCCTCCATGAGGTACTGACCTGCGGGGCGTAGATTGGCGAGCACCGGTGTTTTGCGCGCGATGGCGTCGAATTGATCAATCGTCAGCGAGATGCCAGCACGTCTTGCCATCGCAATCAGATGCACGATGGAATTGGTGGAGCCACCGAGCGCGAGCACCGCCGTGACGGCATTAGTGAACGACGCCTCGGTGATGAAGTCGAGCGGCTTCAAATCGTCCCACACCATGTCGACGATGCGCTTACCGGTGAGCGTGGCCATCTGCGCGTGGCGCGAGTCCGGTGCCGGAATCGATGCCGCTCCGGGAAGCGTGAGCCCAAGCACTTCAACCGCACTGGTCATGGTGGACGCCGTACCCATCGTCATGCAATGGCCGGGCGAGCGGGCGATACCGTCTTCGACTTCCTGCCAGTCTTCTTCGGTGATGTTGCCTGCACGTAGCTCGGCCCAGTATTTCCACGTGTCGGAGCCGGAGCCGATGTAGCCACCTTTGTAGTCGCCGCGCAACATTGGGCCAGCGGGCATGAAGATCGTTGGCAAATTCATCGCCAGCGCCCCCATGACGAGCGCCGGGGTCGTCTTGTCGCAACCTCCCATCAGGACGCAGCCGTCCGCCGGATAGGCCTTGAGCAATTCTTCCGTCTCCAGCGCCAGCAGATTGCGATAAAGCATCGTCGTTGGCTTCTGGAAAGGCTCGGAGAGCGACATCGCAGGCATTTCAACCGGAAACCCGCCCGCCTGCCAGATGCCGCGCTTGATCTCTTCTGCCCGCACCCTGAAATGGCTGTGGCAGGGGTTGATGTCGCTCCAGGTATTGATGATCGCGATGACTGGCTTGCCCGCGTAGTCGCTCTGGTGATAGCCCATTTGCGCAGTGCGCGAGCGATGTCCGAATGAGCGTAAATCCTTGACGCCGTACCAGCGATGTGAGCGGAGTTCTTCGGGTTTTTTGCGTTCGGTCATGGTCTTACGGGCCTCAAATGCGTTGCGATTTGCGTAACGATTATTAGTTTATGGTAGCGCTAACATTAAAAGTTTAATGGGTTTGGCGGAAATGGTCAATTTGGTGCACGATTAGTGCGTTGATTGCGAAGGCATCCCTCCGGCTGAGTCACAACTAATTTGCCGTCATTCTCGGCCACAAGCCGGGAATCCAGAATGGCGGCGACCGCCATTGCGCGTAAAAAGCGAGTCGTTTGCCACGAGCTGGATCCTCGGCTGTGGCTGAGGATGACGGCATAAGAGTGGAAAAGTTTGTTGCGCAGTTTTGGGATGTGCATTTACGGCCTGCCTCGCTGCGCTAAGCGCTGTACGCGCGCTAAGCAACCGTGCGGCTCAAGCGCTCTGCCTCGACACAATCGAAAAGCCAATGTCCCGTATCCGCTCGCCAATGTCGCGCCCCTCGATACGGTCCATGATGAATTGCGCGGCTTGTCGGCCAATCGCGCGACCGTCGATGTGAACCGTGGTCAGCGCGGGATGAATGTACGAGGCGAACGCGAGATCGCCAAAGCCCAACACCGCAATATCGCGTGGCACCTCGACACCGCGTGCCTGCGCCTCCGTGACCACGCCATGCGCCAGAACGTCGGAGCTGCAGAAGACCACGTCAATTTCGGGTGCTTGTGCGACCAGTGCAGCGAGCCCTTCGCGCCCATCGCGCAGGGTCGTCGGCGCAGGCACGACGTGCACCGGCACCGGCGGCACACCAAGCGCCTGCATGCGCTGCTCGAAGCCCGTCCGCCGGAGCCCCGCGCGGTAATCGTCTGCCGTGACAATCGCGGGGCGTCGAAAGCCTTTGCCGTAAAGAAAATCCGCGACCTCACGCCCCACCTTTTCATGCGAAAAGCCAACCAGCATGTCAATTGGCGTCGGCGTCAAATCCCACGTTTCAACCACCGGGATTCCGGAGGCCAGCAACCGCTTGCGGCCTTCCGGTGAATGCATGATTCCGGTCAGCACAATGCCGTCTGGACGGCGACCTACGATGGCGTTAATCAGCGCATCTTCGCGAAAGCCACTGTATCCGCTCTGGCCCAAAATGAGCTGACAACCGGCGTCGTCAAACGCGTCGGTCAACGCCTGAACCGTTTCGAGAAACACCGAGCCCGCAATCGTCGGCACCAACGCGGCGACAAGTCCGCTACGATTGGAAGCCAGACCGCCCGCCATCAGATTAGGCACGTAGCCCGTTCGCGACACGGCGTCCTGGATGCGGGCCAGCGTTTCTGGCGCGACAATCGACGGCGTTTTTAATGCACGTGAAACCGTGATGGCGGAAACGCCCGCCAGTTTGGCAACGTCGTTTAAAGTAGTGTCTCCGGTGCCGCGACGCGCAGCGCGGCGAGGTTTTTTGACACGTTCAAGTTTGCTTTTCACTGCAACCGATGTTACCGCTAACGCAGGCAACGCTCTCGACGCTCTCGCTTTCATTCACCATTAAAACCGACTCTCCATGCAAGATATTTCCGCGTCACGCTTAAAAAAATACTTCTTCGTGGTTCCGCTTTTTACGGTCGTCCTGGCCGGATGTGGATCTGCGCCCGTCAGCACGCGATCAGCTGCGGTGCCGCCGCCAAGTTACGCCACGGGCTACTTTGATCGCTCGCCGTGCAGCGACCGCATCGGTCGCTGCTTTGATGCGACGATTGGTGGCAAGGAGGTCAGCGTGATTGCAGCGAAGGCTGACTTCGACACCCTGAAGGCGCTGCTCGCCACGCTCAACGGCAACGTGCGCGACGTGTACTGGCGCGTGCTGGAGCCGGTGGATGGCAAAGTGGCGCTCGACGTGGTGACCACGCCCAATACGACCGGCGCGGAACGGGTCGGCGAGGCAACGGAAGAAGCCGATGTCACCGTCTACGCGCTGGACAATCAGGATCTGGACAGCAAAACCGAACGGGTGGCGCGCAAAGACGTTCGTGTGAACGGGCAACCGATGGTGGTGCAGCAAGAAACGCTGACTCAGGACTTCTTGCCGCCCGGCCGCTACGCGTTTGCAATCAAACACATTGGCCGCAAAAACTGGGATCGGAAGTGGGTGTTTCTCACGGTAAAGTGACACGCCGAATCTGTGTTCAGCACTATCAGCTTTTTCGTGAATGCACCTTTACTAAAGTGGACCCCACTGTCAAGACAACTTTGAAGTTAATTTAAGTTGTGCATTCGATGTGTCGTACAGCTGAACAGCGCTGCCCTGATTCGTGATTTGATGTTTTGGTGTTCGCCGCAGAGCCTGTGTCCTGCGGGGAGCGTAGCGAGCCGCAGGAC
>JANXUB010000155.1 GCA_025352105.1 Burkholderiales bacterium | reverse complement strand
AACCACCGGGGTGCTGGTGCTGCCGCTGCACTTGGCCGCCAGCGGCAGCGTGGTGCAGCTCGGGTCGCCACCACCACTGGCCGTGGCGCTGTTCACGCTCGGGTTGGCCGCAGTCGCCGCCACGCTCACCGGGACGGTGATCACGATGTTGCCAGTCGCGGCGCCCGCTGCAATCGAGCAGCCCGCGAGACTCGTCGCACCCGCGGCAGGACAGCCGCTGAGTGTGCCGCCGGTGGCGCTGATCGCAGCACTGGTGGTCATGCCCGTCGGCAGGATGTCAGCAATGGAGATCGGCGCGGTGGTAGGACTGTTGGCCACCGCGATGGTGATCGTGTAGCTCTGGCCTGCTGCGCCCACGGCGAAGGCGCCGGGGGTGGAGCTCTTGGTGACCGTCAGACTGGATGGGCTTTGTAACGAGGCGCTGATAGTCCACACGTCGCCAGCTTCGTTCGCACCGTTCGGATTCCACGCAAGTCCCGCGGTATCACCACGAACAAATACCCCGAATGAGACCGAACTCACCGCCGTGCCAGTCACGCGAACCGATCCGCAGGCAGCTAGATTGTTGGTACAACTCGCGCCCAATGTTGCGGCAGAGTTGTTGATTTGCTGTGGAGCGCCGGCCGTGACGACGAAATTCGTGTTGCCGGAAAGTTTCGCAATGGTGACGCCCGCAGTGAGCAAGTCAAACTCGGTCGAAAAGCCGAGCGCGCCGATAGTTCCTCCAAGTGATGCAAAGTGGAGGATCGGATTGTCGACAGGCGGAGTGAACGTGATGGTGAGATCGGCCATCCGATTGCGAGTGTTGGTCGCCGTGGCAAGGCCGAGCGTGCTCACCCCCAACTCGATAGCACCGTTGGCGACGACATCAAGCCCCTGTGCAGCCACCGTGCCCGACGTAAATTGGGCGTTCAAGGGTGCGCCGGCAACCGTAAGCGCCCCATAAAGTGGCAAGCCCACCGGCGGCGTCGCAGTTGAAAAGTTCTGACCAAACTTGACGTTGCGCCCGGCGACTACATTGGAAATCGATGCTGTGGCCGTAATGGGGGTCGGCGTCGCATTAAAAACGTTGTTTGTCGGGTTGAGCTGGTTGTTGCGGAAAGTAACGGTTTGCGCCGCCGTAGATGGGCCATTGCCAGCCGGGCCACCCGTCGTGACGTCAAATTCAAAGGTCGCGTTTTGTGCGAAAACCATCGACATTGAAAGTAGGGCCAACAAACCAGCCGTCCACTTGCGTTGTCCCGAATCAGCTTGATGCGTCCGGAGCGACGATGCGGCGCGCCAATTGCATGCGTGCTCAACCCAACTCGCGACTATGTTTTCAACCATTTTGCTTCCCCGAATGACAGATCGCACGCCGCAGATACTGCGGATAACGAATATTTACGCGTGAATGTAACGTATTAATTCATTGCCGTTCCAATACAACACAAAAAAACAGACTTTGCCTAAAAATCAATGCGTTATGCTGGAGACATAATCCACAACAGCATCAATTCCAGCGCAAAATTGCCGCTACTCGGTTGGCAACAGCTTATTCGCAAATGTAATATTCTCAATGGGTTAACAGCTAGAAATGAATAAAGTCGACTATACGGTCATTGTTGATACAGCCCATTTAAAAAAAACGCTTTCAGCGAAAAGCTATAAACCATTTATGAGAATCATGAGCTTACAAACGGGACGATTAGGGGACGATTAGCAGCTTGGGCGGCAGGGTCGTCGATTCGCGGCTGCGGCAACCGTATCGTTTCCGAAAAAAATGCAACGGTGCCCTTTCTTTTGGAAGCTTCGATGAAAAAATAAGTGTGCATCAGCGGCGCCTGATCAGGGGACTAGTCGTTGTTTTGGTCGGACGAATCGCTGATTTCAGGTCCATTGATTCAACATCTTCCACTCGGAGTCAACGCCTGCGAGATACTTGCTGCACTTAACGCCATGCTCAAAACCCCGCACACATTCACCCCCGCCAGCGAGCCCTTCAGCGCTGCGCTCGATTCATCCGTGCCGCCGCTCCGCCTGTTGTTTCGGGGCAACGAGCTTTGCGTCGACGTCGAGGGCAGGCGTGTCAAAGGTGGCGAACGGCAGGATGACGATCTTGTGATCGGTATGTTCGACGGACAGTTAATCGTCGCTGCAATGGCCGAAACGGCCTACGCGCCGCCCGCAGATGCCCGATTCGCGGGCCTGCGAAGCTTGTTTGGCGTGATGAGCGATGATCTTGTCGCGATTGCGGGGCGCGCCATTCAAATCGTGGAGTGGAATCGCTCGCATCAGTACTGCGGCGTCTGCGCAACGCCCACCGAGCGGCTGCAGCACGAACGCTCGCGCAAGTGCCCCGCTTGTGGTCACGCGGCTTATCCACGTATTTCGCCCGCAATGATGTGTCTGGTCACGCGCGGCAATCAGATTTTGCTAGCGCGAAACGTAAATTTCCCGGCAGGCCGCTACAGCGCACTGGCGGGGTTTCTAGAGGCTGGCGAAAGCATCGAGGACGCCGTACACCGCGAGGTCGAGGAAGAAGTTGGCATCAAAGTCTCGAATCTGCGCTATTTTTCTTCGCAGTCGTGGCCGTTCCCGCACTCGTTGATGATCGCGTTCACAGCAGCGTACGCAGGTGGCACGTTAACGCCGAATATTCACGAAATCGCCGAGGCTGACTGGTTCAACGCAGACAACTTACCCCAATTGCCGCCGCGCATCTCAATCGCACGCGAGCTAATTGAAGACACATTGACCCGGATTCGCGGGGAATAGCGGCGCAACAACAACTCTTGCGACACCAAAGACATAGCATCGCGCACGGTGCCGGAACCTTCTTGACTGATAGCGTACTAAAATTCAAGATGACTTTGACACGATTTTTGGGAAACCACTGACATGACCCTGTTTCGCACTTTTGCTGCTGAAGCCGCTAAAAAACCTTTGCATCGGGCCGTCGCCGCCGCGCTGTTCGCGCTCAGCGTAGGTGCCTCGACCCAAAGCGCAGCCCAAAACAGTGACTTGCAGGAAATTAACCGACTGCAGAAAGCAGGGCAATCGCAACAGGCGCTAGACAAAGTTAACGTCTACCTGACGACCAAGCCAAAAGACGCGGTCGGTCGCTTCATTCGCGGCCTCGCGCAAGCTGAGCTCGGCAAAACCAACGATGCCATTGCCACGTTTCAGTCGCTCACCGAGGATTACCCGGAGTTGCCTGAGCCGTATAACAATCTGGCGGTGCTCTACAGCTCCAAGGGACAGTTTGAGAAGGCCCGCGTTGCGCTCGAACTAGCCATACAGACGCATCCCAGCTATTCAACAGCGCACGAAAATTTGGGCGACATTTACGCCAAGCTGGCGAGCCAAGCCTACGATAAGGCGCTGCAGCTCGACAAGGGCAACGGTACCGTCGCGACAAAGCTCAATCTCGTGCGCGACCTGTTCTCGACCAACCCAAAAGCCAACATCGCGCCAAAACCTGTGGCCAGCACGACAACGCTTCTGGCTTCCAGCACAGCACCAACGCCAACACCGGCCACGCGCCCGACTCTACCCGTCGCGCCCGTGGCACCTCCGCCCGCTCCGGTCGCCGTGGCTGCGGTCACTCCGCCCAAGGCGACACCAGCAGCGCCGGTTGCCGCTCCTGCCCCCGCCCCTGTGGCTGCCGCCGCAACCAAGGTTGATCCGCCGAAAGCGGCCCCCACACCACCGCCCGCACCCGCCAGTGCTCCTGACGGCAGCGCCGACGTTTTGCGCGCTGTGAACAAATGGGCAGCCGAATGGTCTGGCAAAAACGCTGATGGCTATCTCGCGGCCTACGCTAAGTCATTCAAGCCAGAAGGCGGCACTTCGCGCAGCCAGTGGAGCGCCGCGCGTCGTGAGCGTCTGGCGGCACAGCGAAACATCAAGGTCGAAGTGTTAGGAGCAATTGTCGAGATGACCTCACCCACGGAGGCAAAAGTCACATTCCGTCAGGCCTACGACTCTGATGCCCTGCAAACGCGATCCCGCAAAACACTGACCCTCGTCAAAGAAGGTTCGGCCTGGTTGATCACACGCGAGCGCGTGGGCTAACTTCACTCGGATGACGCGCTTTCTCCTAAAAATCCAAACATCCTCGCGCATGCGCCGCTTGGGTGTGAGTGCCACGCAGGTCGCCCTTGCGAGCGTGCTGGTGGCGCTGCCATCTGGCGTGATGGGTGGCGGCGGCATCGGCTACAGCGATGCCGAGACACTGCTCTTGAAAGCGCTGCGTGAAGTCCGACTGAGCAACCTTAATCTCGCGCATCAAACCATTAACGAGCTGCTCGCGCGGTACCCGAATTTTCGCCTCGCGTATCTTGTTCAGGGCGACTTGTGGCTGGCGAAAGCAAAGCCTCTTGCGAGCCTGGGAAACACAGGCGAGATTGCTGATCAGCTCACGGGATTGCGCGCTGAGGCGACCGCCCGCGTGCAGCGCGAAAAGGATGTCGCCAAGCCCGAATTCATTCCGTCAAATTTCTGGCGACTGCCCGCATCGCAGCAATACGCGCTTGCCATCGATGTCGACAAGTCACGTCTCTACGTGCTCGAAAACCAGAACGGTCGCCTGATCCGCGTGGCTGATTTTTACGCGACAATTGGCAAGGCAGGCGGCGGCAAGGCGCGCGAAGGGGATCAACGCACGCCGTTCGGCGCGTACACCCTGATGGGCACTATTTCCCCTCAGAAGCTGACCGATTTCTACGGCGCTGGCGCGTTCCCGATTGACTACCCAAACGCGTGGGACAAACGCCAGGGCCGCAACGGGTTCGGCATCTGGCTACATGGCGTTCCAAGCAACACCTACGCGCGTGCGCCGCGTGCCAGCGACGGCTGCGTCGTCGTGTCGAATCCTGACCTAAAGCTCGTCGAAAAATTCATCACGCCCGGCCGCACGCCATTCATCATCGCGCCCACGGTCGAATGGGTGGATCGGGACGCTGCGGGCAAGCAGGCGCAGGGCTTGCTCACGGCGGTTGAGCGCTGGCGCACCGACTGGCAGGCACTTGACACGCCGCGCTATCTGCAACATTACGCCCAAAGCTTCAGCAGCGATACGCAGTACATCACCGAATGGCGAGCCCAAAAATCGGCTGTGAATGCCGCAAAGACTTGGGCAAAAATCGAACTCTCTGAATTGTCCGCCGTGCAATATCCTGGTGAAAAAAATCTTGCGGTCGTCACTTTTGACCAAAACTACCAGAGCAACAACCTAAACGGCCAGACCCGAAAGCGCCAACTCTGGCAGCTGATCGATGGTCGCTGGCAGATCATCTATGAAGGCTCGGCATAAGGAGACGCGAATCAAGCGGCTGCGACGGCGCATTAAATCGTTGCTTGGTGCGCGGAATCCTCATGTGACCTGCGCGTACATTGCGGTTCCTACGCGCCACGCGTCACACGTCACGCGCCACGAGCCACGCGCCTTGTACTGCATCCATCCCGCTCACTTGCTCAGCGCTTCACTAACTCATTTAACTCATTCAACTCATTCAACTCATCGTCCTCTTTCTTTTGACTTGTAAAACCATGAAATCTCTCGCACGTCTATTCGCGATCAGCGCTGCCGCGCTCGCACTCACCGCCACCTCCGCCCTGCATGCGCAAGACAAGCCGCGCGTCGAAGTCAAGACCAGTCTTGGTGCTGTGGTTATCGAGCTTGAGCCCGCCGCCGCGCCAAACACTGTCGCCAATTTTCTCGAATACGTCAAAAGTGGTCAGTATGAAGGCACAGTTTTTCACCGCGTGATCAAAGGCTTCATGGTTCAGGGCGGTGGATTCTCCGCTGACATGAAGGAGAAATCCACCAAAGCCCCGATCAAGAACGAAGCTGAAATGGCCCTGAAAGCTGGCGTCAAAAATGACCGCGGCACCATCGCGATGGCGCGCACCGGCGACCCACACTCGGCCACCGCGCAGTTCTATATCAACCACGGCAACAACGACATGCTGAACTTCCCGTCGCGCGACGGGTGGGGCTATGTGGCGTTCGGCAAAGTCGTTAGCGGCATTGAAGTGGTGGACAAAATCGCGGAAGTCGCGACGACCAACAAAGGGCAATATCAGAACGTGCCGCAGACGCCTGTCGTCATCGAAAAAGTTACTCTCCTCACAAAAAAATAAGGAAGCCGTATGGCCCTCGTTAAATTCACCACCAACCACGGCGACTTCACACTCGACATCGACGAAGTCAATGCGCCAAAAACGGCTGCCAATTTTTTGCAATACGTCAAAGACGGTCATTACGACAACACGATTTTTCATCGCGTGATTGACGGCTTCATGATTCAGGGCGGCGGCTTCGAGCCCGGCATGAAGCAAAAATCCGGTCGCGCACCGATTGAACACGAAGGCGTCGCCACCAGTGCCGCAGGCCTTAAGAACACGCTCTACACCGTTGCCATGGCGCGCACGAACGACCCGCATTCCGGTTCATCGCAGTTCTTCGTCAACGTGACCGACAATGCATTTCTTGATTTCAAAGCACCGAGCGGCAACTCATGGGGCTACACCGTTTTTGGAAAAGTATCCGATGGCACGGAGATCCTCGAAAAGATCAAAAACGTAAAAACGAGCACGATTGGCGGGCATCAGAATGTGCCGGTTGAGGACGTTGTTGTGAGCAAGGCCGTCATCGTCTAGCGGCTCCTCCCATCGCCGCATTGATCGCGCTGATCGCGCGCTTCGAATTCCCTCGCAGGTAATCTCGATGCGCGCGATTTTTATTTCTGATTTGCATTTGAACGAGCCCGACGCAGCCACGACAGCACGGTTCGATACATTCATGCAAGCTGCCGTCCCCGGTGCCGATGCGCTCTATGTGATCGGAGACTTGCTACACGTATGGCTTGGCGATGCGATGCTGCCAGGTGATGAGTATGTCCAGCGCATCGCCGCCCAGTTTGCCGCGGCGAGCGCGGCGGGAACAAGAATTTTCATCGCACGCGGCAATCGCGATTTCATGATCGGGCGCGAGTTCGTTGCGGCGTGCGGTGCCACTTTGCTTGACGAACAAACGGTGATTGATCTCGGCGGCAAACGCGTGCTCTTGATGCATGGTGATGAGCTTTGCATCGATGATGTCCGATACCAACGCGCTCGCCGAATTTTGCGCACCGACGCCTTCCGTAGCATCGGCAATGCTTTGCCGACAGCGATGCGAAATTTCATTGCGAGAACGCTGCGGGGCAAGAGCGAGGCGCACAAAGCGACGACCGCCATGAGCATCATGGATGCCAACCCGGATGCCGCATTAGCAGCGATGAACGCACATCGCGCAGCCACGCTGATTCACGGCCACACGCACCGTCCGGCACGTCACGCTTTGCCCGAAGGGCGCGAGCGCTGGGTGCTGACGGACTGGCAGCAAAACTACGGCTATCTCGAATGGCAGGACGGAAAATTCGCCATCCGCCCGTGGCATAATAAAAATTCGTCGGGGGGGTAGCTCAGCTGGGAGAGCGCCGCGTTCGCAATGCGGAGGTCGGGAGTTCGATCCTCCTCCTCTCCACGAATTCCCCCGAAAAAGCCCGCTTGAGACCGGGCTTTTTTTCATTGAGGCAGACTAACAGCTTTTCTTCTTAACGACCATTTCATTGGGGCTACAGAGCCAAATCGTATAAAGTCAATATTTGCTCCAATCAAGCTCGACCCCCAACATCACGGTACTTTTTGGCTTAAAGCTGTACATCCAGCGGAGAGGCGAAGTACCGGCCAACGTGTCATGCGAATTCTTGCTGCTGCGACCGCCCATCAAGGCCCAGCGAAGCTGCGCCTAAGTCTGATAGCTCAACCGCGCGACCGAGCGAAGCACGTCAGGCGTGGTGGTCGGAAAGCCGAAGAATTCAAGGTAGGCAGGAATCTGCTCGAACAACATGTCGGTGCCAATTTGCACGGCGCATCCGCGCGCGGCAGCAGCGCTCAAAAACGCAGTCATTTCCGATTTCATGACCACTTCGCCGACGAAGGTGGCGGGCGCGATACGTGATACATCCATCGGCATCGGATCGCCCTCATTCATGCCCATGGGCGTGGCATTGACGACGAGATCGTAGCCGGCGGGATCGTTCGATCCGGTGCTAACGATGAGCTCGGGATAGTGGTTGCACAGCCGCCCACGCAGCGCCTCTGCGGACGCCGTATTGACGTCGAACAATCCAATCTCTGCAACCTTCGCAGCCGCCAGCGACGCAGCGATTGCGCAGCCCACGCCACCGCTGCCGACGACGAGCGCGCGCCTGCCGGACAGGTCCAATCCCTTGCGCTGTATGCCGCGCACGAAGCCCGCTCCGTCGAACATGTCGCCTAGCAGACTGCCGTCAGAGCGCCGCAGAATGGCATTGCATGCACCGGCGATTTTGGCGGTTGCTGTGAGCTCATCCACAAGCCCGACTGTGGTCACTTTGTGGGGCATGGTGATGAGCGCACCACGAATGTTGGTGAGCTTGAAAATGGACGCGAGAACCTCTGCGTAGTCGTCCGATTTCACGCCCATCGGCACAACCACTGCATCGATCCCGTTCGCCTCGAAATAAGGGTTGTAAATCATCGAGGCCTTGAACGTTTCGGTCGGGTAGCCGATGTGCGCGATGAGTGTTGTCGTGCCACGAATCATGATTTTTTTGCAGTTGTATTGATGACAATTTCGCCGCACAACACGTGCAGGTTATGCGCCTCATGAATCATAACGAGCAAAATCGGGCCGCCGCCCGCTTGTTCGCGCCACGGGTTGTCATTGAAGTAGTGATTCGGTGTGGTGAGCACAACACCGTCGGGTCGAGCCGTGCTGATTGGTTCTTCAAGCGTTTTGAACAGTGGCACGCCTGCTGCGGTGGCCACGGCTTCGGCTGCTGGAGCTGGGCCAGCATGGCTGAGAGGACGCACGTTGCGCTCCGTCGCAGACAGCTAATATGCGCGAGGCCGATGTAGCCTGCGCCAGCGACTGCGATCTTTTGCTTCATCATGGATCCGTGGATTCTTGTGCGCCGTTGCCTGCGCCAGCCGTTTGTATTGAATGGACGCCGTCGACGGCGTGATCCCCGAGCGTTAATTTTGCCATCGCGCAGACAGGTGATGACGCCACGAAAAAATGCGCGAAAACTGACTGCCCCTGAAGCGTAGTCGCCTACAATTGCGGCCATGGCAAGAGAGAGAATTCACCCCGAAGGCACTGACGCGACCTACCGGGTGCAGGAATCGCTGAAGGCACTGGTGCAGCAGGGCGGTGCGCGAAAGACCTTCCGCTTGAAGCCCGATGCGAATAAGGCGCTGCAACAGCTGGTGCGCTTGCTGGATGCGGATACCGAGACGCAGGCGGTGGAAACCGCCATCATGACGTTGCGCGATGAGATGCAAGCGGCGGCAGTTGCAAAAAAGCAACGACAACTTCGCGCTTCAATCCGGCTCGTCAAATAGTTTTTGACACGGCATTTGTAGTCGTACACAATTCAATTGTCGGCTAAGTGAAAGAACAAGTTTTGTTTGCCCACCGCGCCATCCACACTGATTTAATGAATTGAAGGAGCATGTTCCAACCATGACAACCCAACGCAATATCAACACCCAAGCCATGCCTCATGCATCGCGCTCGTGCGTGCTTGCTATGCGTGCGCGGCTCATGAAGAGTGGCATGCAGCGATCCGTGGCAACCGTTGGTGGCGATGTTGGTAACAACGTCAGCGCACTGACCAGCCAGAACGCTGGACTGAAATTTATTAATGGCCCCGGCGGCCAGACGACTCGAATGTTTGTAGCAGGAGCGCTCCCAACGTAGCGCGCAAAGCAGCAAACAGGTTTCACCCGAAAACCCCGAGACGTCGAAAGACCTCGGGGTTTTTTGTTTTTCGGCGCGCATTTGCCCATCGAATCTGCATTGCCCGACGCCCCCAATCATTCATCGTATTCAGGACTTTTCAATCATGGTTTTAGTTGATTTCACACTCGTCGAGCGATGGCGAGTCTTTGGCGAGCTGTCGTTGCGTACCGTGCGGCCGACGACGCGCACAGAGCGAGCAATCGCCCCGACCACAGTACGACAAGCAGCAGGCGCAACACGCTACGCAGCCGACATCGACCCGCAGGAAAGCCCAGCGCGTCGTCAGTCGGAAGCGACGTTGATGCAGCGTTTGCTGTAGTCGTCACAGACCCAGCGTACGACCCGCCCAGCACACAGATAGCGTGCGGGCGGGCTGTCCAGGAAGCAGTTCAAGGCGCAATTGAGAGCGCTCAGAACGCCGGACGCAACCGGCACTTTTTGCGATTTGATGCGGCACGTAGCGCGGTGAATCACGGATGCCTCTAGAAATTGACTTTTAGGGATGCAGTGTCAGGAGCCCGGAGCACAGCAACCGGAATGTACGTGGTGTGTACATGAGGATTGCGAGCACCGCGCGACGACACAATGCGCCCTACAAGTCAATTTCTAGAGGCATCCGACCCAGTTTTCAGGAAGGCGCGGCGACACCGCGCCACGCAACCGATCGTTGTTCGCACATCCAGAGCACACAGGAGTGAACAACGTGAAGCTCGGCTGACGGAGCCGCTGCCGCCCCCTCCTCCCCAGGTTGTGGTGGCGCTCCCGATAAGTCGCGTGCGCTAGAGGTGCGGCTAGTGCGCGAGGTGCAAGTCCTCACCTGAATCTTTTTATGGCGGCGCTAGCTGCCCACAGTTTTCGCGGACACGTGCATGAAGGCAACCCAAAAGCACGCGGCAACGTCGGACGCGACGTTTGCTGAAATCCGAAGAATGGCCTTAGCGGGCGCGACGTTGTTTGAGGTCGCGATGGTGCAAGGCACGTGTCTGCGAAATCCTTTTCGTGAATGTCAGCTTTTTTCTAAAACAACGGCTGCACTAAGGCTAGGCTCGTTATTCGCCATAAGTCGAGATTGACCGAATACTGCGCTAAGCCCTCATGCAACAGCCTTTTCATCAAAAAGCTAAACTGTGACAACTTGCCTGAAACCCAGCGCACAATGACCGCCGAAATCAACCTACGCCGCCTCGAAGAAATCTCCCAAAACGCGTCGCGACCGGATCGTGGCTTGATGATCGATGGCTGGAGCGTGGGGCTGTCGCCGGGGCTTGCCAAGCGCTCGCGCTGCGTCAACGCGTTCTACCCGTCGACGCGCCCGTTCGAAGTCAATCTCGCCGAGACGCAAGCCGCATTCGCTGAAGCCAATTTGCCGTGCATTTTCCGAATCACCCCGTTCGTGAGCGACCCAACACTGGACGCACGGCTCGAAGCGCTCGTCTACGTCCGGTTCGACCCGGCGCTGGTGATGGTGCTTGAACTCTCAAAGCTACAACTCGGGCATGTGCGCCCAACTACGGCGACTTTTTCGATGCAGGACGACCTCGCGCTTGCCGCGTCGTGGGTCGCCGAAATGCGCGGTGATGATGCACGCGAAACTGCGGGCCTCGCCGAGCGCTGGCGTTTGAGTTCCGTCGACGTGAGCGCCTCGTTTGCTTTTGACGAGGCAGGCGTTCGCGTCGCGCGCTCCGTTGCTATTCGCGAGCACGATCATGTCGGAATCTTCGATGTCGGCACAGTGACGGAAGGGCTCAATCGTGGCTACGCGTCTGCGCTGCTGGCAACGCAATTGAGCCATGCTGTCGACACCGGTGCGCGCATCGCCTACCTGCAAGTGCGCGCAGACAATCCGGCGCGACGCATCTATGAGCGATTCGGTTTTCGCGGTACGTATGAATACTGGTATCGTGCATTGCCGAGCGACGCGCACTAATGCTGTCAGTCGCACCCGCGCAACGCCTGTAAGCGCCTGCTGTCGTAAATCGGCACAAAGCGCGCACCCTGCG
This sequence comes from Burkholderiales bacterium, assembly GCA_025352105.1. Taxonomy (GTDB): domain Bacteria; phylum Pseudomonadota; class Gammaproteobacteria; order Burkholderiales; family Casimicrobiaceae; genus Casimicrobium. The sequence continues at coordinate 5,322 of JANXUB010000155.1, read as the reverse complement.
GCTACGGGGCGTATGATCCAACCATGTTCGCTATCACGCCTTTGTTACAGCGTGATGACAGTTTGCAAAAAAAGCGCGCACGCCTAACCGATGCGCCGCCCCGGTCGATCCGCACCCGCCGTACGACCGTGCGAAGTAGTTCATCACCATGCTGACACTCCTCAACATCCTCGCAGGTATCGCGCTTCTCGTGTGGGGCACCTACCTGGTTCGCACCAGCATTCTGCGCGTCTACGGCGCTGAGCTGCGACGGTTTCTGTCGGTCAACGTCGACAACCGCTTCATGGCGCTGCTTGCGGGACTGGGCGTCACCAGCCTTCTGCAAAGCTCAACAGCCACCGCGTTGCTCACCACCTCGTTCGCGGGAAGCGGGCTCATCGCCACGGCTCCGGCGCTCGCCATCATGCTCGGCGCAGACATCGGCACCGCGTTGGCGGCCGTATTCTTGTCACGCGATCTGACGTGGCTGTCACCGCTATTGATTTTCGTTGGTGTCATCGTATTTCTGTCGAAGCAACGCACCAACGCCGAGCATCTGGGCCGCGTGAGCATCGGTCTTGGCCTCATGATGCTGGCGTTGCAGCTGATCGTCGCAGCGGCGCGCCCGCTCACGCAAACCGTCGGTGTTAAGGCCATATTCACGACGATCTCCGGCGATCCGCTGCTTGATCTGGTGATCGCCGCAGCCGTCACCGTGCTCGCCTATTCGAGCCTCGCCGTCGTGCTGCTGGTTGCCACTTTAACGGCATCACAAGTGATCGGCCTTGATACCGCGTTGCCGCTGGTGCTCGGTGCCAACATCGGCAGCGGCGCGCTGGCCGTACTCATGACGCTCGGCTCATCAGCCGAGGTGCGTCGCGTGCCTTTGGGAAATTTGGTCTTCAAGTTGGTCGGCGCGCTGATCACGATTCCGTTCGTGCACCTCATCGCAAATTACGCCCGCGATTCAGGCTTTGGCGAAACGCAGGTCGTGATTGCGTTCCATCTGATATTCAACGTTGCTCTCGCGGCGTTGTGTATTCCATTCGTACACCGCGTCGCCGATCTGACGCACCGTTTTCTGCCGCCTACACCGACGGTTCAGGATGAGAGTCGGGCAAAGCACCTCGACCCGCATGCGCTGCCAACGCCCTCGCTGGCGCTCACGTGCGCCGCGCGCGAAGCACTGCGTATTGGTGATTTCGTCGAGCAAATGCTGGCCGCACTGGGCCGCCTGATGCGTGACAACCATCGCGCGTCCGCTGACGAAATTCGCCGACTGGATGATGTTGTTGATTCGCTCTACAAACAGGTGAAGTTCTACCTCACTCAGGTCAGCCGCACGCCGATGGGTGATCGCGAAAGCCGTCGTTGGACCGATATCATTTCGTTCACGATTAATCTCGAACAGGTCGGTGATATTATCGAGAAAAGCGCCAACGACGTGGTGCAAAAAAACATTGACCGTAACCGCAATTTCTCGGAGGCAGGCAAGCTGGAGCTGTGCGATTTGCACATGCGGCTCGTCTCCAATCTGCGCCTCGCGATGAACGTCTTTATCAACAACGACGTCAACGACGCCCAGCTCCTGATCGCAGAAAAAGTGAAGTTCCGCGAACTCGAACTCGTTAACTACGACAAGCACCTCGGACGCCTCGCCGACCAGACGGTACAAAGCATCGAGACCAGCTCGCTGCATCTCGATTTGATGCGTGATTTGAAGCGCATCAACTCGCATTTCTGCTCCGTCGCCTACCCGATTCTTGAAAGCGCCGGTGTGCTTTCACAGAGCCGCTTGCGCGCGGTTGAGCACGAGCGCGCGGATGTTACGATTACGGGTGGCGGTAGCCAGCGGGTGTAGCGGCAGGTAGGGTGCGACCTCAATACCGTTCGGTTGAGCGATCTTTGTTTGAATTCCGTTCGGGCTGAGCTCGTCGAAGCCTCGTGGCATGCAACGAACCCTTCGACGAGCTCAGGGAGAACGGCACAAACCGAACAGTATTGGGTGCGATCCCATCGCGAGTTGTGAGCTGCGCTATTCTTTCGTGCATGAAAGAACACCCCCGCCACCCGCTCACCGCCTACGTTGAACGCCCCGTCGCTGAAATCAGCGCACGCGCACAAAAGTTCGCTGACCGCATGCATCTGCGCCGAACCGTCCGCGACTTTTCGAATCGCCCCGTGCCGCGAGACATCATCGAAAACGTGATCCGCGCCGCTGCCAGCGCGCCGTCCGGCGCCAATCAGCAACCGTGGCATTTCGTCGCGGTGAGCAACGCGGATGTGAAGCGCGAAATCCGCATCGCCGCCGAAGCCGAAGAGCGCGAGTTCTACGTCAACAAGCGCGCTGGTGAGGAATGGTTAGGCGCGCTCGCGCATCTGGGTACCGACGAGCACAAACCATTTCTGGAAACCGCGCCCTGGCTGATCGTCGTCTTCGGTCAACGCTACGGCATCGACGAAAACGGCGAACGCATCAAGCACTATTACACGCCCGAGAGCGTCGGTATCGCGATGGGCATGCTGATCACAGCCGTGCATCACGCCGGGCTGGTGTCGCTCACGCACACACCCGCGCCCATGAAGTTTTTAAACGAAATTCTGAAGCGCCCCGAGCACGAAGCGCCGTATCTGATTCTGGTGGTCGGTTACCCGGCGGCCGACGCAACCGTTCCTGCGATTTCGCGGAAACCGATGGATGTGATTTCTACGTTTGTGGAGTAGGCACGCACTCAACGTCGTCATACTCGCTGAAGCATGCCCTGAGCTTGTCGAAGGGGCGGGTATGCAGGACGTATCCACACTGAGATGTTGTTTGAAACAACTGCGGTGGCCACCATTCTGGATTCCCGATGCATGCATCGAGAATGACGCCATAGCTGAGGCATCGCGCTAATCAGGAGGCCGCAAATGCGGTTGGCGCAAACTACTTCCGCGCGCTCCGCCATTCCTGAAACACTTTGATCGCTACAGGCAGCACCGAGACCAGCACGATTGCGATCACGAGCAGGCTTAAGTTCTTTTTGACCCATGGCACGTTACCGAACCAGTAACCGGCGTAGACGAGGGACGTGATCCAGATGACGCCGCCGATGATGTTGTTCATCAGGAATGTTGGATAGCGCATGTGCGCCACGCCTGCGAGGAAAGGCACGAAGGTGCGCACGATGGGCACGAAGCGCGCGAGGATGATTGAGCTGGGGCCGTATTTGTCGTAGAAGGCGCGCGTGCGCTCCAGATAAATCGGCTTGAAGATGCGCGAACCTTTATTCGCGAAGGCTCGTTCCCCGAAGTAGCGACCGGTCGCGTAGTTGATCGAGTTTCCGATGATCGCAGCGGCGATTAACAGCGCCACCAGACCGTGCAAATTGAGTCCGGCCAGCGCGACAATCGCTCCGGCAACAAACAACATCGAATCACCCGGCAAAATCGGAAACAACACAATGCCGGCCTCAAGAAAAATGATCGTCGCCAGCACACCGTAAAAAAGATACGGCGAGCTTTGCGCGAGCGCAGTGAGGTGAACGTCTAGCGTTGTGAAAAACGCGAAGAGCTCGCCGATCACGCCAGAATCTTCTCTGCTTCCAGTGGGTCTTTCGGTGGGCCTTCGGGCTTCACCAGATTCTCGCGCGACACGCCAAGCCAGCGAACGAGCGGTGCCATCACGAGCACCGATGAGTAGATGCCGAAGCAGATACCAATGGTGAGCGCGAGGGCGAAATAGTGCAGCGTTTCGCCGCCGAAGAACAGCATCGACAACACCATAATCTGCGTCGAACCGTGAGTGATGATGGTGCGGCTGATGGTGCTGGTAATGGCATTGTCAATGACCTGATCGACGCTGGATTTGCGCATCTTTCTGAAGTTCTCGCGCACCCGGTCGGCGATCACGACGGACTCGTTAACCGAATAGCCGAGGATGGCGAGCACACCCGCCAACACCGGCAAATTGAACTCCCAGCCAAAGATAGCGAAGAGGCCGAGGATGATGATGATGTCGTGCAGGTTGGCGATGATGGCGGCCACAGCAAAACGCCATTCAAACCGGATCGCGAGGTAGCCCATGATGCCTGCGATCACCAGCACGAGTGCCAGTGCGCCGCTCTCAAAAAGCTCTTTGCCGACTTGCGGACCGACGAATTCGACACGCTTCAATTCAATTTTTTCTGCACCGTCACCGCAAGCGGTTTTGGTGTCGGCCAGGACGCGCGTTCCGCAGATTGCCTTGAACAGGTTGTCGCTCATCTGCGCATTGGTGACGTCTTTCACGATGGGCAAACGCACCAGCACGTCTTGCGGCGTGCCGAAGTTTTGTACGATGGCTTCGCCGGTCTTTAACGCCTCAATCGAGGTGCGCGCCTGCGCCATATCGGCAGGCTTGCTGTAGCGCAGTTCCGCGACTGTGCCCCCCGTGAAGTCAATACCGTAGTGCAGCCCTTTGTAGAAAAGCGCGCCGACGGCTATGAGAAAAGTGATCAGCGAAATTGCGTTGAAGATCAACGCATATTTCATGAAAGGCAAGTCGCGCTTGAAGCGGAAAAATTCCATGTTTGTCTCCTTTACTTCCTACGTTCTTACGTTCTTGCGTTACTTGGATTCGATGACAGCGGTTGCGCTGTCTACCGTAGGCACCGCGACGCCAGAACTGCCGCCGCGCCAGATCGTGCCAATCGAAATCTTTTCGAGCTTTTTCTTTGCGCCGTAAACGAGGTTCACGATGCCGCGCGAGAAGAACACGGCTGAGAACATCGAGGTCAAAATGCCGAGGCAATGCACGACTGCGAAGCCCTTGATCGGGCCGGAGCCGAAGGTGAACAATGCGATACCTGCGATCAGCGTGGTGACGTTGGAGTCGAGAATTGTTGCCCACGCGCGGTCGAAGCCTGACGAGATCGCTTCCTGCGGTTTGGCACCGCCGCGCAGCTCTTCGCGAATCCGCTCGTTGATCAGCACGTTGGCGTCAATCGCCATACCGAGCGTCAATGCGATAGCGGCGATACCCGGCAGCGTCAAAGTGGCCTGCAACATCGACAACAGCGCGATGAGCAACAGCAGATTCACCGACAGCGCGAGCGTCGAGATCAAGCCCATGATCGCGTAGTACAAACAGATAAACGCAGCCAGCGCGACGAAACCCCAAGTCACCGAATTAAATCCGCGCTCAATGTTCTCTGCACCCAGGCTTGGGCCGACGGTGCGCTCTTCGATGATTTCCATTGGCGCGGCGATTGAGCCGGAACGAATCAGCAGTGCGATGTCGCTCGTCTCACGGGTCGACATGCGACCGCTGATCTGGAAGCTGGCACCCAGCTCACTTTGAATCGTCGGCGCGGTGATGACCTC
>JANXUB010000005.1 GCA_025352105.1 Burkholderiales bacterium | reverse complement strand
GCGCTACTCCGGGAGTAAAGCGCGTAGCGTGCACCCAAGCACTTTCGTCGTTCAAGTCGGAGACACCCCCAGTCGCGTGCAAATGCTCATGCATAGGCGCTTCCAGCTCGGTACCCGCAGTTTTAACCGGACACTAGTGCTAAAAGCGCGCTTTTCCCAGGATGAATGGTCGTTTTCAGGAAAAGCTGATAGTCTGATTTCAAGCCCGCCATGCCGACTCAGCTACGCGCTAAATCCCATGCTGCGTTTGTCAAATGCAATGGCCTTTATGAGCGCGAAGACGGGCTGACCAGGCGTTAGCTGCATCTCATCGAGCGCCTGCGTTGAAACGCGCGCCAGCAGCTCACGTCCCGATAAAGCTCCCGGTCCCGCCAGCAGCACATGCACCTCGGAAATCGCACCGCCGCGGTTGTCAATTGCGCCGACCGTACCTTCCAGAATATTGCGAATGCTGAGGCCGCGCGGTCGCTCTGTCGCAAGGGTCACATCGCGCGCACGAATGCGGATGCGCACACGAGCGCCAACGGGCGTATCGACGCCGGGTGCGATCAACTCGCCGCCGTCAAACTTGAACGTGGTGAGGAAATATTTCATGTCGTGACGCACAGCATGCGCCTCAATCAGCGCGCCGCCCTCAAACCGCCCGGTGAAGGGGCGCAGATCAGCACGATTGAAAATCTCCTCGGTGGCCGCGCAGGCAACGACCTTGCCGTCGTTCATGAGCACCACATCATCGGCCAGCCGCGACACTTCACCGATGGAGTGGCTAACGTAAACAATGCGCACGCCGAACTCATCACGCACACGCTCAATCAAGCGCAAAATCTCACCACGGCGACCGCTGTCAAGTGACGCTAGTGGCTCGTCCATCAGCAGGAGCCGTGGCCGCGACAAGAGGGCACGACCAATCGCGATGCGCTGCTTTTCTCCGCCAGAAAGTGACGGCGTATCGCGCGCCATGAGCCCACCGATACCCAGCAAATCCACCACCTGATCAAACGGAATGCTCGATGCACCGTCATGCGCAGGCGAAAGCCGCCGCGCGCCGTAGAACAGGTTTTGCTTCACACTCAGATGCGGAAACAACAGCCCGTCCTGAAACACGTAACCGATTCCGCGCTGCTCAGCGGGCATGTTGATAGCGCGCTCGCTGTCAAACAACGTCACACCGTCGACGCGAATGTGCCCACGATCTGCCTTCACGAGGCCCGCCATCGCGTTCACCACGGTGGTCTTGCCTGAGCCGGAGCGACCGAACAATGCGACGACCGAGGCATCACTTGCAAACTTCGCGCTGATTTCGGTCTGTGCGTTGAATCGCTTCTTGATGTCAACTTCGATCATGCGCTCTGCCTGCGCCGCGCAACGCGGTTCACCCATTCCGACGCCGCGAGCGCCGCGACCGAGAGCACAATCGACACGATGCAGAGCTTCAATATCGCGGCATCCGCACCGGGGCTCTGCGTGAGGTTGTAGATCGCGAGCGGCAGCGTTTGCGTTTCTCCGGGAATGTTCGAGACAAAGGTGATCGTCGCGCCGAATTCGCCGAGCGAACGGGCAAACGCCAGCAGCACACCCACGGCCAAACCGGGAATCGCCAGCGGCAAAGTCACCGTGAAAAACACGCGCCAGCGCGAAGCACCCAAGGTCCGCGCCGCCCATTCCAACCGCACCGGCACCGCCTCAATGGCGAGGCGAATCGCCCGCACCATGAGCGGAAAGCCCATCACGCCTGCTGCCAGCGCGGCGCCCGTCCAGCGGAAGGCAAAGGTCACGCCAAACCACGCATCAAGCGCGCCGCCGATCCATCCATTTTTTCCAAACATCACTAGCAAAAAATAGCCAATCACGACGGGTGGCAGCACAAGTGGCAAATGCACCAACGCGTCAAACAACGTCTTGCCGGGAAATGAGCAGCGAGCCAGTACCCAGGCGCAAGCCACGGCGAGCGGCACACTGAAAATCACACTCGCGAACGCGACTTTCAGGCTCAGGACAACGATCTCGACTTCTTCTTTCGACAGCATGCCGGATTATTGCCGACCGCTACTTCGCGACTACGAATCCGTATTTTTGCCAAACGACACGCGCAGTCACGCCGCTCAGCGCATCTAGCAAAGCGCGCGCTGCGGGCGAGTCCTGCCCGGCAACAATAGCTGCCGGGTAAACAATCGGCGCGTGAAGCTCGCCGGGGAACGCCGCCACCACACGCACGCGCGGCTCGGCCAGCGCATCGGTGCGATAAACAATACCCAACGGCGTTTCGCCACGTGCCACAAACGCCAGCGCCGCGCGCACGTTCTCAGCCCCAGCAATCTTCGTATCGACCGTACCCCAGACACCCAACTTCGTCAGTGCCGCTTTCGCGTATTTGCCGGCAGGCACAACGTCGGGATTGGCCAGTGACAAACGCCCATTGCCAAGCGCGCTGGCGAGCGCGAAACCCGGTGCAACATCGAGTTTCACGGTGCTCGTCGCAGGCGCGATGATGACGAGTTCATTCTTGACGATATCGCGGCGCGTGCTGGCGACGACGAGATTTTTCTGCGTGACGTAATCCATCCATTCTTCATCGGCCGAAATGAAAATTTGCGCCGGTGCGCCATTCTCAATCTGCTTCGCAAGCGCGTTGCTGCCCGCGTAAGACATGCGAATCTGGGTGTCCTTGTTGCTCGCCGAAAACACTTTGACCTGCTCGTCCAGCGCCTCCTTGAGCGAGGCAGCGGCAAACACGACGAGATCGGCGGCAGCAGCCCGGGTGATCAATGGCACGTTGACGCAAATGCCAATCAGCACAAGAATCATCAGCCGTTGAAGTGGCGAAAACCGACTATGTTGCAAGAGTTTCTCCTGAATGTGTGGGGCTAGCGCAGTATTTTTAAGTATATAACGACCGTCATATTTTTCCAGACATAACGACAGCATGCGGAAAAGCTACTTCAGGTGCTTGCGAAATCTGCGCAGATCACCGGCGATGGCCGATAGCGCGAGATCGTGCATACGCCGGTAGTCGCGCAACACGCGCACACCTAGCGGGGTCAGGCGGGTGCCCCCGCCACCTGTGCCACCCGCGCTCGTCGAAACCAGCGGCGAGGCAAAGTGCTCGTTCATGATCGCCACGAGATCCCAGCCGCGTTTGTACGACATGCCCAGCTCGCGCGCTGCGGCGGAAATGGAGCCCGTCGCTTCAATGGCTGACAAGAGTTCGGCCTTGCCCGGTCCCATCGCAATCACTGATCCTGCGTAAACCCGCAAACGCAACTCGCGCTCGGCAACCGCGCCAGCGGCGACCGATTCGGATTTTGCAGAAACACTCTTGCGGGCAACAGGCAATGTCATTCAATAAATATAGTCTTCACCGGGTATTTTGAATGCTGTGTGCAGCCGCGCCCGGAACAAGTAATAATCGATCAACGGCCAAAGAGCTGCACTCGAAAAGGATGGACATGACAGGCACGCCCGTAACCCTCAACAAGCACTACGACGTCTGGCCCAAGCGTCTGCCAAAAACTGTGAGCACGCCTGACACGACGCTGTGGGCGAATCTTGACATTACCGTCAGGCGCTATCCGGAACGGCCGGCGCTTGTCTTTTGTGACCGCGTTTTGACGTATCGCGAACTCAATGCAAAGGTTGAGGCGCTGGCGGGCTGGTTACAGAAAGTGGCGGGTGTTGCCAAAGGTGATCGCGTGGCACTCTGTATGCAGAATTCGCCGCAATTCGTGATTGGCTATTACGCCATCTTGCGCGCTGATGCAGTGGTGGTTCCAGTCAATCCGATGAACAAAGCGGCCGAGTTGACGCACTACATCACGGATCCTGCGGCGCGCGTCGCGATCGTCGGCAGCGACCTTTCGGCGCTGTGGGTCGCAGCCAACGAGGAAGTCGTCGCCGCCAAACCCGACGGCGGTTTACAGCATCTGCTCGTCACCCGGTACTGCGACGAGATGACCGATGGTCGCCTGCCCGACAGCGGCATACCGGATGCGTGGCGCAGCTGGCTTGATCTGCACGCTGACCTGCCCACGTATGGAGCGCATTGGCGCGACGCGATGGCGGCCCATCACATCGCCGCTGCGCCCACGGCTGGCCCTGATGATCTCGCCGTGCTGCCTTACACCTCCGGCACCACTGGCCTGCCCAAAGGCTGCATGCACACGCACCGCACCATCATGCACAACGTGGTCTCGGGTGCGCTGTGGGGCGACGGGTCGGCCGAGTCGGTGAGCCTTGCCGTGGTACCGATGTTTCACATCACAGGCATGCTTTACGGCCTGCACTTGCCCATTTATCTGGGTGCCTGCGCGGTCATCATGCCGCGCTGGGATCGCGATCTGGCGGGGCGGCTGATTTCGCAGCATCGCATCAACAGCTGGACGATGGTGCCGACCATGATCATCGATCTGCTCAGCAGCCCGAATGTAGCCAGCTACGATCTCACAAGCCTCGCGTTCATCAGCGGTGGCGGTGCAGCGATGCCGCAGGCCGTTGCAGAAAATCTCTGGCAGAAATTTGGCCTGCGCTTTGTCGAGGGCTACGGGCTCACCGAGACCGCTGCACCGTCACATTCCAACCCGCCGGACAGCCCGAAGCAGCAGTGCCTCGGCGTGCCCTTTATCGGCGTCGATTCACGCGTGGTGAACCCGGACACACTCGTGCCATGCGACATCGGCGAATCCGGCGAAATCCTGATCCACGGCCCGCAAGTCTTCAAAGGCTATTGGCAAAACCGCGCCGAGACCGAGGCCGCATTCGTCGAGGTTGACGGCAAATCCTTCTTCCGCTCCGGCGACATGGGCCGCGTCGATGAAGACGGCTATTTCTTCATGACCGATCGTCTGAAACGCATGATCAACGCGAGCGGATTCAAGGTCTGGCCCGCCGAGGTCGAGGCCCTCTTCTTCCGCCATCCCGCAGTGCAGGAAGCCTGCATCATCTCCACCAAAGACGCTTATCGCGGCGAATCGGTCAAGGCCGTGATCGTGCTGCGCGCCAACGCCAAAGACACCACCGAAAAAGAAATCGTCGACTGGGCGCATGCCAACATGGCCGCGTACAAAGCACCGCGCGTGGTCGAGTTCGTCGACGCATTGCCAAAGAGCGGGTCGGGCAAGGTCATGTGGCGAGCGCTGCAGGAACGTGAAGCTGAAGGATAGTTCTTGGCAGCTTTTTAACCAAACCCTTGATGAATATAGGCTAAGGGCGCAATATAGTTATAGTCGACTTTTGCACTTTTACGTTTGTACCCCACGTTGAGTGGTCAATTTACCGAAAAGCCGTACTAGTTGCCACTGCGTCTGTCGGCGCTCCAAAGACAAAAAGCTGGAGGGTGGGAAAGTGCTTAGCGTCGCCGCGCACTGCTCCGTGCCGCTCGTTTTACCGTGCGCTCCATCGATTCAGCGCCTTCTTTCATTGACTGGGTTGCTGACTCGCTCATTTTGTTGAACGAGGCGTACGCATCACGCTGCATCGCCATCGTTTTGATCGACATCTCGAGCCCAGACAGTGAGAGCTTCATCCATGCCTCGACCGCACGCAAATCCTGAATGCGGCGATCAATTTCCGCTGGATCAATCGCCTTCATAAACTGCTGCGGATCAAAGGCAGCGCCAGCGCCTGCCGCCCCCGCTCCGGGCACACCCATCATCCCGGCAAACGGGTTCAATGCGGCCGGGTTTGACATCATTTTTTGCATCGATTCGGCCCATGCTGCCCAAGGTTCGTTTGCTGCTTGACTCATGATGTCTCCTGTTGATGACGATGTGGGCGTATGCCACGCTGCTAGACTATTCGCGAAGTCTACTCGTGAATTGTCTTGAAAGGGTTAGGGTCGCAAGCAGTGGGGAAAATCATATTCTGGATCATCGTATTTTTTCTGGTGCTGCTGGCATTGCGACTGGTTTCTGTCCATAAAACCCGGAATGAACAGCGAGATCGCGACGACGAAAATCGCGACAAGCCGGATGATCCGAACAGAAAGCGCGACGACAAACCCGCGACCGACGCGATGGTCAAGTGCGAACGTTGCGGCGTGTTCACTCCGAAGGCAAATGCCGTCATGAAACGTGGAGGCTGGAGCTGTGGCGACGAGCGCTGCGCGCAAAAGCGCTAGGCTTCAGTCGGAGGCGCTAGCGCCGTCGGTGTTCGGAGCGACAACGCTTCGGTTGCTGCGGCTTTTGTCGCTGTATCGATGCGTTGCCGCCATCGCGCTCGCCATTGCGACCGCTGGCACCAGCCTGCATGCGGTCAGCTATTCGGCGGCCGCGGCGTACGCAATCTGGTCGCTGCTGAGCCTCTTGACGCTGCCTCGATTCAAGGGCGGTGTTTCCGGGCTACTGCTTGTCCAGCTGGCTATCGATCTCCTATTCACCGTTGTTATCTACTTTGATTCGCAAAGCCCGGTGGCGACTTATGCGACTTATCTCTACCCCATTCTCGCGGCGCATGGCTGGTTCCTGCGTGATCGCATCGCCTTCGGCCATGCGGCGTTGGCGAGCATTACGCTGCTCGTCGCCGAGCTTGCGTTGCGCTCGGCCAGCGTGCAGGCGCTGACGCAGGCAGCACTGGTAGGAGCCGGTTATTTTTTGCTGACGGCGATTGGCATCTTGCTCGGTCGCAGCGCCGAAGAATCCGAGCAAAAAGTGCAGCTGCGTACCGCCGATATCCGTCGTCTGGCGCATATCAATCAGGTAGTGATCAGCGAGCTAAACGACGGCGTTCTGGTCATCGGTGCGTTGGGGCAAGTGGTGATGGCCAATCCCCAGGCCACGCGCTGGCTCGGCAGCGACGAAGCAATGATGCGATCAGACTTGCAGTTGAGCGACCTGTCAGCTGATTTGCATGCGCGCTGGATGTCCTACTTCCTGCATAACTCAACCATCGACGGCTCCCCGATTCGCACGGCTGACGGCGCGCGTTTGTTGACGCCGCGCATGATGCCGGTCGATCTTGAGCAACGCGCCGGAACGCTCATTTTTTTGGAAGACGTCGAGGCGGCGGAGGCGCAAGCACAGCAAATCAAACTGGCCGCGCTCGGGCGATTGTCGGCGAGTATTGCCCACGAAATCCGCAATCCGCTCTCCGCGATCAAGCAGGCCGCACAGCTGATCGGCGAGGAAGTTAGCGACAACCCCGGTGCCCGTGCGCTTGCCACCATGATCGATAAAAACGTGGATCGCATTGACCGCATCGTGCGCGATGTATCGCTTCTTGGCCGCCGTGATCGCGGCACGCCCGGCGCGGTACAGTTGCACGAGGCAGTGATCGAACTGGTCGACGAGTTGTGCCAGTCGCTGCCCGCGCCACGCGCGGCGTTTCGTCTCGCCCTGCCAGAGGATGCGACCATCTACGTTGATCGCAGCCATCTGGATGAAATGCTCGTCAATTTGATGTCAAATGCGTGGCGACATTCACAAAAAGTATCCGACAGCGTGACGGTGCTTGCGACCATCAATGACGAAATGCAGCGCGCCATCATCAACGTGGTGGATGATGGCGCAGGCGTTGCCCCCGAGGCTGCTGATCGCATTTTTGAGCCGTTTTTTAGCGGCAGCGGCAGCACGGGTTTGGGCCTGTATCTTGTCCGCGAACTTGCGCTTGCCAACGGTGGCAGCGTACGACTCGGATCCTCACAAAAAGGCGCGCGATTTGTGCTCGAATTGCCACTGATGCCGGAACGGGAAGCATAAAACTATGGCCAAAAGACTGGAAGCAACGCCTCGTGTACTCGTCGTGGACGATGAACCCGACTTGTTGACCCTGATGCAATTGACGCTCACCAAGCTCGGGCTCGAAGTCGTCACCGCCGACTCGCGACAAAGCGCCATTGCGGCGCTCGACAAGCAGAGCTATTCGTTATGCCTCACCGACATGAATCTGGGCGATGGGACCGGACTCGATGTGCTAGCGGCGATTGCCGAGCGAGGACTCGATTTACCCTGCGCCGTCATCACCGCATTCGGTAACGCTGACAACGCGGTGGCAGCGTTAAAGGCGGGTGCCTTTGACTATCTCGCCAAACCGGTGTCGCTCGATCAGCTACGCACGCTGGTCAAGTCCGCGATCAAGCTGCCTGAGCGCCGCGCAGCGCCGCCCGCCAGCGCGTCGCAGTCCACCGCGGCTCCGACCAGCAGTGCGCCCGCACTCATTGGCGAATCGCACGCGATTGTGGCCCTGCGCAACCTGCTCGCCAAGCTCGCCAACACCAACACCGCCACCCACGTCCACGGCGAATCTGGAACTGGCAAGGAACTCGCCGCGCGCATCCTGCACAGCAACGGGCCACGCGCAGCCGGGCCGTTTGTCGCCGTGAACTGCGGTGCGATCCCTGAGAATCTGATGGAAAGCGAATTTTTCGGCTACCGTAAAGGCGCATTCACGGGCGCAGAAACGGATCGCGACGGCTTCTTTCAGGCCGCAACCGGCGGCACGTTGTTTCTAGACGAAGTAGCGGACTTGCCGCTGTCGCTGCAAGTGAAATTATTGCGTGCAATTCAGGAGAAACGTGTTCGCAAAGTCGGCAATACGGCAGAGGACGCAATTGACGTTCGCATCGTCAGCGCGACGCACAAAAACTTGACCACATTGGTGCAATCCGGCCTCTTCCGGCAGGATCTGTTTTATCGTCTCAACGTGTTGCAGGTTGAGATGCCTGCGTTGCGCGAAATCGCGTCAGACATTCCAGTGATCGCTTCACGCACGCTAGCCCGTGTCACCGGAAGTTCCAACGCGAAGCTCTCGCCCGGTGCGTCCAGTGCGCTCATGCGCTACAGCTTTCCGGGTAATGTGCGCGAGCTTGAGAACGTACTGGAACGCGCCGTAGCGCTCGCCGAAAATCCCGACATGATCGAGGCTTCGGATTTGCGGCTAACGGTCGACGACCATCCCGTCACGCAGGCGGCCGCATCAAGCGTGGGTGCTGATGCCGGGACGTTGGCTGGCCGAACGCCGCTACAGGATTTTCTCGATAGAAGCGAACGCGAAACGCTCGAATTAGCCTTGGCGCAAACGCGTGGCAATCGCACGCAGGCGGCAAAGCTTTTGGGTATCACTTTTCGCTCCATGCGCTACCGGCTGGAGCGGCTTGGCATGGAACCCGATGACCTCTGATGCCCCGGCGTGGACCGACGGTTGGTGGAGCGGGGCGGCGCGGCGCGCCAGCCCAAACTTTAATCCACGGCCCGCAGAAACACCGGCAAAAATCGTAGTGCTGCATCACATCAGTCTTCCCGCCGGACAGTTTGAAGGCAGCGCCGTTAGTGACTTTTTTGAAAATCGGCTGGATGTTGCGCGTTATCCGATGCTCTCCGAGCTGGCGGACATTCATGTATCAGCGCACTTTTTCTTGCGGCGAACAGGTGAAGTGCTTCAGTTTGTAAGTTGCAATGATCGCGCTTGGCACGCTGGCATTTCAGCATGGCGAGGACGCAGCGGATGCAATGATTTTTCAATCGGGATCGAGATCGAAGGCGACGCCGTCACCGCGTTTGTTGATCCGCAGTACTTTGCGCTGGACGCATTGCTGGGGGCGATCAAGCAAAACTACGCGATCAAGGCGGTCGCCACGCACAGCGAAATCGCGCCGGGCCGGAAGATTGATCCAGGCCCGACCTTTGACTGGTCACGGCTCGGCGTGCGATGGCACGCCTGACCACACGTCAATCGCCGCTTACGCGAGCTTTAGCGTAACGTCAATATTGCTACGCGTTGCGTTCGAGTACGGGCATACGACGTGTGCCTTGTCGACCAATCCTTGTGCGACGGCACGGTCAACGCCCGGAATATCAACAGTCAGGGTGACTTCGATGCCAAAGCCCGTCGGAATCTGACCGATGCCAACGTTTCCCGTGATTTTTGTCTCGGCTGGCAGCGCGACTTTGGCGGCAGCCGCTACATATTTCAACGCACCGAGGAAGCAGGCGCTATAACCCGCTGCGAACAGTTGCTCGGGGTTGGTGCCGGGAAGGCCGTTGCCGCCGAGCTCTTTTGGCGTGGTGAGTTTGACGTCAAGAATGCCGTCGGACGAACGCGACGAGCCTTCACGACCGCCGGTGGAGGTGGCTTCGGCGCGGTAGAGTACTTTTTCGATGGACATGGTGATTTCCTAGGTTTTCAGTGGGGGGAAAAGGTTCGCCTCTGCGGGGTACGCCGAGGCGAGTTGGTGGCGCAAGTCTTTCAACTCACGCGTCAGGGATTCAAGTTGCGGCAATTGGCAGCCCGTGAGCTGCATCACGCACAGCGGTATCGGTTCGGCACGAGCGCGCAATTGTTGGCCCGCTGCGGTCAGGGTTATTTCGACCTGTCGTTCGTCGACGGCGCTGCGCTCACGCTCAATAAGCCCCAGTGCTTGCAGACGTTTTGCAAGCGGCGTCAGCGTGCCGGAGTCAAGACCCAGCCGCTCACCGAGTTCGCCCACACGTTGCGAGCCGTGCTGCCAGAGCGCGAGCATGACGAGGTACTGCGGGTAGGTCAGACCCAGCTCCGCCAAGATCGGCTTGTACGCCTTGGTCATCGCGAGCGACGCCGCATAAAGCGCAAAACAGAGCTGGCGATCGAGGTCTAAAAGTGAGCTTTTTGCGTTCATTTTCAGAAATTATATTGCACACAATTAAATTGTCAACAACATTTATTAAACGCGGTGGCCGCAGCGTATGAATGCGGCCTGCATACAATGCTATTCCATGCAGTTCCTTCTCGAATACGCGCCGATCATTCTTTTTTTCGTCGCCTACAAACTCAAAGACATCTACTTCGCTACCGGCGTGGCCATCGCGGCCTCCGTAATTGCCATCGCGTGGGCGTGGTTTGGCACGAAGCGCGTGAGTACGATGCAGTGGCTCTCGCTCGCCATCATCGTGATTTTTGGCGGCGCAACGCTGTTGTTGCACGACGAAACCTTCATCAAATGGAAGCCCTCTGCGCTTTACGGCGCGTTTGCACTGGCGCTCCTGTTTGGCAAGCTGGTGCTCAAGAAAAACTGGATTCAGGTGGTGTTCAAGCAGGCGCAGATTCAGGCGCCGGACGCGCTCTGGAGCAAACTGACTTGGGCCTGGATCGTGTTTTTTGTCTTTATGGCGGTTCTTAACGGCTATGTGGCAACGAATTACAGCCTCGATACGTGGGTGAATTTCAAAGTGTGGTGGGCGATGGGCCTCTTCTTCGCCTTCACGATTGGCAACGTGGCACTCTTGGCCAAGTACATCAAAGAGAGCCCGGACAACGAGGTTGCCCCGAAATGAACGCGCTTGTAGCCGCCCTTGAAGCACGTCTTGCCCCGCTGTCGCCGACGGTTTTGACCATCAGCGACGACTCTGCGCTTCACGCCGGACATGCGGGAAACACCGGCGGCGGGCACTTATCGGCGAAAATCGTGTCCAACGTTTTTTCAGGGCTCAGTACGGTTGCCCGGCATCGCGCGGTTTATGCGTTGGTGGCGGACTTGATGCCGCACACGATTCACGCGCTGTCACTGACGGTGGCGACGCCCGATGAAGAAGCCCTAGTCAAAACTTAGCAAAAATCTAGCAAAATACTTAGCTAAATCCTCAATCACTGGAACACACAACGATGAAATCTGGATACTCTTCATTTGCAACAGTTGCTGCTGCAACGCTAATCGCGTCTGCGACGCTGGCTGGCTCTGCGATTGCCCAAACGCCCGCCCCGGCTAAAAAGCCAGTTGCCGCACCCACCGCAACCCGTCCTGCAAGCGCAGGCGACGTAGCCATTCCATCCGAACAGCTTGATCTGATCGTGAAGGAACGCCTGGCCCAGGGTCAACCAGACACACCGGAACTCCGCGCCGTTCTGCGCGACGAACTGATCAACCGTGAGTTGTTCATGCGCGCCGCCAAAGCCAAGGGCCTGGATCGCGCCAGCACAATGAAAACGCAAATGCAGGTGGCGAGTGACTCGATCCTGATCCGCGCCTACATCAACGAATATTTGACCGCCAATCCGGTCACCGATGACGTTCTCAAAAAAGAATACGAGACAATTAAAGCCGGTCTTGGCGACAAGGAATACCGCGCTCGCCACATCCTCGTCGAGAAAAAAGAAGAAGCCGAAAACATCATCAAGCAGTTGCAAGGCGGCTCCAAATTTGAAGAACTCGCCAAGGCGAATTCGAAAGATCCCGGCTCGAAAGAAAACGGAGGCGACCTTGACTGGGCGGTTCCTTCGAATTTTGTCAAGCCGTTTGCCGACGCGATGATCGCTCTGCAAAAAGGCAAGTACACAGCGACGCCGGTGCAAAGCCCGTTCGGTTTCCACGTGATCCAACTCGATGACACCCGTGAAGCCAAAGCGCCTGCGTTTGAGGAAGTGAAGCAACAACTGTCACAACGCCTGCAAGGTCAGGTCATCGAGAAGCATCTGGCTGAACTGCGCGTCAAAGCCGGCGTGAAGTAACCAGCAAGCGATACGCGACGATCACGCCTTCGTTGCGCCGCAACAAAGCCACCTTCGGGTGGCTTTTTCATTTCTTTTCATTTCTTGCGGCAATTTGTCGCCAAACAATGACGAAAAGACAGACAAGCGACAGACGGATAGACCATAATCCTAGAGTCACTACTCAGGAGGAGATGTCACTTGAATGGGTTCTTAAAAAATAAAGACCTGCTTGCCGGAATCATGTTTATTGCGGTGGGTTTGATCTTTGTCGTTGGCGCATATAACTATCAGATGGGCACCGCAGCCCGAATGGGGCCGGGATTTTTTCCGCGCATTTTGGGCTTCATCATGGCGGGTCTGGGCTTCATCATCGCCGGCATCGGCCTGAAAAATCAGGCGCAATACGCCCAGTCAGAAGGCATCGGCTGGACGTGGAAGCCAGTCATCATCCTGACCGTTGCAGTGGTGCTGTTCGGTATCACATTGCCGACGCTCGGCATGATCATCGCGATCTCGCTCTTGACCTTTATTTCCGGCGTCGCCGCGCATGACAAAAACTACCGCGAGCTGGCCTTCATCACGGTCATCATGTGTATTTTTTGTGCCGGTGTGTTTATTTGGGGTTTGAAGCTTCAGATGAAACTCTTCCCCTGGAGTGGTTAGACGACTATGGACTTACTTAGCAATCTATCCCTCGGCTTTGGCGTTGCGCTCACAGCCACCAACATCCTGTACGCGCTCATCGGCTGCCTGCTTGGCACGCTGATCGGCGTGCTCCCCGGCATCGGCCCGGTCGCGACCATCGCGATGCTGCTGCCCACGACCTACGCGCTGCCACCGGTTTCGGCGCTGATCATGCTGGCCGGTATTTACTACGGCGCACAGTACGGCGGTTCGACGACGGCCATTTTGGTTAACTTGCCCGGCGAATCGTCCTCGGTGGTGACCGCACTGGACGGCTACCAGATGGCGCGTAAGGGTCGCGCTGGCGCGGCGCTGGGTATGGCCGCGATCGGCTCGTTCATAGCGGGCTCGTTCTCTACCCTGCTCGTGGCTGCGTTCGCGCCGCCGTTATCGGAAGCGGCGTTGAAGTTCGGTCCTGCGGACTACTTCTCGCTGATGGTGCTGGGCCTCTTTGCTGCCATTGCTATGGCGCACGGTTCAATCGTCAAAGCGATTGCGATGGTGGTGTTGGGGATCGTGCTCGGATTGGTCGGTACTGACGTTAACTCGGGCGTTGCCCGCTACAGCTTCGATGTACCCGAGCTCACAGACGGCATCGGCTTCGTGGGCGTTGCGATGGGCATCTTCGGTATTGGTGAAATTCTTACCAATCTGGAGCAAGGCGAAGACCGTGAAGTGTTCACGTCAAAAGTGGGCCGCTTGTTGCCGACAGTGCAGGATTTCAAGGATTCCTGGGGTGCCATTACGCGCGGAACATTGCTCGGCTCAGTGCTCGGGATCCTTCCTGGCGGCGGAGCCGTATTGGCGTCGTTTGCCTCGTACACGCTTGAGAAAAAAATCGCTGGCCCGAAAGCCAACCCACCGTTTGGTCAAGGCAACATCCGTGGCGTCGCCGCCCCTGAGTCGGCCAACAACGCCGGCGCACAAACCTCCTTCATTCCGCTCCTGACGCTGGGCATTCCACCCAACGCGGTTATGGCGTTGATGGTCGGCGCAATGACGATTCACAACATCCAGCCGGGCCCTCAGGTCATCACGGCGAATCCACAGCTCTTCTGGGGCCTGATCGCTTCGATGTGGGTGGGTAACGCGATGCTGGTGATTCTGAATCTGCCATTGATCGGCATGTGGGTTCAGTTGTTGAAGATTCCGTATCGCCTCCTCTATCCGATGATTCTGGTGTTTTGCGCCATCGGCGTGTACACCGTGAACAACACAACGTTTGACGTGTGGATCATCGCGGCCTTCGGCGTCATCGGCTACATCTTCGCGAAGCTTGAATGCGAAGCTGCACCTTTGCTGCTCGGCTTCATCTTGGGCCCGATGATGGAAGAGAACCTGCGCCGTGCCATGCTGTTGTCGCGCGGCGATCCGATGGTCTTCCTTGAGCGTCCGATCAGCGCGTCCATGCTGGTGCTCGCAGGATTGCTTTTGGTGGTTCTTGCACTGCCTGCCATCCGCAAAAAGCGCGACGAGACGTTTGTCGAGGATTGATTCGATCAACGACGCGCAAAAACGGGCACTTCGGTGTCCGTTTTTATTTTTGCGGAGTATTCTTCCAGCGCTTGATAAGGAGATCTCAGCATGAGCCAAACAACACGTCGCGATGTCTTGAAATCGCTGGGCACAGCGGGCGTTCTTGGAGGTGGTGCTGCTATGGCGGGATGCGCCAGCGTGACCGCCCAGGCGCAGACGCCGACAACACCGTTCCGGGTCGCAGCGACCACCATTCCGATTGTCGGCAGCTCGCAGGTGTTTCCGGTGCGTCGCATCTATTGCATTGGCCGAAACTACGCAGCGCATGCGCGCGAGATGGGCTCAGATCCGACGCGCGAGCCGCCCTTTTTTTTCCAGAAACCCACCGATGCCATTCAGCTCGTGCCGCCGGGGCAAACGGTTGATCATCCTTATCCGCCGTTGACCAAAAATTATCACTACGAAATTGAGCTGGTTGCCGCGTTGCAGAGCGGTGGTCGCAATATTGCGCCCGCCGACGCCCTGAAACATGTATTCGGGTACGCAGTGGGGCTCGACATGACGCGACGCGATTTGCAGCGCGCAATGGGCGACGAAAAGAAGCCATGGGAAATCGGCAAGAGCTTCGACAAATCAGCGCCAATCGGCCCCATTCACCGCGTTGAAGACACGGGACATTTCACGCGCGGCAAGATTGAGCTGTACGTGAACGGCAAGGTCAAACAGAGCGCTGATTTGCAGCAAATGATCTGGAACGTGGCCGAACAAATCAGCAAATTGTCGGAGGCGTTCGAGCTGATGGCGGGCGACATCATTTATTCGGGGACGCCCGAAAATGTGGGGCCCGTCGTTCGCGGCGACGTCATGGTCGGCAAGATCGAAAAACTGCCGGATATCACGGTCAAGGTAGTTTGAGGCTTCTGACCAAAAATTCAGCTTTGCGCTGAATCGACCGTTTCATTGGGGCTAGAGGCTCGAATCATCAATAATCGACTTTAAACGATTATTGGCGTTAGCCCCAAAGCAGCGGCGCTTCTAGCGAAAAGCTGCTTGCATCGAAGCGAATGTCCCCGGTTCATCCAAGCCGATGCAATGAGCAGGCGATTTGAGTGCGGCAGCGGGGCGGTTCCGCCTCGTCATCGCCCGCGAATCGCGCTATTCGAAGTCTGGCATCGGCGGCGCGCTTGGCGCACCGCCGTCAGTCCGTGGCGCAGCGCCCGCCCCCGGCCCGCGACCCCGACGACGGCGCCCCCGCTTGGCCTCAGCACCGCCGGCCGGCACGTTACCGCCAGCCTGAGGGTAGCCAGCGTTACCGCCGTTCCCCGCATTCGCGCCGTTGCGACCGCCGCCGCGTCCGCCACGGGCGTTGCCGCTCCCGCCACGGCCCGTGACAGCCACATTGCCAGCATTTCCGCCGCCACCGCCACCACCACGATAACCCGGTGCGACGTTGCCGTTGACCTCGCCATTGGCCCCACGTTTGACTTTGTTGCCCGGTGTGCGCTGACGGCGGCCGACGGGCTGCATTTCTGTTGCACCGCCAAAGCCGGGAAATTGCTGTTGTTGCAACGGCGCGGGCATCGCGTTGCCACCGCCCATACCCGTACGGAAACGCGGTCCGCCGCGCCCGTTTTGGCCGGCGCCTGCGCCGCCACGACCGCCCTGTCGACGGCCACCTCGCCCCTGCCCGGCGCCCGCATCAGTCGTCGTCGGGTTGTAGATGGCTTCGTGCTCGGTCGCCGAGCGCATCGGGCCGAGCGGTTGTTGCGGAATACGATTTCGACCGCCGAATCGCGCGGCTTTTTCGAGCTTTTTCTTGGAGCGCAAACCGACCGATTCGAGGATCTCAAACGTCTCGGCTTCATCGAGCAATTTCGTTTGCCCGCGCTTGAGCCACGACGGCATTTGCACGCAGCCGTAGGTCGTGCGAATCAGGCGGCTGACGACGAGGCCCATGTGCTCAAACATGCGCCGCACTTCGCGGTTACGGCCTTCGTTCAATGTCACGCGATACCAGTGATTGGCGGCGTCGCTGTCACGATCAATGCGATCCAGTGACAACAGCCGCGCCGGGCCATCGTCAAGCTCGATGCCGTCCATCAGGGCATCCTCTTGCTCGGGCGTCAGTTCACCCAAAGTGCGCACCGAATACTCACGCAGAATTTCGTAGCGCGGATGCATGAAACGATTGGCGAGTTCACCGTACGTGGTGAACAGCATCAGGCCTTCGGAGTTGTAGTCGAGACGACCGACTGCAACCCACTTGCCGTGATCAGGCCGTGGCAGACGATCAAACACGGTGTCGCGCTGCTCGGGATCATCACGGCTGACGATTTCGCCGGATTGCTTGTGATAAATCAGGATGCGGGGGTTGTCGTCTCCAAGCTTGACCGTGACCTTGCGGCGGTTGACGTGAACCCGATCCTGTTCATTGACGATCTGACCGACGCGCGCTTTGACGCCATTGACGTCCACTTCACCGCGCTCGATCAGCGCCTCCATGTTGCGGCGCGAGCCTAGCCCCTGCTGCGCGAGGACTTTGTGCAGACGTTCGCCATCGCGTTCGCCCTGATCGTTGACGCCAGAAACGATTTCAGTTTCCGCAGGCTCAATAGCGTTGCCTTCGTCGTCGAACATCGCAACGGCGGGTTGAATCATTCGGTCACGCGGGCCTTGCCCGATCCGAACCGGCGGCGCGCTCTGGGCCCGCTTTTCGCGATGATTGCGGTTGCGTCGCGCCGAGCGATCCATCGGGCGGCTCGGGTCGCCGAACGCGCCCGGATTGGGGCCAAACGCAGCCGAACCATCGCCGGCATCGTCGAGCACCCAGTTGGTGATGCGCGGTGTGGCGGTTGAATGTTCGCCGTCGACGCCTGCAAATGCTGCGTCTGGGCCGGCTTCGCCCGAAGTTGCTGAAGCGTTAGGATCGTAGACAGGATAGGGCTGGCGCAGTTGGCGCGGGCCATTGCGATCATCTGGGCCCGATCGTGCATTGCGTCCACGACCACCTCGGCGGTTGCGACGTGGGCCGCGTTCATTGCGCTCCTGGCCCGAGCCAGGCACTGCCGGTGCTGCATCCGTAGCGCCCGCGTTGGTTGAATGATCGCCATCGATGCCGGCAGCGCCGTCGTTAGCGACGAAGGCTGCACCCTCCGCATAGGCAACGCCATCTGCGCCAACAGCGGCTTCGGCTCTTGGAGGACGCTGAACGCGGGGTTCACGCGGTGGGCGCGGCTGACGTGGCTCACGCGGGGGGCGGGTTGGCCTCACTTGCATCTCGCCCGGCGCATCGGACGCGCTTTGCGCGGTCTCTAATAACTGTCCATCGCTATTTGCTTGAACCACCTGCATATCCTGCGTCAAGCCATCCGGTGGCGCAGCGCGTGGAGGGCGCGGCTGCCGAGGCGGTCTAGCGGGTCGTCCGTTCTGGTTACCTGCTGGGCGATCAGCTCGTGGCGCTCTGGCACCCTGAGCCCCCTGCGCCCCCTGCTTCATCTTCTTCGCGTACGCTGGATCGACGTTGCCGTTCACATCCCCCGGTTCGTGATCATCAAAATTACCAGCGTCGGAATCGTGCATGTCATTCATCTTTAGTGAACGGTCGGGGATGTGGGGGGAATCATGGTCTCTCCAGGGGGAACTTCGAACAACTCATCGTCCAGCGTTTCGGTGGCGGCAACCAGCGCCGCAGCATCGGTCAATTCAGCAGGCGACGTGTCGATGCGCCCCTGCTCGGGATACACCGGCTCATGCGGCACTTCCGGCAGCTCAAGCGCGGGGTGCGCATCAAGGTCAGCCAGCGGCGGCAGTTCGGATAACGAGCGTAGGCTCAGGTCATTCAAAAATTCTTTGGTCGTGGCGTAGAGCGCCGGACGACCCGGCGTGTCCTTGTGGCCGATCACCTCGACCCAGCCGCGATCTTCGAGCGCTTTCAGGATGTTGGTCGACACGGCCACGCCGCGAATCGCCTCAACCTCACCGCGCGTGGCGGGTTGGCGATACGCGATGATCGCAAGCGTCTCCATCACGGCGCGAGAATATTTCGGCGGCTTTTGCGGCGTCAGGCGATCAATGTTGATCTGCATCTCGGTACGCGTCTGAAACCGGTAACCAGAGGCGACCTGCGTGAGCTCGATGCTGCCGCGCTCTTTCCATTCAGCGGTGAGATCGGCCAGCAACAGGCGCACCGTTTCGGTGGGCACCGGAGGATCAAAAACTTTGACAATTTCGTCGAGCGGAAGCGGCTCGTGGCTGGCCAGCAAGACCGTTTCCAGTACGCGTTTCGCGTGGGTGAGTTCGTCCAATGAAGGGCTCTATGGTTGATGGGCAATGGATAACGCCATTGCGAACGCCCCTAAAAACGAAAAAGCAGTGAAAAAGTGCTACGCCGCTTCGTCATTCGCCGCATTTGTGCCGGTGGCCGCAACCATCACTCCACCGTCACCGGCGAGTTGCACGTAAATGGGGCTAAAGGGTTCGGTTTGCGCGACCGAGATCAGTCGTTCGCGCGCTAACTCAAGAATCGCGAGGAAGGTGACAACAACCAAGGGTACGGTCGCCGTTTCCTCAAACAGTTGTGCGAATTCTACATGCAAGCCCGGTTTGAGCCTCCTCAGCAGATAACTCATGCGCGCCCGGACGGAGAGCTCGTCGCGCGAAATAAGGTGAGTTTTATTGAGCTTGGCCCGCGCCAGAATCCAGCCCCAAGCACGGCGCAGGTCGTCCGGCTCGACGTCAGGCATGCGCATGGACGTCTGTTTTTCAAAGATAACCTGCACGATGGCATAGTCACGCTCAGCCTGCGGCAGGTCATCCAGACCCGCTGCGGCGAGCTTCATTTGTTCGTATTCGAGCAGGCGCTTGACCAGAGCTGCGCGCGGATCAACCTCTTCCTCGGCGGTCACCGGCGGACGCGGCAGCAGCATGCGCGATTTGATTTCGATCAGCATCGCGGCCATCAACAGGTATTCGGCAGCCAGCTCAAATCGCTGCGATGACTTCATCTTTTCGACATAGTCCAGATACTGTCGCGTGAGCGCCGCCATCGGGATGTCAAGAATGTTCAGATTCTGCTTGCGGATGAGATAGAGCAGCAGGTCAAGCGGCCCTTCGAATGCGTCGAGAAACACCTCCAGCGCTTCCGGCGGGATGTAGAGATCCTTCGGCATCTCGCCGAACGGCTGGCCGTAAATTTTGGCTAACGCGTGTTCGACGACGGCGGCGACTTCAGGGGCGACTTCGGGTGGCGTTGCGGTGACTACATCCATCAATACTTCAGACAGTTATTTTTGTTTTGCGGGAACGGGCATCACGCGGCTTTCATCTGCCGGATACGGGTTGGCCCAACGCGGGCGACGACTGCATCTTCGACGTCTTTACGCAAGCCCAGCTCGAACGCGAGCTCGGCGGCAACGAAGATCGGCCCAATGGCAAGGCCCATGATGTCATCGACAAACGCGGGCTTTTTGCCTTCGTAGTAGTGGCCGACAAACTGAAACACCCAGCCGACAACGAACAGGCCGATTCCAGCGACCAGCCAGTTCATGGTGCTCTGCACGGCAAACCATTGCCCGAGCCACAAACACGCGAGCAGAAACGCCGTCATCGCGACACCAAAACGAATGTCGAGCTTCACATAGAACAACGCGGTCAAGGCAACGCCAAAAAGTGCAGGTGAAATCGCCACGCCGTCAGCATGCATGAACACTGGTCGAGACAACAAAATCACCACCGCCGCAACAATCATCGGAATGCCCACGAAGTGCGTCGCAATGTTCCGTTTGTCGCGGTGATACGCGGCGTACTGGCTCAAATAATCAACGAATGACTTCATGATTTCCTCCTCGTTACTTTTCGGGAATGTACGTCCCGCAAAACACGTACGCTAAGGTCGACCGCCGAAATGCCACCCCGGCGGAGGCCGGGGCCCACGCCCGCAGCAAAGGGTTGATTGGGATGAGGGCGTGGATACCGGCCTCCGCCGGTACAGCAAGCATACGAATTATTCTGCGCTTGCCTAAACCTTCGCCAGCCCCATCGCTGCACGCACATCAAGCATAGTCTCTTCCGCCACGCGACGCGCCTTGGCGCAACCATCGTGCAGCACTTCTTTCACGTAGCCAGGGTTCGCTTCAATCTCCTTGATCCGCGCCTGCATCGGGGCGAGTTCAGCGTTGATCGCGTCAATGACCGGCTGCTTGCATTCGAGGCAGCCAATGCCCGCCGTGGTGCAGCCCTGCCGTACCCAAGCTTTTGTCGCTTCGCTCGAATAGACCTGATGCAGCGTCCACACGGGGCACTTGTCGGGATTGCCCGGATCATTGCGACGCGCACGCGCCGGATCAGTTGGCATGCGGCGAACCTTCTGCTCGACCGACGCAGGGGTTTCGCGCAGATCGATGCCGTTGCCGTAGCTCTTGCTCATTTTGCGGCCATCGAGTCCGATGACTTTGGATGTTGGCGTCAAGAGCGCCTGCGGTTCTGGCAGGATCGTTTTGCGTGCGCCCGTGAGGAAGCCGAGCAGGGTTTCTTTCTCAGCATTCGAGATTGAGCCCGCAGCCATCACGAGCGCTTTCGCCTGCTCAAGGGCCTCGGTGTTGCCGTCCTGATTAAACGCCACTTTCAAGGCCTGATACTGCTTGCCGACCTTGCCGCCGAGCTTCTTGATTGCGACCTCTGCCTTCTCCGCAAAACCCGGTTCGCGGCCATAAATGTGATTGAAGCGGCGCGCGATTTCGCGGCTGATTTCGAGATGCGACACCTGATCTTCGCCCACCGGAACCTTGTTGGCACGATAGACGACGATGTCTGCCGTTTGCATGAGCGGATACCCGAGAAAACCGTACGTCGTGAGGTCTTTTTCTTTAAGATTTTCCTGCTGCTCTTTATACGTTGGCACGCGCTCCAACCAGCCGAGCGGCGTGATCATGCCAAGCAGCAAGGAGAGTTCCGCATGCTGAGGAACCTGACTTTGCAGGAAGATCGTGGATTGATTCGGGTCGAGCCCAGCCGCGAGCCAATCGGTGACCATGTCGAACGTGGACGTCTCAATTACACGCGGGTCATCGTAGTGGCTCGTCAACGCATGCCAGTCGGCTACGAAATAAAAGCACTCGAAATCGGATTGCAGCTTGATCCAGTTTTTGAGCGCACCGTGATAGTGGCCGATGTGCATGAAACCCGTGGGGCGCATGCCGGAGAGAACGCGATCTTTAAACATAAGCTACAGGCCAACCAACGCGCCCAAAGCACGATATGTAATTGAATACAGCGGCGACAAAATCGTGCCGAGGATGCCCGCGACGGCAAGGCCAAGCACGATAAATAAACCGTAAGGCTCCATACGCGAATAGCTGTACGAGAGCTGTTGCGGCAACAAACCGGCAACGATGCGACCGCCGTCCAGCGGCAATATCGGAAGCAGATTGAGCACCATGAGGCCGACGTTCCACGCTACACCGGCACGCGCGATTGCATCGATTGCCGACATATCGGACAGCTTCAGGATGATTGCCCAGCCGATGGCCATCACCAAATTAGCGGCGGGTCCAGCGGCCGCGACCCAGATCATGTCGCGTTTGGGGTTGCGCAAATTATCGAAGTTCACCGGCACCGGTTTGGCCCAGCCGAAAAAGAAACCGCCAATCGCGAGCGTCAGCGCGGGTACGGCAACCGTGCCGACCCAATCAATGTGCTTGATCGGATTGAGCGAAATGCGCCCAAGCATTTCAGCGGTGCGATCGCCAAACACGCGCGCTGCGTAACCGTGCGCAGCCTCGTGCAGCGTAATCGCGAGCAAGAGCGGAATCGCGTTGACCGCGATTTTGTAAATGATATCATCCATCGGGCTATTTTAAGGGGCGCGGCGGGCGCGACATCTTTCCAGTCGGGGCAACGAGGCACTCCGGCAACGAAAAAGAAAAAGGCCGCGTCGCTCTGAGCGACTGCGGCCTGAAGATGTGTGCCTTGCTGTGCTGAGTCGAACTTAGAACTTGTGACGCAGAGAGAACTGGGTTGACGTCGAATCCTTGCCACCAAACGCCGTCACGCCGCCAAGGAAACCGTTACCACCGGCCAATGCCTGCCCGTTGGCATTGTTGTTGACTTGGGTGACGGCGAGCGTGACATCCGTGCGCTTCGAGAACGGATAGGTGAAGGCAATGCCGTAGGACTCGGAATCGGCGTTAGTCGCGCGACGATCATCAAAGCGCGAATAGCCAATGGTGATGGTCGATACTCCCAACGGGATGCGCGCTCCAACGTGATAAAGCTTGGCGTTTTGCATGAAGCGCGGCAGGATGCCACTGTCGACCAATGTTGCTGGCACGCCGCCAGCGATGAGGCCAGCACGCAATTCAGGCGCGGATGAGCCATTCGGCTCCTTGATGGAAGCAAACAGCCCGAAGAGGTTCACGAACCCGGCATTGTAGTTGGCACCTGCGGCCAGCGTGTTGAGCGACTTCTGCCCCGCGCTGTTGGTACGCTCGTTGTAGCCCACACCGGCACCAAACTGGCCGGACTGATAGCCGCCGTTGATGCCGACCAGACGACCGTTCTTGGTGCCCGAAGAGCTCTCGCCGAACGCGTAATAGCCCGTACCGAAGAAGCCGTTTAATTCGATGCGATACAGGATCGAATTGCTCTCGCGAATATCTACGCCGGCCGGGATGCCGGAAATCTGGCCGGGCGAGGCGGCGGTCGCATTGGCGAATGCATCAAAACGATTGGTTATTTCGAACGCCGGGGTGTACTGACGGCCCACAAGCACCGCGCCAAACGGCGTGATCACACCAACAAAAGCCTGTCGATCAAATAAGCGACCGGGCAAGTTCACGCCGAGCGAGGTGCCGACCGCGCCGTTGAGCGCGGCTTGCACAGCAGGTGGCAGGCCAGCGAGAAAGCGATCCGGCAACTGATTGCCCGAAATCGTGCGATTTGACAACGAGCCCGTGTCCGCTTCAAAGCGATTTTCGAGCACGAAAGTGGCCTTGTAACCGCCGCCCAAATCCTCCGTACCACGCAGCCCCCAACGTGAGCCTTCCATGATGCCGCTGGCCACTTGCGTGATGCTGCCGCCCTTGACGCCGGTGACGTTTTGCACGCCAACATCAACGACGCCATACAGCGTGACGTTGGCCGTCTGCGCCAGCGCGTGATTGACCGCCAGCGAGAGCGGGAGCACGGCTAGAACTGCTGCGCTGCGGGCGAATAGTGAGCTTGATTTCATGGGGCCTCCTTGTTGCTGTGTGGGTCTGGTGTTGGCGCGCCGGTTCGCTGCACGACGGCGCGTTTGCCAAACATATTCCCGAATTGTGCATGGATTCGCGCTGTTTCGGTGAACTACGCACCATGTTGCAGCCCGCGTGCCAGCGGATGTTGCGACCTCGCAACCCTCGCCCGTTTTAATCGCAACGAGAAACCTTTTTGACGTTTCTGTTGCGACACAGCTTTTCGCTAGATGCCTTATTTCGTCGTGGCTTAATGCGGTAATGATGAGTTATCGATAAATGGATATTTCGTCGTTTATCCCATATGCACAGGTTATTTCATGCAAAAGTTGTTATCAGATGACACTTTAACGCTAATGCAACAAATGTGCTTTAACGCTCGTTTTCTGCTAAAACGCAATTTAGTTTCATTAGCATCTTTTGCCATGCCCATGCTCATTCACTCAAACTCCCATCCACAGCTCAGTGTGTTGGCCTGCGCGCTCCTGACAGTGTTCAGCTCAGCGCGGATTGCGTATGCCGACGAAGCCGTTAAGGTTGATAAAGTCATCGTCACCGCCTCGCCATTCACCGATCAGGACGAGCTGCAATCGGTGCAGCCCGCCATCGTGGTGAGCAGGGCGGCGTTGGTGCGAGACCGCGCGGCGAGCCTGGGCGACACGCTGTCGACACAACCGGGTGTGCAGTCGTCGTCGTTCGGCCCCGGCGCATCGCGACCGATCATTCGAGGGCTCGACGGGCCGCGCATCAAGACCGCCGAGAACGGCGTCGGTACGCTTGACGTTGCCACCATCAGCCCCGATCACGCGGTTTCCTCTGAGGTGCTCGGCGCGCGCCAGATCGAAATTTTGCGCGGTCCGGCGACGTTGCTGTACGGCTCGGGCGCGATTGGTGGGCTGGTCAATGTCGTCACTGATCGCATTCCGCAAGCGCACAGCGATGGCGTACGGCTGCTGCTCGACGGGCGCTTGTCAACCGCAGAAAAAACCCGCGATTTCGGTGGGCAATTGCGTGCTAGCGCTGGCCCCTTTGCCTTCACTGGCGAAGCGTCGGATCGCCGCACTGATGACTACGAAACCACGCACGGAAAACTGGCGAACTCGGACACCCGATCACGCAACGCAAGTCTCGGCGGTTCCTACATTCTGACCAATGGATTTATCGGCGTCGGCATCAATCGCTTCGAGAGCAATTACGGCATTCCTTCGCCCGACGCGGCACGCATTGACCTGTCCCGCAATCGCATCGAAACCCTGGGTGAAATCAACAATGTGCTCGGGCTGGAGCGCATCCGTTTTAGTGTTGCCAACAATCAATACAAACATGCCGAAATCGAATCGTCGGGCGAAGTCGGCACCGTGTTTCGCAACAACGCACGAAGCGCCCGATTCGATCTGCAAACAAGGCCCTTCGCGGGGTGGCGAACAGTGATTGGCGCGGACGTTGAGCGTGCGGAATTCTCGGCCCTTGGCGAGGAAACCATCGTGCCGCTGACCAACACGAAGAGCCACGCGCTTTTTGCTGTCACCGAGCGGAAATTCGGCCCCGGCCGCGTGGAAATCGGCGGGCGGATTGAGCGTGTTGCGCATTCGCCCGACGCGATGGCTGCGCAGCCCGGTCGCAGCTTTTCGCTGTCGAGCGGCTCCATCGGCTATCAATGGCAGCTCGACAGCAACAGTGCGGTGAGCGCGTCGTTTAGTCACGCCGAGCGCGCACCGGCCATCGAAGAGTTGTACTCAAAAGGCGCACACATTGCCACCCTCACCTACGACCTTGGCAACGCGCGGCTCGCCAAAGAGCGTTCGCAAAACATCGACGTTTCCTACAAATTGCAAAGCCACGCATGGAGCGTGCGTGCCTCGGTTTTTCGCAACAGCGTGAAGAACTTTATCTACGGCGCAAGCGTTGATGAAAACCGTGACGGCGTCGCTGATCGCGTGAACACCGAGGGCGAAATCACAGCCGATGGCGAACTGCTCAAACGCGAATTCAAGAACGTAAATGCACGCCTCACTGGGGCTGAGCTTTCGCTCGATTATGCGCCGACGCAAGGGCTCGGATTTACCGCCATGGCCGACACCGTTCGCGGCATCATCACTAGCGACAGCGGCGGTAATCTGCCGCGCATGAGCCCATCAAGAGTCGGCGGCAAACTCACGTGGCGCGGAGGGGTGGGGAGCGCGTGGTACGCGGACGCAGGCGCGACGCACGTATTTGCGCAGAATCAGCTCGCCTCGTTCGAAACCATCACGCCAGCGTACACGCGCGTGGACGCGTCGGTGCGATACCGGGTAGCTTTCGCCAACAGCCGAAGCGCGGAGTTTTATGTGCTCGGCCGAAATCTGACCAATCGGGACATCCGCGTACACACTTCTTTCTTGAAGGACTTTGCGCCCATGCCAGGACGAAGCATTTTCATGGGAATAACGGCGACGTATTAGTTACGCATGGAGCGCGGCCACCGCGCCCTTCGCCGCCTCACTCACCGCCGCGCGCAACCATTGCTGCGCCGACACCGTTTGCGTTCTCCGGTGCCAGACCATGTCGACGCGAACGGGCGGCACGTCGAAGGGCAAATCGACGACCGCGAACTCTTCACGAATCCCGGTCGAGGGCAAAAAGTGTCTCGGCAAAACGGTGAGCAAATCAGACCCTGCGACGACCCGTCCCGCCGTAAAAAACTGGTTGACGGTTAACACAATTCGCCGTGTCCGGTTGATCGTGGCCAACGCCTCGTCAACAAAGCCAAATGGCCTTCCCGAAAAACTAACGAGCAGGTGATGCGCGGCGCAATACGCGTCGAGCGTGAGTGGTTTGCGCCGCAAATCCAGCGCGAGCGGATGATCACGCCGCATCACGCAGACATATTCGCCGCTGTAGAGCTGGGTGTGAAAGAGGCTATCGGGGTTGCCTGTTTGCATGCTTTGCAGGTTGATAGCGGCCACCACCGCCGGAAAGTAGCCCACGGCGAGATCCACCTCGCCCGCTTCGAGCAGCGCGCGCGGATCGCGCGTGGTGAGCGGGAGCACTCGGGTGTTGATGCCGGGAGCGTGGGTTTCGCTGTGACGGATGAGCGGCGGGATCAGCATGGCGGCGGTGGCGTCTGCCATGGCGAGGACGAAACCCTGCTTCGATGTTGCCGGTTCGAACGCGTCGGGCGCGATGCTTGCCTGCAACGAGCTTAGTGCGTCGCGCACCACAGGCCATAGAGCGATTGCTCTGGGCGTGGGGGTGATTCCGTAGCCCGCGCGGGTCACCAATTCATCGCCCAGCGCTTCGCGCAAACGACGCAGTGCGTTGCTGACCGCAGGTTGCGTCATCGCGAGGTTCTCTGCGGCTCGCGTGGTGTTCCGCGTGGCCATGACCTCGTCGAAAACACGTAGCAAATTAAGGTCTAGCATTCGAAATCGATGCATTTTGACGGCCTATGTATCAATATTGTGAATATTATTAATCACTAATATAAATTTGCAGTATATCAGGGGTTACCCTAAATTGCAGGTGTCGCCTTAATACCCATAGGGCAACATCTAGCAAGAAAAGGACATCAACATCATGGCTACTCACTTCCACACCTCCCACGACGGCCTGGATCGCTTGACCGACGGCGTATCTGCCGCAAAAAGCGTCTTTTCTGATATTTTCTCGGCCAAGCGTTTGCCGACCTACGTACTCGGCGTCACCATCATGGCCGTCGTCACCGCAGCCGAACGCGCGCTGAACGCCGTTGAAACCGGTTTCGCCTTCGAATGGGCGATCTTGACCGTTGTGGCGCTCACCACGTTTGGCCTGCTGGCCCGCGCGATTGTGCGAGGCACCCGTGCCACGCAAAGCTGGTTCGCAACGTACGCCAACGAGGCGCGACAAACCCGCTCTGACAACAAACTGTGGGCCACCGCCTGCCGCGATCCACGCGTAATGAACGATATCCTCGCGGCGCAGGGTCGCTTCGACTTGTTTGTCACCGAAGTACCGCCGTCAAAAAAAGCAAGCGCGCCCAAAGGCGCAGTCAATGACGATGGCTTGGCAGCGCTTGCACCGTGGGCGCAGTTAACGCGCTACTACTAGGATCAGGCGTTACCCGGCAGAGCCGCGACAAGGGCGCTCTGCCGATTAAAAAAGGCCTACAGCTTTTTGCTGTCAGGCCTTTTTTATTGGGGATAGGTGCATGAAATCGCGCTTATCGACTTTGCAAAAATACCCCGCCTATCCCCTGCGCAATCAAGCTTTGCGTTAGAAAGCTGATTCTCGGGAAAACTGGGGAGACACTGAATTAATTGCTACTCCGGCGAAGGTTGGGGCCCACGCCCGTCGCAAATCGTTGATTTTTTTCAGCACTTCCCTAGCGCGGCATCAGCGACATCGGATCCAGCGGGCGGCCCTGACGGCGGACTTCAAAATGCATTTTGTTGCCCGCTGAATCACCAACCTCGGCGAGCTTTTGGCCGATCAATACGCGCTGCTGTTCTTTCACCAACAATTTGTCGGTGTGGAAATAAACGCTGACCGTTTCCTTGGCGTGACTGACCACGATCATCTGTCCGAACCCACGCGGCTCTTTGCCAACGTAGATAACTTTGCCCGCAGCTGCTGCGACGACTGGCGTACCCGCGTTCGCCGCGATGTCGATGCCTTTCATAGGCGCTTTGTCGTTGAATTTGCTGGCAACCTTGCCCGAGGTCGGCCAGGTCCATGCGATGCCGTCGCGATCCACGCCAGTGCCGGGTTTGATTTCGGCGTCTATCAACGGTGCGGGTGCAGCGACTACGGCAGCACCGCTGGGGGGCGCGCTGAGCGTCGGCGACATCGTGGAGGCGGGCGCGCTGGCGGGCGCGCTTGGCGCAGCAACGGGGCCGCCGGAACCAGCTGGAAACGCAGGCGCCACATTGCCCTGCTTCATCGACTCCAGCGCCGCATCACTGTAGGCCAGTCGCTGCGACTTGGGCTCTCGCTTGAACGGTGCCTCAACTGGCAACACCGGGTTCGGCTGATTGGGGATGGGCGTCACCGAAGTAATCACCGCAGTCGGACCTGCGGGCAGTGGCTGCCCCTGAATCGCGCCGGTAGATGGAACTGGCGTCAACGTTGCGCTCGGCACGGACGCTGTCGAGGTCGCTGTCGCTGCGCCTGCGTCGGTCTCGGAGGATGCTTGCAAGCGCAGCACCTGCCCTTCGCGAAGCGGCTGGGCAACGATCAAGTTATTCCACGCGGCGAGCGCATTGATATCCAGATTGTTGCTGCGCGCGATCCCGTAGAGCGTCTCACCGCGCTGCACCACGTGAAACTTCGAGCCCGCTGTGTTGCCCGGCAGCGCAGGGTTGAGCTGAGCGCCCGGCCCGGACACTGGAGGAAAAACTTGCGGTGGCTGTGCCTGAGCGGGTCGCGCGCTGCGATCCTGCACCGGTGCGGGAACGCTCGTGGTGCAACCGGAAACAATCAACAGTGCGGTGGCCGCACAAAGCAATTTTGAATGCTGCATTTATTCTTGTCCTGTCTTTAGGGGCACGAAGACCACCTCGTCAAATGCGGTTTGCTGAAAGGTGTCGCCACTGCGTGTGACCAGCGTGAGTCGTTGTCGTTCGGGGGAGCCGAGCGGGATCACCATGCGCCCGCCATCGGCCATGAGCCCCAGTAAGTTCGGCGGTATTTTTGAGCCGCCCGCAGCGACGACGATGGCGTCAAACTGAACGACGTTCGAAGCCGCTTCCTGACCGTCGGCGTTGCGCACTTTGACGTTGCTGACACCAATGGACGACAGGGTTTGCCGCGCCTTGGCCGCCAACGCGCCGATGCGCTCAATGGTGTACACCTCGCGCGCCAGACGTGCGAGCACGGCGGCCTGATAGCCGCAACCGCCGCCGATTTCGAGCGCGAGATCAATCGTTTTGCCTGCACGAAGCAGCTCGCAGGAACGGGCAACCGAAAACGGTTGTGAGATGGTTTGCGCGAACCCAATTGGCAACGCGGTGTCTTCGTAAGCACGGCTCGCCAGCGCCTCTTCCACAAACAAATGTCGCGGCACGGCGGCCATCGCAGCGAGAACGACTTCGTCACGAATTCCCTGCTCACGCAGTCGCGCAACCATGCGTAGACGCGTGCGCTCAGAGACCATCCCCAGGCCGGAGGCTGAACGCGCCGCGCGCGCGGACGAATCGCTCAAGAAAGCCACGCCTTGACAAGATGCAGCGCGTCAAATTTAGTCAGGTCGATGGAGAGTGGCGTGACCGATGCATAGCCCTCGGCAATGGCGCCAAAGTCAGTGTCCGGCCCAGCGTCGGCGGCTTTTCCGACGGGGCCAACGCGATATTCGGTGTCGCCTTTCTCGTTAATCGATTTCACGGCAGGCTCGGCTTGATGGCGCTTGCCGAGACGCACCGTTCGGATGCCTTTGAGTTCTGCGTAAGGCACATTGGGCACGTTCACATTGAGCAGCCAAGGCGTTGACGGCAAGTTAGTTTGATAGCGGGCAACGATATCGCGAGCGACAAGCGCGGCGGTATCGAAACGCGTCGCCGGACGCGCAGCGAGCGACACGGCAATCGATGGAATGCCGAGCAGATAAGCTTCCATCGCGGCTGCAACCGTTCCTGAGTAAATCGTGTCGTCGCCCAGATTCGCACCATCGTTCACGCCGGAGACCACAAGGTCGGGTCGAAAATCGAGAAAGCCAGTGACCGCCAGATGCACACAGTCGGCTGGCGTGCCGTCCACAAAATAGAAACCGTTGTCGGCCTTCGTGATGCGCAGCGCCCGGTCAACGGTGATGGAGTTCGACGTAGCGCTGCGGTTGCGGCTCGGCGCGACCACCGTGATCTCAGCCAGCGATGACAGTGCCGCCGCCAGCGCAGAAATACCCGGCGCGTCGTAACCATCATCATTGGAAACTAGAATCTTCACTGCCGCAAATTATAGAGAGCCGTACTTGTATCGATTCCAGCACCTTACAACCGACCGGGACTTTGCGTGAGCGTCCGTAACGATAAACAGACAAGCACGCTGTTAGGCGACATGACGCCCAAGCAGTTCATGGCGGCGCATTGGCAGAAACGCTGGCGGCTGATGCGCGGCGCGCTTCCAGACTTCAAAGAGCTGGTGGATGTGAAAACGCTTTGGGCGCTGGCAGGATCCTCCAGCGTCGAGTCGCGGCTCATCATCCGTGACGGCAAAAACTGGAAGCTGGAAAGCGGGCCGTTCAACAAGAAGCAGATTGCGGCGCTGCCTGAGCGTGGCTGGACGCTCTTGGTGCAAGGACTCAATTTGCATGTGCACGCCGCCGATGCGCTGTTGCGACAATTCAATTTTTTGCCGTACGCGCGGCTCGATGACGTGATGGTGTCACTCGCGGCGCCGGGTGGCGGCGTCGGCCCGCACTTTGATTCGTACGATGTATTTTTGTTGCAAGGTATGGGCACGCGGCGCTGGCAGTTGAGCGAGCAGAAGGATTTGTCGCTTGACCCTGCTGCGCCGCTCAAAATTTTGAAAAAACTGGTGCCGACGGAAACGTTTGAGTTGACAGCAGGCGACATGCTTTATCTGCCACCGCAAGTGGCCCACGATGGCGTGGCAATGCAAAGCGAAGGTTTTTGCACGACCTACTCAATTGGCTTTCGCGCGCCGACGCGACAAGAGCTAGCTGACGCCTTTCTGGATTGGCTGGGCGCTACGAGCGAAATCGAAGGTCGTCTGAGTGATCCTGATTTGCCCGCGACCTTGACGCCCGCCAGGATGCCCGCGAGTTATCAGCGCGAAGTGCTCGGCGCGATTGCCGAAATGCAGATTGATCGCGCCGCGATGAAGCAGTTCGCGGGATGCTTTGCCACCGACGTGAAGCCGCAAATTGAATTCGACGCGCCTGACGAACCCATTACGCGTCAGGCATTCGCTAAGCTCGCGATGCAGCAAGGTGTTGCGTTAGCCCCTGCGACCCTCTGCCTCTACGATGATGAATTTCTATTCATCAACGGCGATGCATTCGTCATAAAAGGTGATGCTCATTTTTGGCGTGCACTCGCCGACGAGCGACGCGCCGTTATCACGCGCGATCAGGCCAAAGAAACCATTGACGCGCTGTATGAGTGGTACTGCGACGGCCGTCTAAAACTGGTTGATGGATAACTTCGTAACTCCTGAATCGCGGTCGCTTGTTTCGTGGCTCGATGTGTCACGCGCGGTCGATGAGCTGGTCGCGCGATGCGAGAAAACACTCGACGTTTTGGATCAATCGTTAGCGTTGCAAGGTTGGGAATCGCGCGCGCGATGCGACGCGTTGCTGGCGGCGATGAATGAGCGAAATGTGCGCATTCGCATGCTGCTCGCTGATGACGCAAACGTGCTGTCGGCGATGCCTCGGCTGACGAATTTGCTGAAAACGCACGGTCACCGTTTGACCCTCATGGTGGCCGAAAATCCGCCCCAAAGCGCCTCAAACTACGTTGTTGCAGACCGACAACACATTCTTTTTCGCCCCAATTCGGTGCGGTCGCACGGATCGCTCAATTGGCACGATCCTTATAAATCAACTACTTACATGAGTACATTTGAAGTAGTTTGGCAACAAGGGGGACGCCGCGTGTTCCCGGACGCGTTTGGGCTGTGATTTCCGGGATTTCCCGGTTTCGGGTTTTCGATATACTTTCGCTCCTCACTCAGTTCTATTCCGGTTTCGCTCATCGGGGTGGGCTCCACTGAGGGAGATTCTCCTTAAGGCACACACATTCGTTAACGATTCACGTTGTAAGGAA